>JBAXCY010000006.1:0-44213 GCA_037141235.1 Acidimicrobiales bacterium | reverse complement strand
GGAGCCTCGATGAATGGTGTCTCCGCAACGGGCGCCGGTGCCGGTGCAGGTGTTGGGGCAACGGCCTTGGGGGCCGGACGGTTCTGGGCGATGAAGCGTCCCTCGGTCACGGCGTCGGCTACCACGCGGCACAGGAGTGCGCCGGAGCGGATGGCGTCGTCGTTGCCCGGGATCACGTGAGTGATGACGTCGGGGTCGCAGTTGGTGTCGACCACGGCCACGATCGGCAAGCCGAGCTTGTTGGCTTCGGTGACAGCGATGTGCTCCTTCATGGTGTCGATCACGAAGATGGCGTCGGGCAACTTGTCGAGCCCACGGATCCCACCGAGATTGCGCTGGAGCTTCTCGAGTTCACGGGAGTTGCGAAGCGCCTCTTTCTTGGGCATGGCATCGAAGTCGCCGGCCTTCTGCATGGCCTCGAACTCCTTCATGCGCTTCACCCGGGTGGAGACAGTCTGGAAGTTGGTGAGCATGCCGCCCAGCCACCGCTCGTTCACATAGGGCATACCGCACGCGTCGGCGTAGACGGCAATGGGACCTTGAGACTGCTTCTTGGTCCCGACGAAGAGGATGGTGCCACCGCCAGCGACGAGGTCCCGGATGTACTGATAGGACTCCTCGATCCCCTGCATGGTCTGCTGGAGGTCGATCAGGTAGACACCGTTGCGCTCGCCGAGGATGAACCGGCGCATCTTCGGGTTCCACCGACGGGTCTGGTGCCCGAAGTGGACGCCCGCGCCCAACAGTTGCTTCATCGTTACGACGGCCATATGACTGCTCCTTGTGACGGTTGGTTTCCCGGCTGCAGCACCCCTCGTGAGGGGCGACCGTTGACGCGGCCGGGTGCGTAGTAGTTACCGCTCGGTTGCCCCACCGGACGGTGGGACCCCGTCATGGTAGTACCCACAGCCGCCGACCTCCACTCGGAGGTGCTAGCCGGTGCGCTCAGCTGGCAGCGGGCGTGGCCGCAGGAGTGGCTGCGACGGCCTTGTCCTTGGCTGACTTGCTCGTGGCAACGGCCGAGTTGCGACCTGCACCTTCAGGTCGATCCGACAACTTGGCCCGTAGCTGCAGTACTGCCTTGGTGTGGATCTGACAGACACGGGACTCGGTCACACCGAGGATGTCGCCGATTTCGGCGAGGGTCAGCCCCTCGTAATAGTAGAGGGTGAGGACGGTCTTCTCTCGGTCGGCCATCTCACTGACCGCCTTGACCAGCGCTTCCTTGGTCTCATTTACTTCGAAAGTCTCCATCGGTCCCGCCGTGGCATCCGGCAGGGACTCGCCCAACGTGGAGCGGTCCGAATGGTCACCACCACGGAACACCTCATCGAGTGCGACCACCCCGACGAAGGAGATCTTGCGGAGCGTGGTCTGGAACTCGGCATCCGTCATCTCGAGGTCAGCTGCCACCTCGTCGTCCGTCGGTGTTCGACGGAGCGTCGACTCGAGCTTGGAATAGGACTGCTCGACGGCTCTGGCCTTGGCCCTGACCGAACGCGGGACCCAGTCGATGGAACGCAGCTCATCGATGATGGCGCCCTTTATACGGGGCACGGCGTACGTTTCAAACTTGATATTGCGGGCCGGCTCGAACCGCTCGATGGCGTCGATCAACCCGATGATCCCGTAACTGGCCAAGTCGGACTCGTCCACGTGGCGAGGCAGACCGACCGACACTCGACCGGCCACGTACTTGACCACTGGGGCGTAGTGGACGATCAATTGATCGCGCAGCGCCTTGCCACCTGTCTTCTTGTACTCGGCCCACAGGGCGTCGATGCCGTGCCCAGCCGTGTCCAGTTGCGTCGCCAATTGTCCCCTTAGGCCCGTGGATGCGTTCCGGAGTACACCGAAAGCAGGCGCTCTTTGCTCACATGAGTGTAGACCTGTGTCGTCTGCAGGCTGGCATGCCCGAGCAACTCTTGCACGACTCGCAGATCGGCACCCCCGTCGAGCAGGTGCGTGGCGAAGCTGTGGCGCAGGGCGTGGGGGTGCGTGGGGACCGGTGAACGGCGGTCGAGCACTCGCCGGACGTCCCGGGAACCCAGGCGATTCCCCCTGCTGTTGTAGAAGAGCGCTCCCGAGTCGCTACCCAGTCTGGCCAACGACATCCGGGGGCCAGCCAGCCAGGCCCGGACGGCGGCCACGCACCGATCATGGACGAGCACCTGACGTTGTTTCGACCCTTTTCCGGTCACCGTCACCACTCCTCGGCCCAGGTCGAGATCGCTGACATCGAGCCCACACAACTCGGCCACTCGCATGCCGCTCCCATAGAGCAGTTCCAGCACCGCATCGTCTCGCAGGTCGCGGGCCGACGGGGGGCCGGCCGCCGTGTCATCGGCGCCTGTCTGACCCGGATCAGGCCGAGCTGAGGCGGAATCGAGCAACTGGTCGAGCTCGGCGTGGCCGAGGACCCGGGGCAACCTCGAGTCCGGTGAGGGTGCGGTCAGCCGGACCGAGGGGTCGCCCGCGATCAGTCCACGACGGTTGCACCAACCGAAGTAGGAGCGGAGCGACGCGGCCGTCCGGGAGATGGTCGCCTTGGCGTAGCGCCGGGTGGCCAGGAATGCGAGGTAGCGGCGGAGCAGGATCCGGTCGACGCCGGCCGGACCAGTGGCCCCGCTGCGCTCGGCCCATGCCGCGAAACGCTCAACGTCAGAGGCATAGGCCCGCACGGTCTCGGGGGACAGGCCGGCAACTGAACGACCGTAAGCCTCAATCTCCCAATCCACCCTTCGAGCCTACCGGCCGGAGACAGAATTGTGCGTGCATAACTCACCGTCAGGGCGGTGGGCGCAGTCAGCACACACGACCGACGCTCATCCCCTGCACCCGAGAGCGCTGGAGGGTAATGTCAGGGTCCGACAGTAAAGGTGCCGAACCCCGGGGGGGATGGGGGGAATTCGGTGGCGTAATCACATGCAGTACGACGCTCGGCGAATGCCGGGGTCGAGTCCGAAGGGGGACCATGACTGATCGTATCGACCGCCGCTCGTTCCTGGCCAAGGGTGCCGTCGCCGGCGCCGGGCTGGCCATCGCAAGCACAGCAGGAGGGCTCCTCGCTGGGTGCGGCTCAGACTCGGGATCGTCGTCTTCATCGTCGGGCACCCAGCCGAACGGCGTGTCGACGGCAACCCCCAAGAAGGGCGGCCAACTCGTATTCGGAGTCGACGCCGAAGAGAAAGGCTTCTCCCCCACGCTCGGCACCTTCGACGAAGTGGGCATCATGTACGCCCGCACCGTGTTCGACACGCTGATGATCCTGGACAACGACGGCGCCCCGCAGCCCAACCTGGCCGAATCAGTGACCTCGAACTCGACCGGCACCGTGTGGACGATCACCATGCGACCCAACGTCACCTTCCACAACGGTGCGCCATGCGACGGTGCGGCCGTGGCAGCCAACTTCAAAGCCCACCAGGACTCGTTGCTGACCGGGCCGGCCCTCACCCCGGTGCAGTCGGTCGTCGTGACCAGCCCATTGGTCGTCACCATCACCATGAAGACGCCATGGGTTCCGTTCAACTACTACCTCTGCGGTGGTATCGGCAGTCAGTTCGCCTTCATCGCCGAGCCCAACTGGCTCAAAACCAATAGTGAGACCAATCCGATCGGGACCGGCCCGTTCGTCTTCCAGGAATGGGTCCCGAACAGCCACTTCACCGCCACTCGGAATCCGCACTACTGGCGGAGCGGTCTGCCGTATCTGGACAGCATCACTTACAAGCCGATCCCGGACTCCCAGCAGCTCCTCGCCAGTCTGCAGTCGGGTTCGGTCGACATCATTCACACCACCAATACCGCGTCGATCAGCACCATGCGCAGCGACACGTCGATTGCCTACTGCGATGACTCCAAGAACGTCGCCGGGGAGCCCGACATGGGCCTCATGCTGCTCAACTTGTCGAAACCACCGTTCGACAACCTCAAGGTGCGCCAGGCCGCGGCCTACGCCATCAGCTCCAAGCAGTACACGCAGGTCATCGACGGAGGCGTCAGCCAGACATCCAATGGTGCATTCACCTCCACGTCGCCCTACTACGTAGCCGACAACGGCTACCCGACGTACAACGTCGCCAAGGCCAAGCAACTGGTGTCCGAGGTGGAGAAGGAGACCGGGGCGCCGGTGTCGCTCGCCCTGGGCCACACGCCCGAACCTAAAGGCAGCCAAATCGGTCAGTACCTGCAGCAGCAGCTCCAGACCGTCGGGATGAAGGTCACCTTGAAGGCAATCCTCCAGGACTCGATCATCAATGTTGCCCTTACCGGCGACTTCCAAGCGCTCACCTGGCGCCAGTTCGGTGCGGTCAACCCAGACATGAACTACATCTTCTGGACCCCGACCAACGCCAACACGCCGCTGTTCTCCATCAACATGGCCCGCAACACCGATCCGGCCATGCAGACCGCCCTTCTGCAGGGACGTCAATCGACGGACAAGGCGACCCAGACTCAGGCCTACCAGCAGGTCAACAAGCTCCTATCGACCGATATCCCCTACGTCTGGTACTCCCGGATCGTCTGGGCCATCGGAGCCAAGGAGAAGGTGCAGAACTTCAACAATCCAAAGGCTCCGTCCGGCCAGGCTGCGTTCGGACTGATCGGCGGGGCTATCTGGCCTCAGCAGGTCTGGCTGTCCTAGTTCCTTTGGCCCGTCCGCTATCCACGACCGCCCTGCCCGCTACGGGCAGGGCGGTCGTGTCATGATCGGGTCATGAGTCGCATCCTGATCGTCGAGGACGACGAACGGATCCGCTCCTCGATGCGCCTGGCGCTGGAAGAGGAGGGCTATGGCGTGGACGACGTGGGCAGTGGCGAAGAAGCCGTCGCGCTGTTCGCAGCAGAACCCTATGAACTGGTCCTGATCGACCTGATGCTTCCGGGGATCGATGGATTCGAGACGTGCCGGGTGATCCGCCGTCAATCGACGGTCCCGGTCATCATGGTGACGGCCAGGTCCGACACCCATGATGTCGTCGCCGGACTCGAAGCTGGAGCAGACGACTATGTGACCAAGCCCTTCGTAGCCAAGGAACTCGCTGCTCGCATACGCGCCCTGCTCCGTCGCTCGCGCCACGAGGGCGAGGGGTCCGCCATCCTCTCCTTCGGCGAAATCGAGATCGAGCCAGAGGCAGGCGTAGTGCGCAGTGCTGGGGTCGAAGTCCACTGCACCCGCACCGAGTTCCGCCTGCTGTGCGAACTGGCCAACTACCCCGGCAAGGTGCTCAGCCGCGAACAGCTGCTGGAGCGGGTCTGGGGCTACGACTACTTCGGCGACGGTCGGCTCGTCGACGTCCACGTGCGCCGCCTCCGGACCAAGATCGAGCCCGACCCGGCACTCCCGCGTTTCATCCTCACCGTCCGAGGCATGGGCTACAAGCTGGCGGTCTGATCCATGGATCCCAAGACTGCCGGTGGCTCTGGCGACCTTGATCTCCCAGTCGATGCCACCCACACCCACCCGTCCCCAACGCACCGATTCGGGCGTACCCACCGGCCCGGCCTCCGGGCTCGTGTCACCCTGACCTTCGCTATCGGGGCCTTCGGGCTGTCTACCCTTATGGCCGGCATCACCTACTTCGTCGCCCGCCAGGCCTTCCTGTCCGAGCGCACGTCAGCCGATCAGCGCCAGGCCTTCGCCAATGCCGCGCTGGTGCAGAACTCGCTCCGGTCACCTGTCGCTCGGATCACCCAGTTGATCGAATCAGTGGATACCGTGCCCGGTTCGCGGTCGGTGCTGCACACCGGCAACCAGTGGTACGCCACGTCGATCTCCGTCGGCCAAAGCGCCATCCCGGCCGCAGAGCGCAGACTCGTCCTCTCGGGGACCCCGGGGGCACAGCTCTTCTCACTCTCGGGCTCGCCTCATCTGGTGATCGGAGTTCCGCTGCCGGCTGTGCATGCCGCATACTTCGAGGTGTTCTCGCTCGATGAGCTAGCCAGGACCCTCCGCGACTTGGCGTTGGCCCTGGCCGCGGCCGCCTTGGTCACCACCATCGCCGGAGCCGCGGTCGGAAGGTGGGCCAGCTCCCGGGCGCTGCGCCCGCTTGCTGGACTCACCGATGCCGCCGTGGCCATTGCCGGGGGCCGGCTCGACACTCGCGTCGATGCCGCTGACGATGCCGACCTCGAGGAGTTGGCTGCCGCCTTCAACCAGATGACCGCCAATCTTCAGGAGCGGATCGAACGCGAAGCGCGGTTCACCTCGGATGTAAGCCACGAGCTGCGGTCACCGCTGACCACGTTGACGGCCACGGTGTCCGTACTGGAGCATCACCGCAGCCAGCTGGACCCTCGAGCGCAGCGTGCCCTCGACCTGCTCGATGGTGATCTCCGACGCTTCACCCGGATGGTCGATGACCTCCTCGAAATCTCTCGTTTCGATGCCGGTTCCGCCGAACTGTCCCTCGACGAAGTCGACCCCGGCGAACTGGTCCGCCAGGCTGTCGCTGCGTCTGGCCCGCTGGGCGACGATGGAGTGCGAGGCCCAGTGGCCTATCCAGTCGAGATCGGACCGGGGATGGAAGGGCTCCGGCTGCAAGTGGACAAACGCAGGTTCGAGCGGGTGGCGGCCAACCTGTTGGAGAATGCCTCGTTCTACGCCGGCGGGGTAACCAAGGTCCTGGTAGAACGCTGGCCGCTCGCAGGGGTCCCTGCCACCTCGGTCCGGGTCATCGTGGAGGATCACGGTCCGGGAGTCCCGGATTCGGAGAGGGACCAGCTCTTTGAGCGCTTCTACCGAGGCAAACGAGCAGGCCAGCGCGAATCTGGTCAGGGCACAGGCCTCGGGCTGTCCCTGGTCGCCGAACACGTCCGCCTGCACGGTGGTCGCGTCTGGAGTGAGGACGCCAGTGGCGGGGGCACCCGGTTCATCGTCGAACTACCGCTTCGTCCTCCGATGCTCACGGCCACCGAGTCGTATTCGATCACCGAGGAGTCGCAGTGAGTAGGGCCCTTCGTCGGTGGACGTTCGTCCTGGTGGTGACTGGGGTGACCGTGGTCACGGCATCGTGCGGCATCCCATCAGCAACGTCACCCACGCCGATCGTCAAGTCGAATGTCCCCTACCGACTGCTCGATCCCCCGACCACCACGACAACGATCCCTGGATCGATCCCCGCCGTCGGTGTGCCCGAAGTCATCTTCCTCGCCGGGCCGGACGGGCATGTGGTGGCCGTATCCAGAGAGGTGGCCATCCCGGCTTCGCTTGGTCAGATCGTCAGGGCGCTATTGCAAGGACCGACAGCGACCGAGGCGGCCAGTGGCATCCAGTCGTTCCTGAGCGGCGACAAGATCCAGGTCACCACGACCCAGTCCGCCGGGGTCGCCTCGGTCAACTTCACAGCTGACCCGATCCATGTCGTGGGGCCAGATCAGACCTTGGCCATCGCCCAGGTGGTCTACACGGTCACCGAGCAGCCGGGGTTGAGCGGGGTGACCTTCTCCATCAAGGGGAAGTCGATCGAGGTCCCGACGGCAACTGGCGCTCAGGTTCCGGGACCGGTCGGTCGCATCGACTATCCGGCCCAGGCTCCGATTCCCTGAGTCGCATGCGACTCCTGACCCGTTCCACCACGGCGAACCGCAGTCATCAGGCGTTATCCGGAACCGCCCAAGGAATCCGAGGAGCATCGCTCCACAGATGCTCGAGGTCGTAGTACGAGCGGGCCTCGTCCATAAACACATGTACCAAGAAGTCCCCGTAGTCCATGAGGACCCAGGTGGCATCGGCCAGTCCCTCGATCCGCACAGGCGATCGGCCCGACGCCAGCTTCACCTGGAGCTCCACCTCGTCCACGATCGTCTTCACCTGGCGGCTGTTGCGGCCATTGGTGATGACAAAGGCTTCGGCTATCCCAAGCAGGTCGCCCATGTCGAGAATCACGATCTCCTCACCGGACTTGGCATCGGCCGCACGGGCGGCCACCAGACACTCCTCGGGGACACCGCGCGCCGGAGCCACTTCGCCGGTGGGTCCAGTCGAGGCGGTGGGTCCAGTCGAGGTAGTGGATCCAGTCGTGGCGGTGGATCCAGTCGTGGCGGTGGGTCCAGTGCTGGTCAACGGATGACTCCTTCTGACGCACCTGCGCCATGAGGTGATGCGGACGACAGCGGGATGCCATCGGGTGCTGGGCTTGGGAGGTGTGGGTCTACGCGCAACGGTTGCGCTGGCGCCAGATCAGCGACCAGGGCGACCGATTCCATCGTTCCCGGTGCACGAAGCGGACGGTAGCGAGCCATGCTCACCACGGCAATGGTAAGCGCCAGACAGAGGGCGACGACCACCGCACACACCCAGGCCGTCCTGCGGCGCTGGCGCCGGCTCTCACGGAGCGTTCGCCGGCTGTCTCCCGTGGCCGACGTGCCGGCCTCCATCTGAGTTGCATCAGACGTGCTTGGTGGGTCCTTGGCCTGGGGTTCCCGGACACCGTCAGACTCGCCGTCGGGTTCCCGAGGTCCGTCAGACTCGGTAGGGGTCAGCCGCACGGTCATCTCCCCGCAGCGTACAGACCACGCTCGGTCGCGCAACGGATGACGGCATCCGGCAAGACATCTCCCACTGGTTCCCCAGCCAGGAGCCGGGATCGCAGATCGGTGCTCGAGACATCGACCGGACGGACCGGCACCCGCACGAACTGCCAGCCAGTTGGTGGATCGGCAGGCAGAGATCCCGGGCGATCGACCACGGCCAGGGTGACCAAACCCTGGAGGGCCTTATGGTCGTGCCAGGTATCAAGGGAGGCGGCCACATCGGCGCCCACGATCACCACCACTTCGCAATCCGGATCCACCTCGCGCAAGTGGCGGACCGTGTCGATGGTGTACGACGGTCCACCCCGGTCCAACTCGATGCGGGATGCCTCTAAGCCGGGCCGGTCGGCTAGTGCCGCGGCCACCATGGCGTAGCGGTCCTCAGGCGGCGTGACCGGCTGCCCCGCCTTCTGCCACGGCTGGTGAGCCACCACCAAGAGCATGCGGTCGAGGCCGAGTGCGTCTCGGACCGACTCGGCCACCTCGATGTGGCCCAGATGGATCGGATCGAACGTCCCGCCGAACACGCCGATGCGGAGGCCGGTGGCGGTGCCGGTCACCTCAGGTGCCAGCCAGGGCCGCCACGACCGGGGCGAACGCTTCCATTTCCGCTTCGTGGACGATCACGTAGGAGAAGCCGAACCGCTCGCGCCGCTCGACCAGGCGTTCGATGATCTGCTCGATCGTTCCGATCAGTGCAATGGGCGAGCCGTCGACCTGCTCGGCGGAGACCCCCATCATCTGGCCCAAGCGCTCCATGGCATCTTGGCGGTCGGGCACGATCTGGACGAGGAACGTCAGGACCTGCAGCTCCAGGGAGTCGAACCGGTCACCTGCTGCCTCTCGGATCCAGCCGATCCGCTGGTCGTAATACTCGGCGGTCGTGGTCTCCAACACCTCGGGTCCCACGTAGCCAGCAGCCAGACTCGGGTTCACTCCGATGATGTCCGCCTCGCGGGCGGCAATTCCGAGCACCCGCTTGCCTCCGCCACCGATGATGATGGGCGGGTGCGGGCGCCGGTGAGGACGGGGTGCGCCGATCGCCCCGGTGATCGTGTAGTGCTCGCCCTCGAAATCGGCGGCTCCCGTCGACCACAGCGACTTCATGATGGACAGACTCTCGGCCATCCGGGTGATACGCACCCCGGCTGTGTCGTGCGGCATGCCCGACTGCTCGTAGTCGGTCGTCATCCAACCGGCCCCGAGCCCGAACTCCACCCGGCCCTCGGACATCAGGTCAAGGGTGGCGATCTCCTTGGCCAGCACGATCGGGTGCCGGTAGTCGTTCCCGAACACCAATGAACCCACCCGCAGTTCGGTGGTGGCCTCGGCGGCCACGGTCAGCGCCACCAGTGGTCCGAGCTGATCCTCGAAGTGGTCGGGGATGAACAACGTGGAGTACCCCAGGCTCTCGACGGCTCGGGCCAAGTTCCTCCAGGCCGGCCCCGACGAGGCGTTGGACAGTTGGACGCCGAAGCGAAATGGTGGCATGTCCCGAGCCTAGAGCCAGAGGCTTTACGCTGTGGACGTGGCCACCCCGACCCCCGCCTCTGACGTGCCCGCACCATGGGCCCCTGACTCATGGCGCGCACGTGACGCGGCCCAACAGCCCACGTGGCCAGACGATGGTGCACTCAAGCAGGTCCACGCCCGCCTGAGCAGCCTCCCTCCCTTGGTATTCGCAGGCGAGGCACGGCATCTGACCCGGGCGCTCGGGCAGGTATCCGCGGGGCAGGCGTTCGTGCTGCAGGCCGGTGACTGTGCGGAGTCGTTCGCCGAGTTCACCGCGGACCGGATCCGCGACAAGCTGAAGGTCATCCTCCAGATGGCCGTCGTGCTCACCTACGGCGCCGGGCTCCCGGTGGTCAAGGTCGGTCGGATCGCTGGCCAGTTCGCCAAGCCTCGCAGCTCCCCCACCGAGCAGGTGGGCGACCAGGTCATCGACTCGTTCCGGGGTCACATGGTCAACGACGACCTGCCCGAACGCAGCGCCCGCATACCCGACCCCAACCGGCTCGTGGCGGCCTACGAGCAGTCGGTGGCGACCCTCAACTTGCTGCGCGCCTTTACCAAGGGCGGATTTGCCGACCTCAGTCAGATCCATGCCTGGAACCAGCAGTTCGTGGCTACCTCCAACGAAGGCCGCCGCTTCGAGGACATCGCTGAAGGTATCGACCGAGCCTTGCGGTTCATGGACGCGTGCGGCATCAACCTCACCGCGGAAGACACGCTCCACCAGGTCGACTTCTGGACCAGCCATGAAGCCCTGATCCTCGACTACGAGGAGGCGCTGACCCGCCGGGACTCCCTGACCGGCGACTGGTACGACTGCTCGGCCCACATGCTGTGGGTAGGCGAGCGGACCCGCCAACTCGACGGAGCGCACCTCGAGTTCCTGGCCGGGATCCACAACCCAGTGGGATCCAAGGTCGGTCCGTCCGCTACCGGTGACGATGTAGTGGCGCTGTGCGAGCGCCTCAACCCGGAACGAATTCCCGGACGGCTGACGCTCATCACCCGCTTCGGTGTCGATGCCATCGACGACCATCTGCCGCGACTGCTGGCCGCCGTGGAGTCGGAAGGACATCCGGTGGTGTGGATGTGCGATCCGATGCACGGCAATACGTTCACCGCCGAGGGCGGCCAGAAGACCCGCCGGTTCGACGACATCATCGGCGAGTTGCAGACCTTCTTTCGTATCCATCGGGAGATCGGCACCTGGCCGGGTGGCGTCCACGTCGAACTCACCGGGGATGATGTGACTGAATGCCTGGGTGGTGTCGAGGACATCCTCGAGGGCCAACTGGGACGGAACTACACCACCACTTGCGACCCCCGGCTCAATGGTCGCCAAGCACTCGACCTGGCTTTCCGGATCGCGGAACTGCTCCGAAACTAGACCGGGCCGAGCTCATGTTCTGACCCTCGGCAGCAACACCCCATTTCAACAAGGGGGTTGTTGCATCGACAGGACGGTGACTCCACAATGGGAGCGCCGCCGCACCACCACGAACGGAGACCTTCCCCCCATGACACCATCAACCCCGGCCACCATGCGCACACAGAACCGGCCGATCCGATGGGTCGCAGGGGCATCCCTGTCGGTCGTCGCCGTCGTAGCCTCCGTCGCACTGTCCGCCGGGGCCAGCGCGATACCGACACCCAACGCGCCATTGGCCACCACCACCACGACCACTACATTGGCGCCGGTACCGCCCGCTCCCCAAACTGTTTCCGCCTACTGGATGGCCGCCAGTGACGGCGGTGTGTTCGCCTTCGGTGGTGCTCCCTTCCTGGGTTCCATGGGCGGCAAGCCGTTGAACAAGCCCATCGTGGGGATGGCCACGGCCCCCAACGGAGCTGGCTACTGGGAAGTCGCCTCGGACGGTGGGATCTTCAGTTTCGGCGCGGCTCCTTTTTACGGATCCACCGGTTCGATACATCTCAACAAGCCCATCGTGGGGATGGCCGCCACTACAACCGGCAAGGGCTACTGGCTCGTGGCATCCGATGGTGGGATCTTCGCCTACGGGGACGCCGCCTTTTATGGATCGACCGGGAACATCCACCTGAACAAGCCGGTCGTCGGGATGGCGCCGACCGCCGACAACCACGGCTACTGGCTGGTGGCCTCGGACGGAGGGATATTCGCATACGGCAATGCAGGCTTCTACGGATCGACGGGGAACATCCAGCTCCAGAAGCCGATCGTGGCCATGGCTGCCTCCCACGGCCAGGCTGGGTACTGGATGGTGGCCGCTGACGGTGGCATCTTCGCCTATGGCGATGCGAAGTTCTACGGATCCCTCGGCGGTGTTCCCCAGAGTCGACCGGTGGTGTCGATGGCGGTCACGGCCGACGGTCTGGGCTACTGGTTCACCAATAACAATGGAGCAGTTACCGCCTTCGGCGACGCCACCTACTGGGGGTCGACGCCCCAGGTGCTGTCGGCCCCGGTGGTGGGCATCACCCAGGGGACCGGCACGGGTTCCTTCACCGGATCTTCCTACCCATCGGGCAGTTATGGCTATGACATCTCCAAGTACCAGTGCCCATCCCGTGGTGGCACCCTGCCGCCCGCTCCTCACTCCGTAGCCATCGTCCAGGTGGAGCAGCCCGGCTACCTGAATCCGTGTCTGGCCCAGCAGGCCGCCTGGGCCGGGGGTGGTCTCAACCTCTACATCTACGTCGACTTCGGATCCGATCCAACCAGTCTCGACCCATGGTGTGCCACCTCACCCTCGCCGACTGCCTGCAACTACGGATTCAATACCGCAGTCCAAGCGTTCAACGACGCCAAGGCTGCAGGCATCAACGCGCTGGTTCCCTGGTGGCTCGACGTGGAGGACGCCACACTGTCTGGACACCAACCCGACACCAAGGCCTTGGTGCAGGGGTCGATCGACGGACTTCGCTATGTCGGGCTCAACAGTGTGGGTATCTACGCCAGTCCGGGCAACTGGGCGAACCTGGTCGGTAACTACCAGCCGGCCGTGCCCTACTGGGCCGCCGACTGGGGAATCGCACCATCGATTACGTGCGCCAATGTGCACTCGCTCTTCGCTGGGCTCCCCACCGGCCCGGTGCAGATCGTGCAGTACAGCTCACCGAGCGCACCGCTCGCCCTCGGCGGCATGGACGTGTCCTACGACAACGACTACGCCTGCTGAGTCCAGCAGGCCGGCTGCAACTACTCGCGCACCCCGTCGCCGAGGGTCAGACAGAACCACCGGCTATCAGCCGATCCGTTCACCGGTCCCCACACTCATCCACCCTCGGCCCGAACCAGTGACCCCTTCGGCGCCTCCTCCGACCCCGTCGGTTCCCAGATGATGGGCGCCGTCGTTGTAGCCGAGAAGCTTCCATCGGGAGCCGTCGACCTCCCACGTGGTCAGTGAGGCGTGCTGCGTTCGCAGCTGCATCCGGGCCCCGACGAGGCCGTCCACCACCGGAGTCTTGGCCAACAGTGAGGCCTCCACCACACCGGCATGACAAGCCACCACGACCAGTTGTCCTGCGTGTCGGGCAGCCACTGCATCCAAGGTGTCCGCCACCCGGTTGACGAACCCGGTCCAACTCTCCCCTCCCGGGGCGATGACCCGTCCTGGATCGGTATCCCAGTCCGGATTGCCGAACCGTGCGCTGAAGTCCGACCAGTTCAGTCCGTCGGCTTCCCCAGGGTGGAGCTCGCAGAATCCACACTCTTCGACAACTAGCGGCGGATCCGTCCGTACGCCATCGGCACCGATCCCGGCCAGGGCCGGGGCCAAGATGCCCGCCGTCTCGACCGCCCGAGGCAGGATGCTGGCATAGAGCGCGTCCGCACCTGCCAGCTCCCCAGTCTCCAACAGTCGGGCCCGCAGCACGTCCACCTGGGCCCGGCCCCGGTCAGTCAGACCCTCGCACCCGATCGGCCCGCCGCACATGCCGGACACGTTGCACACGGCCTCGCCGTGGCGAACTAGGACGATGGTGGTGGCCGAGGCGGAGTGCGGTCCCAACGTGCGGATCCCGGGAGGGGGGGCATGGGGAGACGGGCCCTCGGGTGCACCGGTACCGGCCCCGGTCAGGGCATCGAATCCCTGGCCCGACGCATCAGGCTGGCTGGAACTGCTGGGCTGGCTGGAACTGCTGGGCTGGCTGGAGGCGCTCATGCCAACTCCCCCACGAACCGCTCCAACTGACGCAGTGTCCGGCACTCGACCACCTCGTCGCAGTAGTTGGCGTACTCGCCCACGATCGAATCCCCCGAGTCCCAGTAGGCCCGGGGCTCCGGGTTGAGCCAGTAGACGTGGCGGGCCCGAGCCCGGATCTCCTTGATCACCCACGATCCCGAGGCGTGGTAGTTGTTCCGGGCGTCCCCCAACAGCAGCACGCTGGACCGGGGGGTGATCTCTTCGCCCCACCGTTCCCAGAACACGGTCAGGGCGTGGCCATAGTCGGAGTGACCATCCACCCACACCACGTCTGCCTCGGTGTTGATGCGGTGCACTGCCTCGGCTGGGTCGTCGACTCCGTCGAAGAACCGGGTCACCTCGTCGATCCCGTCGATGAACACGAAGCTGCGCACCTTGGAGAACTGCGAGCTGATGGCGTGCACCAGGTGGAGGGTGAAACGGGCAAACGAGGCCACCGACCCGGAGATGTCTGCAATCACGATGATCTCGGGCTTGGAGGGCCGGGGGTAGCGGAACTTCGGATCCACCGGCACCCCGCCCGTCGACAGCGAACTGCGCACCGTGGCCCGGAAGTCGAGCGGCCCCTTGCGACCGTGGCGCCGCTTGCGGGCCAGCCGAACGGCCAGCTTGCGTGACAACGGAGCCAGCGATTTGCGCAGCGCCACCAGCTCGTCCTTGGTGGCGTGCATGACATCGATGTCCTCGGGCAGCGGCTTGCGGATCGACTTGGCCAGGGCCTCGCTGCCGCGGTCGGCCACCAGGCGCCGACGGATCTCGCTCTCGATCTCCTTGCGCAACTGATCGATGCGGGACTGGTACTCGTCGCGTAGCAGTCGCTCCTCGAGCGGGGTGAGCGTCACCTCGGGGCCGGCCGGGTCATGGGCCGCATCCTGATTTGCCGCACCAGTGGCCTGGCGGGCCTGTTCGACCAGTCGATCGATGACCTTGTCGAGGTCGAGGTTCCGCAACGTCCGATACAGGTAGTAGGTCCCTCCCACGGGCCGGCCCGCCTCCATGCCGCCGTAGCGGTTCACGGCCTGGCGGGCCACGGCTTGGATCATGGAGCTGTTGGCGCTCAACAACGCCTTGTAGAGCATGTCGGCCAGCTCTTCGGGGGTCATCCCCTCGCCCCCGCCGCCACCCTGGCCCTTGCCCTTACGCCCACCTTTTCCAGGCAGGCTGGAGCCGTCGTCGTCCTGCTCGGACCCTCCGTCCTCGTCTCCGTCCTCGTTCTCGTCTTCGTCGTCACCGGCGATGGCATATCCGGGGCCGCGCAAGGAGAAGTAGATCTCGAAGGCCGTCTCATAGGCGGGCCAGTGAGTCGACGACTTCACCAGGCTGGCACCAAGGGTGTATTTGATCGCCTCTCGGTCCTCGAGTGGCACATGACGCAGTGTTTCGGCCGCGTCGAGATGCTCGGACAGTGATACCGGGATGCCGGCGGCACGCAGCTCACCCACGAAGCCGGTCAGGAGGTCGAGCACGATCGCCTCCGACTCAGCCCGAGGTGTCCAGGCCGGCCAGCTCTTTGGACGCCCGATCGATGTCCGAGCGGTACTTCAACAAGATGTGGAGCGTATCCTTGGCTTGTTCGGCATCGATGGACTCGACACCGAGGACCACCAGGGTCCGAGCCCAGTCCAGAGTTTCCGACACCGATGGAGCCTTCTTCAGGTCGAGGGAGCGGATGGAGCGCACGATGCGGGCCACCTGATCGGCCAGGGCCTGACTGATGCCGGGCACCCGGGTCTCGATGATGGCTCGCTCGCGTTCGAGCTGGGGGTAGTCGATGTGCAGGTAGAGGCACCGGCGCTTCAAGGCCTCGGACAGCTCCCGGGTGTTGTTGGAGGTGAGGAAGACCAGCGGGATCTGCTTGGCCCGCACGGTGCCCAACTCCGGGATCGAGACCTGGTACTCGGACAGGATCTCGAGCAGCAGTGCTTCGGTCTCGAGCTCCACCCGATCGACCTCGTCGATCAGCAGGACCACCGGATCGGGTGACTTGATGGCCTCGAGCAGCGGACGGGTGAGGAGGAACTCCTCGGAGAAGATGTCATCTTCGAGCTCGTCCCACGTCTGGCCCGAGTCGGCCTGGATACGCAACAGCTGCTTCTTGTAGTTCCATTCGTAGAGGGCCTTGGACTCGTCGAGTCCCTCGTAGCACTGGAGCCGGATCAGCCGACTGCCGGTGAGCCGAGCCACCGACTTGGCCAGCTCGGTCTTCCCGGTGCCGGCCGGGCCCTCGACCAGGACCGGCTTGGCCAGCCGGTCGGCCAGGTAGACCACGCCGGAGATCCCGTCGTCGGCCAGGTAGTCCACCCCGGCCAAGCCGGTGCGCACGGCATCGATCGAGTCGAAGCGGGGCGGTCCGGCTTCCGGAAATCCCGAGGTGATCTCCTCGGTCCGACCAGTCGATACTCCGGTTGCCTCTGTGTGGTTGCTGCTCATGTACGTACCTGTCCTGTTCCGGTGACGACGAATCTGATCGAGGTGAGCTCGCGCAGGCCCATCGGGCCCCGAGCGTGCAGCTTCTGAGTGGAGATGCCGATTTCGGCGCCGAGGCCGAGTTCGCCACCGTCGATGAACCGGGTTGAAGCATTGACCACCACGGCGGCCGCATCCACCTCGGTGGTGAATCGGCCGGCGGCGGCAATGTCCTGGGTGATGATGGCCTCTGAGTGCCCTGAACCGTACCGGGTGACGTGATCGATGGCCGCATCGAGGTCGTCGACGGTGGCGATGCTCAAGGTCAGGCCGAGGAACTCGGTGGCGAAGTCCTCCTCGGTGGCTATCCCGATGTCGGACAAGACCGCCCGGGTGGCCTCGTCACCCACCAAGGTCACCCCGACCAGGGCGGCAGCGATCCTGGGCAAGAACTCGGCGGCGATGTCCCGGTGCACCACCAGTGACTCCGCCGCGTTGCACACCCCGGGCCGCTGGGTCTTGGCGTTGACCACGATGGCTTCGGCCATATCCAGATCGGCCCCGGCATCCACGTAGACATGGCAGTTGCCGATGCCGTCGATCACGAAGGGCACGGTGGCGTGCTCCTCGATGGAGGCGATCAGCGAGGAGCCGCCCCGAGGGATCAGACAGTCGATGATGCCAGTGAGCTGCATGAACGCCACTGCACCTTGGCGGGTGGTGTCCTCCACCATGCCGACCGCACCAGCCGGCAGGCCAGCAGCCACCAGCCCGTCACGGAGGGCGGCCGCTACCACCAGGTTGGTAGCGATAGCCGACGATGAACCCCGCAGCAGCACGGCATTGCCCGACTTGAGACAGAGGCCAGCGGCATCGCTGGTGACATTGGGCCGGTTTTCGTAGATGATGCCGATCACCCCGAGGGGGATCCGGACCCGCTCCACCCGCAGCCCGTTGGGGCGGACCCATCCGTCCACCACT
Organism: Acidimicrobiales bacterium; assembly: GCA_037141235.1. GTDB lineage: Bacteria > Actinomycetota > Acidimicrobiia > Acidimicrobiales > RAAP-2 > Bog-756. Next base: position 26,592 of record JBAXCY010000006.1, on the reverse strand, counting down.
TCGCCCACCGGATCGGCCAGGACGGCCACGTCACGCAAGCCCTGAGCCATGGCGTCGATGCGGCCGGGATCGAGCCGGAGGCGGTCCAGAGAGGTCAGGTCGGCCCCGGCATCTTCCGCCCGGCCCACATCGTCCACGTTGGCTTCGAGGATGGTGGCGCGACGCTCGTCGAGCAGGTCGGCTGCCGCCAGCAAGGCATGGTTCCGAGCTGACGAAGAGCTGGATGCCAGGATCCGGCCGGCGGCCTTGGCCGCCCGGCCGAGTTCGACCAGGGCTGTAGGGGAACTCGTGGACACAGGTGAGAGCGTAGTGGGCCTGATTCGGGCCCCGGGGACGACCAGGCGCCTCGAGCAACTCAGCCCAACACCACCAAGTCATCTCGGTGGACCACCTCGGCGGCTACATCGTCAGGTAGATCCTCGGACCGGCGGCCGGCCCACTGCGCCACGTGAGCCGCTGCGTGCCGGACCAGTCCCTTGGCGAACACCAGGCCGTCCGGACCAATCAACTCTACGGCGTCATCAGCCTCGAACTCCCCTTGCACCGCCACGATGCCAGCAGGTAGCAACGACCGCCCTCGATCGACCAGGGCGCGCCGGGCACCATCGTCGACGACGATCGATCCCGAGGCTCCGATGGCGAAGGCTATCCAGAGCTTCCGGGCCGGCAGCACTACCTCACGAGGCCGGAACCGGGTCCCCACCCCGGGGGTGCCCGAAGCCACCGAGGCCAGTACCCCGGGTCGGGCCGCATCGGCGATGACCGCCTCGATGCCCGACCACACGGCGATCTTGGCCGCCGCCAACTTGGAGGCCATGCCACCGCTTCCGGCCACCGTGCCCGGCCCTCCGGCGATGGCTTCGAGCGCATGGTCGATCTCGAGAACCTCCTCGATCAGCGATGCGTCGGCCTTGCTGCGGGGGTCACCGGTCAACAAGCCGGCAGTGTCGGTCAACAGGATCAGCAATCCGGCGCTCACCAGGTGGGCGACCAGGGCGGCCAGACGGTCGTTGTCGCCGAACCGGATCTCCTCGTCGGCCACGGCGTCGTTCTCATTGACGACGGGGACCACGCCGAGTTCCAAGAGTCGGCCGAGGGTCTGACGGGCATGGAGGTACTGACTGCGGTGCACGAAGTCCAAGGGGGCCAACAGCACCTGTCCGGCGACCAGACCGTGGCGATCCAACGCGTCGCTCCACACCCGCATGAGCAGGTGCTGGCCAACGGCCGCCACCGCCTGGAGTGTGGCCAGATCAGAGGGACGGGGACGCCCCTCGGAGAGGTGCGCCCACCCAGCCGTAATAGCCCCTGAGGTCACCACTACCACCCGGTGGCCGGCGGAACGGGCGTCAGCCACCTCGGCGGCCAGTTTCTCGATGGCTGCCGTGTCGACCCGTCCGTCCTCGGTGGTCACTGAGGAGGAGCCGATCTTCACCACCAAGGTGCGGACGGAGGCAGTACCGGCCATCAGCGGCGGCGGCGCCGGCTGGTGGGCTGACCGATGAACTCGGGCTGGTCGCGGTACCAGATGAACGACATCTCGGCGATGTGCACGGTGTCGCCGTCGCGCGCACCCGCCTTGGCCAGGGCCCGGTCGACGCCGATGCGCTTCAGCCGGCTCTGCACGTAGTCGGCCGCCTCGTCGGTGGTCAGGTCGTTGAGGGCCACGGCCCGCTCGGCAGCCTTGCCCAACACGGCGAACTCCCCGTCCCCGATCTTCTCGACTGTGAAGCCCTCAGGCAGAGGCCGATGGATGACGATGGTCCCATCTGCCTCGGGCTCGGCGGTGCGGGCCCCATCGACCATGGTGGCCAGCCGGCCTACCAGCGAGGTGATCCCCTGGCCGGTGATGGCCGAGATCACCAGATCGGGCCGGAACTCTTCCTCGTCGGAATCATCTTCGGCGGCGGCTGCCGCATCGGCGGCGGCCTCGGCGGCCAACTCGGCCCGGTCGAACGTCTCGACGCTCACCGTCCGAGGCAAGAACTCGTCGGGGACCATGTCCGACTTCGACCCCACCACCAAGCGAGGACGGTCCAGCAGGTCAGGCTGGTAGCGCCGGAGCTCGTCGATGAGCACCCGCTGCTGCTCGGCCGGGGATACCCCGGTCACCGGATCCAGCTCCACCAGGATCACCAGTGCGCGGGCCCGGGTGATGTGGCGGAGGAATTGATGACCCAGCCCCTTGCCTTCAGCGGCTCCCTCTACGAGGCCCGGAATGTCGGCCACCGTGAAGTTGCGATCGTCGTCGGCCCGGACCACACCGAGGTGGGGCTCGAGGGTGGTGAACGGGTAGTCGGCGATCTTGGGCTTGGCCGCCGAGATCCGGGAGATCAGCGTGGACTTGCCCACGTTGGGATAGCCCACCAGGGCCACGTCGGCCACCAGGGCCAGCTCGAGGTCGTACCACTCCTCATGGCCCTTCTCCCCTTGCTCGGCAAAGGTCGGTGCCCGACGGTTGTTGGCCAAGAAGCTGGCATTACCGCGGCCGCCGCGTCCACCCTCCCCGGCCATCCACCGGTCCCCGGCGTTGGCCAGGTCGGCCATGATCGTCCCGTCCGATTGGCGCACCCGGGTGCCCACGGGCACCGGGACCTCGATGTCCTTGCCCCGAGCACCGTGCATCTTCTTGCCGCCACCGTGGACACCGTTTTCCGCCCCGCGATGGGGGTGATCGCGGAAGGGCAGCAACGATGACTGGTTGGTAGTGGCCACCATCCACACGCTGCCGCCACGGCCCCCGTCTCCGCCGTCGGGTCCACCTTTGTCTACATGGGCTTCGCGTCGCATGGCGACCGCGCCGGCTCCACCGTCGCCCGCCTTCACGTGGAGCTGTGCCTCATCGACGAAGCCGGACATGGTGGTGATCCTACCGATCGGTGGTTACCGGCCCCGGGACGGGGCAACGGGCATGATCAGCGAGGAGTGCCCCGCCGAGAGAGGGGTCAGGCGTCGACCAGGACGATGCGACGGAGATGGTCCACCGCATCGACGACGTCCAGGGAGATGGCCAGTGCATCGTAGGTGCCGTACTCGAGGAGGAGGGCAGCCAGGAACTGCTCCATCGTCTCGGGCATCACGTGGAGGATGGCCGGGGCATAGCGCATGACCGCTTCTTCGGCCTCGGGATACTCGGCCTTCAGCCGCTCGAGCAGGCGCTCCATGGCTGCCGCCGACAGGGCGTAGTCCTCGATAATGACCTCGTCAGGAACACCCAGAAAGGCCAGCACCAAGGCGGACAGCACTCCGGTGCGGTCCTTGCCTGCGCTGCAGTGCATGACGGCGGGCAGCGCGTCCCCGCCAGCCAGCACGTGGATGGCTTCGGTGAGGACCGGGCCGCCCTCGGACACCATCGCCCCGTAGCGGGTAGCCACGTAGGCCGCTTCCTTCCAGTCGGGAAGGTCTTCGGTAGCGGGAAGTACGTCGGTCAGGGGCAAACCCACATAGCGGACGGGGACGTCGTCGACCGGGAAGCTGCCCCGCTGCTCGGCTTCGTCGAGAGTGCGCAGGTCAATCACCGTAGTGAGGCCGAGATCGACCAACTGCTTGCGGTCGCCCGGGGTGAGCTTGTTCAGTCCATCAGCTCGGAAGAGGCGGCGCCAAGCCACCATGCGCCCGTCCGCGGTACGGTAGCCCCCGAGGTCACGGAAGTTGACGCAGCCCTCGAACTCGAGCGTCCGTGAGGGCACCGGCGCTGCTTAGGCGACGGGGAGGACGTCGACCAGCTTGCGGCCCTTGCGGCTCGCAAACTGGACCTTCCCATCGGCCAGGGCGAACAGGGTGTCGTCCTTGCCCAGACCTACGTTGAGGCCGGGGTGGAACTTCGTGCCGCGCTGGCGCACGATGATGGCGCCGGTGCGCACATCGGTGCCGCCGAAGACCTTGACGCCGAGGCGCTGGGCGTTCGAATCACGACCGTTGCGGGTTGAACCGCCACCTTTGGTCTTTGACATGTGAGGTACTCCTTGTGTTCTGCCGTATCAGCCAGCGTCACGCGCTCGGCCCTACGGGAGGTGGATTGCTCAGCCGGCCGAGATGCCGGTGATGGCGATGGTCGAGTACCGCTGGCGGTGTCCCCACCGAGTGCTCTGGTTCGACTTGTTCTTGTAGACGAAGCCGCGGATCTTGGGACCGAGCTCCTCGCCCTTGACGGTGGCGGTGACCGTGGCCCCCGCCAACTGGGCCGGAGTGGCCAGGACGGTTGCACCGTCGACCACGAGCACAGGCTCGAAGGTCACCTCGGTGCCGGGCTCCTCGCCCAACAACTCCACCCTGAGCTCCTGGCCCTCGGCCACTCGCTCCTGCTTGCCTCCGGTTTTAATCACTGCGTACATAGGAATGACAGCCTACAGGTCCGGGTCATCAAATACTATTCCCCGGCCTTCGCAGATCTCACAGGTGTTCGACATCGACTCGATCAGTCCCTCGGAGACCCGCTTGCGGGTCATCTCCACCAGTCCCAACTCCGAGATATCGAAGACCTGGGTCCGGGTCTTGTCCCTGGCCAGGGCGGTGCGCAGCGCACTTCCGACCTTGTCTCGGTTTTCGCGGATCTCCATGTCGATGAAGTCGATCACGATGATTCCACCGATGTCTCGGAGGCGCAGCTGGCGGGCCACTTCGTCGGCCGCTTCCAGGTTGTTCCGGTAGACGGTCTCCTCCAAGTTGGTGGTGCCCACGTTCTTTCCGGTGTTGACGTCGATGACGGTCAGTGCCTCGGTACGGTCGATCACCAGAGATCCACCCGACGGCAGGAATACCTTGCGGTCGAGGGCCTTATGTAGCTGCTCGTGCACGTGGAACCGCTCGAACAATGGCAGTGCTTCAGCCTCGGGGTCGAAGTACTCGACCCGGTCGGCCAACTCGGGGTTGACCGCCCCCACGTACTCCCTGACCTCCTCGTACAGGGCCAGGTCGTCGATGACGACGGCCCGGTACTCCCGGTTGAGCTCCTCGCGGATGACCCGCACAGCGATGGCCGGCTCTCGGTAGAGCAGGGCTGCGCCCTGGCCCTTCAGCGAGTCGGCGGCAATGGTGTCCCACTTGCCGACCAGGCGATCGATGTCCTGCTCGAGCTCCTCGGCACTGGCACCGGCGGCCGCCGTGCGGACGATGAGGCCGTGGCCCTCGGGCCGCACGGCGTCAACGATCCGACGGAGACGCTTGCGCTCGGCATCGTCGAGGCGCTTGGAGATCCCGTAGGCGGTCGAGTTGGGAACGAGGACCACGAAGCGACCAGGGAGGGAGACTTCCTGAGTGAGCCGGGCCCCCTTGGCGCCGATCGGGTTCTTGGTGACCTGACAGAGGATGGTCTGGCCTGGCTTGAGCAGCTGCTCGATCCTGGGCTCGGCGCCGCCCTTGGCGGTCTCCACGTCGTCAGTGTCGTAGCGGACGTCTCCGTGGTAGAGCACGGCGTTCTTCGGCGTGCCGATATCGATGAAGGCCGCCTCCATGCCGGGTAGGACGTTCTGGACCCGGCCCCGGTAGATGTTCCCATCGATCTGGGTGGCGTCGTCCGAGGCCCGAGAGATGTAGTGCTCGACGAGCGTACGTCCCTCGAGGAGGGCGATCTGGGTCATCTCGGGCCGGACGTGGACGCAGATCTGGTAGCGGCCGACCGCCTTGCCCTTGCGCTCGCCTCCTCCCTTGCGTCCCTCACCTCGGGTTCCGCTGGGTACCTTGGCGGCTGGCTTGGCGGCCCGCGGGGATGGCGGCTGCTTGGCTCCGCCATCTACTGCTGTCGCCATACCTGCTCCCCCACCCGAACGTCCGCCGCCACCGCCGCCGCCGCCACCGCCACGGTTGCGGCTGCGCCCACCACCCGAACGAGCGGGGGCTGGGGCCGGAGCGGCATCCACGGCCCGGGCCGGGCGCGAGTCACCGATCGACGGACGAGAGTCACCGATCTTCGGCCGCTGGGCCACCGCGGCGGGGGCCGACGTCGACGTCGAGGCCGCATCCGAGGTGGAGGCAACCGCACCTGGTTCCGTCAGGGCTGGCGCGCCATTCGATGCTGATGTCGGAGCGGCCGACCGCGTTGCGGCCCTTGGTGGGCCCCCTGACGTCGGTGTGTCACCATCCGATGCTTCCGATGCTTCCGATGCGTCGGCAACGTCGGCCTGATCGCCTTCGTCGTCGTCAGAGTCCCCGGCTCCTCCGGCGGCTCCGGCACCACCGGGGCGGCTCCGACCTCGGCCCCCACGGGACCCTCGGCGTCGTCGGCTGGCACTGCTCGTACCGGTCGAAGGATCGCCGTCCTCGCCCCCTGAGGCGTCTGCTGATGCGTCTCCTGGAACTCCCAGCGAGGCGTCAGCCGACGCAACGGCGGCGGTAGCCGAATCCCCATTGGACGGGCTGGGATCCGATGGGACCTTCGATGGCCCCGGTCTTGCGTCCTTACCCGCCTCAGCCTTGGCGGTGCTGGGTGCCTCCGGCACACGGGCTGGTGCGGCGGCTGGTGCGGCGGCCACCTGTTCGGTCATCGTTGGGGTCGGCGACGAAGGAGGCTCTTGAGCCTCCGGCATCTGGCCAGTAGATGAATCTGACATCGAGTTCCCTTCTGAAACTGTTCACGAGGCACGCTCCATGGCGTGCATGGCGCGGTCTGCTCCAGCCGGGACGACCCGGCCGAGGAGCGGCTCTTGACGGAGCCCGTCGCGCTCGATCCACTGTTGTGTCCTACAGACCCGGTCAAGAACCGGGATACGGCTCGAAGCACCCTCTGCGGGCGCCCCGTCGATCGATCGGTCGGAGGATCCGCCCGATACGGCAATCAGTCCACGCATCAGCTCGGTGGGGCGAACCCCTCGAGGCTGGGTGGAGAGCTCGGCGACCAGTCCGACCGTGCGGCCCGATGGGTCGATAACGAGATTGTCAGAGGCATCAGCGACGGCCAGCACCAGCACCGAAGGCCGGAGATCGTCCATCTCCTCGCGCCCCTTGCGTTCACGCATGATGGGCACTGTGTCGGCGGCGAGCAGCAACGATGCCTGTTCGGCCAGCTCGTCACGGGAGACCCCGATCACGCGCATGGTCCACGAGCACGACGTGACCATCTGCTGGAGCGAGACCTTGGACCGCTCCACTTCGACCGCCTCTTCGATGTCGAGGCCTTCAGGGAGCAGGACGGTCAGCTCGGCGGGCAGCGAGGTCAGGTCGACTCCGTCTTCGGCCACTCGCACTGGATCGAGGGCCATGTCGAGGTACTCGGACAGGGATTCAGCCCCCGTCGGGAGCGCCAGGCCAAAGCTCAACTGGGGCCGGGGGGAGAACCCCTCGGTGTAGGCGATCGGCAGGTGCGCTCGGCGGATAGCCCGCTCCCACATCCGAGCCACATCGCGCTGGCTGGTAAAGCGGATCTTGCCAAGTTTGGAGTAGCGGAAGCGGATGCGCACGTCAGCTCCTCCCCTCTCCGGCCAGTGCCACGGCAGTGTCAGTCCGCCCATCGACCGGGGCGGCACTGGATGGCGCCGTAGACAGGAATCTTACCGGCACCTGGCCACCCGACGAGAGATCCTGACCAGTGCCCTGGCTGCCGCCAGCCGGTGGGACAGCGGAGGCGACCACGTGCTCCACTCCGTAGCCCGTGCAGGCCCCGCAGTCGTAGCACGGGGTCCATCGACAGTCAGGCAGACCGTGCTCGGCGAGGGCATCCTTCCAGTCCTGCCAGAGGAAGTCACGGTGGAGTCCTGCCGAGATGTGATCCCACGGGAGCACCTCATCCTCGGTCCGGTGCCGGTAGACGGCGTCCTCCAGGGTCATTCCGTTGGCCTCGAGCGCATCGGTCCACAGTGCGAGATCGAAGTACTCCGACCACTCTTGGAACATGCCCCCGTTGCGCCACACCTGCTCGATCACCGCGCCCATCCGCCGGTCGCCCCGGCTGACGATCCCCTCGGCCGCGGTGGCCTTGGGGTCGTGCCAGCGGATGGTGAGACCTCGGACCGGCCGGGCCGCATCGCGCAGTAGATAGACCTTGCGGGTGAGCTCCTCGATGGTGTTCTGGCCGAACCATTGGAATGGGGTCTGCACCTTGGGCACGAATCCACCCACCGAGGCGGTCACCGCCACCGACGAGTGGTAGCGCTTGCCGATGGCCACGCACTGCTTGGCCAAAGCCACGATGCCGAGGGTGTCCTCGTCGGTCTCGGTGGGCAGTCCGATCAGAAAGTAGAGCTTGACCCGCTTCCACCCTTGGCTGAATGCAGCGTCCACGGCGGCATAGAGGTCTTCTTCACGGATCAGTTTGTTGATCACCTGGCGCATCCGCCAGGTGCCGCCCTCGGGGGCAAAGGTGAGCCCGGTGCGCCGGACCCTCTGGATCTGGGCGGCCGTACCCACCGTGAAGGCATCCACCCTCAGGCTGGGCAGGCTGACCGAGACCTGGCCAGAACACGACGGGTCGTCGATGATCCCGGTGACGGTCTCTTCGATGCCGGAGTAGTCCGCGCTCGACAGCGATGTCAGGGCCACTTCGTCGTAGCCGGTCCGCTCGAGGCCGGCGCTGACCATGGTCCGCACCTGGTCGGCCGGACGCTCTCGGACCGGACGGGTGATCATGCCGGCTTGGCAGAAGCGGCACCCCCGAGTGCAGCCCCGGAACAGTTCGACGTTCAGCCGGTCATGGACCACCTCGATGAGCGGCACCAGCTGCTGGCGCGGATACGGCCACTCGCCGAGGTCGGTGATCGTGCGTTTCTCTATCCGGTCCGGCGTATCGGCGAACTTCGAGGTGATCCCGGCCAGCCTCCCGGTGGTGTCGTCATAGGCCACGTCGTAGCAGCTGGGCACATAGACACCCGGGACCCGGGACAGCGCCCGCAGCATGTCCGCGCGGCTGGTGGAGTCAGACGCACCTGCCGCCCGGCCCGCGTCCGTGCGGAAGGCGACCAGGACCTCGTTGATCTCGCTGACCACCTCTTCGCCGTCGCCCAGCACGAAACAGTCGATGAAATCGGCCAGGGGCTCGGGGTTGAATACGCAGTGGCCGCCGGCCATGACCACCGGATGATCGACGGTCCGGTCACCGGCCCGGACGGGGACGCCAGCCAGATCGATCAAGTTCAAGACGTTGGTATAGACGAGCTCAGCCGACAGGTTGAAGGCGATGACGTCGAAGGCACCGGCGTCGTAGTGGTTCTCGACCGAGAAGAGCGGGACCCCGGCAGCCCGCATGGCTGCCTCCATGTCGACCCAGGGCGCGTAGGAACGTTCAGCCACTGCGTCTGGGCGCTCGTTCAGAATCTCGTAGAGGATCTGGAGGCCTTGGTTGGGCAGACCGACCTCATAGGTATCCGGATAGATGAGCAGCCACGAGACCGCGTCGGAGCCGTGCTCCACCATCTGGGCGCCAAGCTCACCCCCGATGTAGCGGGCGGGCTTCGTGACCTGGGCGAGGAGGGGCTCGATCTGCGGCCAGAGAGACTCCATATACCTATCTATCCTAGGGCTACTCGGGGGGCAATCCGGACCACTGCCCCAAGTCCCTCGGCTAGTCGTGGATTCCCCTGCCTCACCCACCCCTCCAGAACCATGTCTGTGACATATGGCCAGTTCAGGAAGGTAGGTTCGCCCTATCGATCACCGCGACGTGGTCGCCGCGGTGGTACGTGCACCAGTGGCCGCAGTGGGCACTGTCGTGGCCGGCGTCGTCGTGGACGGGGCTCCCGGAAGGTTCAGTGGGATGGTGCTGCGACTGGCTGCGGCTGGTGGGGGCAGGACCGGCGCTGCCACCGGGTGGGTGGCGAGGTAGGTGAAGATGTCCCGGACCACCGGTGCGGCCGCCGTAGCGCCGTACCCGGCCTGATCGATGACGCACACCACCACGTACTGGGGGTTCGCCGTCGGCCCGAACCCCACGAACCAGGCCGTGGGCTCCTTGCCGATGACGGTGTCGGCCGTACCCGTCTTGCCGGCGAGTCCACCAGGGAAGTCGAGCCCTTGGAACGCCCCATACGCGGTTCCGTTCGACCTCTGGACCGCACCGATGAACCCGGTGAGCATGGCCTGGTAGTTGGCCGGCGACAGCGCCACGTGGCCCGTCACCTGCGGAGTGATCTTCTTGACTACCTTGCCGGCCGGAGAGACGATGGCCGCGGCCACCTGCGGCGCGTACCGAGTGCCCCCGTTGGCGAAGGTCGAATAGGCCACGGCCTGCTCGATGGGGGTGATGTACGTGCCAGCCTGACCGAACGCCATCTCGATGTTGTCCCCTGTGTACCAGGTGGAGTTGGGGAACGCCTTTGGGGCCAGTCCGTGGAGGCGCACCCGCTGCACTTGGCTATCGACGCGACCTTTGGCCTCACCGGGCAGGTCGATCCCCGTCAGTTCGCCCAGGCTGTACTGCGCCGCCTGGTCCTGGATGGGCGTGGGCCCGTACTGCCCGGACCGGGCATAAAAGAGGTAGCCCAGGTTGTAGAAGAAGTCGTCGCTCGACACCGTCAGCGCCGACGACACGTTGTAGTTGCCGACCGGGTCGCCCACGCTGTTATGGAAGATACACGTGGTGCTGTTGTACTGGCAGCCCGGTGTCTTGAACGTACCCGAGTCGTAATACGTGAACCCTGGACTGATCAGACCGGCCTGCAGCGCGGCGGTGGCCGTGTTCAACTTGAAGGTCGAGCCCGGCGTGTACAGGCCGTTGGTGGCCCGGTTCAGGAGGGGCTGGTTGTTGGCCGGGTCGGTCAGCCCGGCGTAGACCGACTGGCCGATGCCACCGACCCATGCCGACGGCTGGTAGCTCGGAAACGACGACATGGCGTAGACGGACCCGTTCTGGGGGTTCATCACGACGACAGCCCCACCAGTGGCCCCTGGATAGCACCCCGCCTTGTCGTTACAGGCCGGATCGAAGTTCTGTCGCAGATTCAGGACCTGGGTCGCCAACGAGTTGTCCGCCACCTGTTGGAGGTTGGTGTCGATGTTGGTGACGACATCGTTGCCAGGGGTCGGCGGGACTGATTTGAGCACGCCAGCCACCTGACCCTTGGAGTCGACCTCGAGCTCCTGGCGGCCCGGAACCCCGTGGAGCTCGCGTTCGTACTGATACTCGAGCCCGGCCTGACCAAAGGGGTCGCCAGCCTCATAGCCCTGCGGGGCCCGCGACGTCAGCTCGGCCGTGTTGATCGTCCCGACGTAGCCAAGCGTCTGAGCGGCCGGGTACGTCGTCTGAGCCGGACCAGCCTCTTCGATCTGAGGATAGGTGCGCTGGGTCGTCTGCACCGAGGTGACCCCAGGAAACTCTGACTGATGCTCCTTGATGTAGATCACAGCGGCGAGCGGCGCATCCGAAAGGACGGGGACGGGCTTATAGAGGTTGTACTGCTGGTTGGTGAGCGCCGCCTTGACCTGTTCTGCCGTCTTCCCCACCACGGCAGCCAGCCGTCCGATGACGGATGGATCTTGTTTGGCGGCGTCCCGAGACAGCGTGATCTGCTCCGTCACCACGTTGGCCACCAGCGGATACCCATTGCGGTCGAGGATCAGACCTCTGGTGGGCGCCACCGGTACGGCGCGAATCTGGTTGGCCGTCACCGCTTGGGCGGCGGCCGGGGCCTGGAGCACCTGCAGCGCCCACAGCCTCAGGCCCAGCACCGCGAACAGCCCCACCATGACGATCCCGACGATCCGGAGCCGGAGTCCTGGTCGAGCCTCGGTCGAGTCAGGGGCATCGAGCATCGCCTCCACGGAGAACCGGCTCGCCCGCATGCGCGGCTGCCGGGCCTTGGACCGCGACGACCGGGAACTCGAACCCGATTCGAACACACGCTTTGAGCCAAATGGGTGTCGCAGGGATCGGCTCACAGGAGCCAAGTATCCCAAAGGTCCCGGCCGAACGGTACGCGGGTCCGGCCTCGACCATCAGTCATCGGGCGGCGCCGACCCCGACGTCAGAACTTGGCATGCCCTCCGTGGACGACTGGGTCATTCCCCACGACATCAAACGCATGGCCGGAATGGCCAGCACCGCATTGGTGACCGCGACCACGACCACGATTCGGGCCAACGGAACGTGCACCATCTGCGGTTGACCGAGGACGGAGCCGAGTAGCCCGTAGGACACCTCGTAGAGGGCACTGCCCCCCAACGCGGCCAGGGGGGCCAGCCACAGGGCGGTGCGATCCACGGCGATCGTGGCCAGCCCTACAGCAAAGCCCAGGAGGCAGGCGACCAACGCCGAGAGCCCATAGGGGGTGGGCAGGAGGAGATCGGAGACCAGGCCGGTCCCGAAGCCGATCGTCGCCCCTCGGGCCGGACCGCCGATGATGCCAGCCACGATCGGAAGCAAGACCAGGATGTCTGGGTGGACCCCACCGATCCTGATGTCCAACATGACCGTCTCCTGGACCACCATGAAGAGGAAGACGACCAGCGAGAGCCGACCCAGGTCCCGGAGGTTCATGCCCCCGGACCCCACAGCACGACCGTCACGTAGCGGAGATGGGAGAGGTCAGCTAGTGGCTGCAGACTGACCGACTCTTGCGAGGCGGCGCTGCCGCTGTGGGCCTCCACCACTCGGGCCACCGGGATGTCAGGGGGGAAGAGCGCGCCTTGGAGCCCGCTGGTGCTGAACACCTGTCCGGTGGCCAGTGGCGTGTTGGAGGGCACCAGATCGGCGGCCAGCGGCTTGCTCGATCCCGTGCCGTTCAACACGGCCAGTGCCTCCGACCCTGCGCCGTATCGGACACCGACGGCTGACTGCCCATCGGTGATCAGGCGAACGGTGGCCGTATGGTGGCTGGCGGCGACCACTTGGCCGACCAAGCCCCCCGCGCCCACCACGGGCATCCCGAGTTGCACGCCGTCGCTACGCCCTGCATTGATGTCTACGGTGGCGGCGAAGTCACTGGTGCCGAAGTCGGTGACCTGGGCCGGCACTGTCTGCAAGTTGGCGAGATACGGCAGGTGCAGCAGGGCCGACAGCTCCTTGAGCGACTGGGCCTGGTTGGCCGCTCCGACCTGCTCCATCTTCAGCTTGGCGATCTCGGCTTGGAGCTTCTGGTTCTGTTCGCGAACCGCTCCGTAGTGGACCGACCCGGCCAGGAAGCTACCGATCGGCTCGACCACTGCGTTGACTCCGGACCGAATGGGTGTGAACGCGTCTGACGCCACCGATCGGGCCCCCGAGGTCACCACGTGGAGACCACCACGTGCATCCAAGGTGATGACGGTTACGGCGGCGAGGACCAGCAGCAAGAGAGTTGTTCGAGGGCGGCGTGAGCGCCGCGGCATTGCCACGAGAGTGCGGGTGCCCCGGCGGTCAGCGACCCGACGAGGTGATGAGGACCTGCTTGAGGGCCTCGAACTCCTCGAGGCACTGACCGCTACCGATGGCAACGCAGTTCAGCGGGTCACGGGCGACCACGATCGGCATGCCCGTCTCATGGGTGAGGCGGCTTTCGAGCCCGTGCAGCAGGGCCCCGCCACCGGTCAGTACGATCCCCTGCTCCATGATGTCGGCGGCCAGCTCTGGCGGGGTCCGGTCCAGGGTCACCTTGACGGCGTCCACGATGGCCGACACCGGCTCCTCGATGGCCTGTCGGATCTCTTGGGTCGAGATGACCACGGTCTTGGGCAGTCCGGTGACCAGGTCGCGGCCACGGATCTCGGCATGGAGCTCCTCTTCGAGTTCGTAGGCCGAGCCGAGGGCGATCTTGATCTCTTCGGCCGTGCGCTCGCCCAGGGCCAGGCTGTACTCCTTCTTCACGAAGGCGACGATGGCTTCATCGAGTTCGTCCCCGCCGATGCGGATGGACTGGCTGGTCACGATGCCGCCCAGCGAGATGACCGCCACCTCGGTGGTGCCGCCACCGATGTCGACAACCATGTTGCCGGTGGGCTCGTGCACCGGGAGTCCGGCACCGATGGCTGCAGCCATGGGCTCCTCGATGATGTACGCCTTGCGGGCCCCGGCATACTCGGCGGCCTCCATGACGGCGCGCTGCTCGACTCCGGTGATACCCGAAGGCACGCAGATGACCATGCGGGGCTTGGCAAACCTCCGCTGATGCACCCGATGGATGAAGTAGCGAAGCATCTTTTCGCAGATCTCGAAGTCGGCGATGACGCCGTCCTTGAGGGGACGGATGGCTTGGATGTGGCTCGGAGTGCGCCCGATCATCCGCTTGGCCTCGGCACCGACAGCCAGTGGCCGTCCGTCTTTGGTGTTGACGGCCACGACGGAGGGCTCGTTGAGCACGATGCCGCGACCACGCACGTACACCAAGGTGTTGGCGGTGCCGAGGTCGACGGCCATATCGCGTCCTAATAGGGAGAAACTGCTGTCGCGCATCAGAGATGCACTCCTCTGTAGATCATCGGTCTGGCGGGCGCAGCGGCGCGTGAACAGTCCGGGCTTCCGCTGCGCTGATACATCGGGGCAGCTGGCATGTGTCGCCAAGGATACGGGAATCAGCAGGTGGGCACAAGGGGCACCCCTTTCCCCAGTGAGCAAGAACCGCAGTAACCCCAGTTCAGAGGCTACTTAAGCGGGTGGAACCCAGTATCTGGATTCCACCCCCAATTGGGGTGCCTACAGGCCGGGAAAGAAGATCTCGATCTCGCGGGCGGCTGACTCGTTCGAGTCCGAGCCATGCACCAGGTTCTCGCCCATCTCGAGGGCGAGGTCGCCCCGGATGGTTCCCGGTGCGGCATCCACCGGGTTGGTGGCACCCATCAGGTTGCGCACCGCCTTGTAGGTATCGTCCGGTCCTTCGATCACCATGATCAGCACCGGCGAGCGGGTGATGAAGGTAACCAGCTCGCCGAAGAACGGCTTGCCGTCGTGCTCGGCGTAGTGCGCCTGGGCCACTTCGGCCGTCAAGATGCGCAACTCGGCAGCGACTAGGCGGAGGCCCTTGCGCTCGAGGCGGCTGATGATCTCACCGGACAGACCGCGTTCGACGGCGTCGGGCTTGGCTATGACTAGAGTTCGTCCCACAAACGGGGCAGGCTAGCCGACTTCTCGGTGACCGGCGCCATGGATAAGTGAACTGTTGGCTCAGCCCGGTTGGCCGAGTAGGGCGGCCCGAGCATCGGCCACCACGTACAGCGATCCGCAGACGACGACCTGATCGTCCGGACCGGACTGCTCCACCGCATGGCGGACAGCTTCGACCGGATTGGCGACCACGTCGACCTCCATCCCTAGCGATGTTGCCGCCGCCGCCACATCTTCGACCGGCATGGCCCGCATGCTTCGGGGCGCGCACACGATCACTGACCGCACGCCGGCTGACACCAGTGCATCCAGCATGGCACCCGGGTCCCGTCCGGTCAGCATCCCGACCACGGCGATGGTCCGCCCCTCGCTGGTGAACTCCTCGGCCAGCGACCGGGCCAGTGCGACCATCCCGCCGGCGTTGTGGGCGCCGTCGACGAGTACCAGCGGGTGACGGCCGATGACCTCCAGGCGACCCAGGATCTTGGCTGATCCCAGGCCCTCCTCTACGACGT
Organism: Acidimicrobiales bacterium; assembly: GCA_037141235.1. Taxonomy (GTDB): domain Bacteria; phylum Actinomycetota; class Acidimicrobiia; order Acidimicrobiales; family RAAP-2; genus Bog-756. The sequence continues at coordinate 11,139 of JBAXCY010000006.1, read as the reverse complement.
CCTCGGGCAGAGGGGCGCCGAAGAATGCCTCGGCGGCGGCCAAGGCGCAGGCGGCGTTGTCGCCTTGGTGGCTCCCGTGTAGCGGAATCAGGATCTCGCCGTAACGAGTCGTGGGTGTCCGTAGGTCCACCAGGCGGCCTCCCACAGCCAGGCGGTTGGAGGTACAGCCAAAGTCACTTCCACGGACCCAGAACTCCTCGGAGCCTGCCTCTGTTGCCGCAGCACGGAACAGCGACACCAACGTGGGGTCTACCTCCCCAACCACCACGCGACCTCCGGACTCCATGATCCCGGACTTGTCTCGGGCGATGTCCTCCAGGGTCGGGCCCAGTACTTCGGTGTGGTCGTAGCTGATGTTGGTGATCACCGAAACGGCACCCACGACGATGTTCGTGCAGTCCCACGTCCCACCAAGGCCGACCTCGACGACGGCGACATCGACGGCCTCGTCGGCAAACCAGGCCAAGGCGGCGGCGGTCAGCAGTTCGAACCGGGTGGGCGGTTCGTCCATCAGGAGTTCGATACGGGCCAGCCCGTCGAGCACCTCGGTGAAGGACTCGTCATCGATCGGCTCACCGTTTCGGGCGATCCGCTCGTTCACCCGTGCCAGGTTCGGGCTGGTGTAGGTGCCCACGCTCAGGCCCATGGCCGACAGGAGGGATGTGGTCATGGCCGCCGTCGAGCCCTTGCCGTTGGTCCCGGTGATGTGGATCACCGGATAGGCGGTCTGGGGATCCCCGAGCAGACCGGCCAGAACGCGCATCCGGTCCAACGACGGCAGGGTGCGTTTGGTCGGCATGGCCGATTCGAAGTCGACGTGGCTATCTAGCCACCCGAGGGCTTCGGGGAGATCGGCGAAGGTCACAGGGCCACGGGCTGCACGGGGTTGATGACTACGGCAGCGACAGACGCAGGTCGGAGCGGTGGCTACGACGCAGCGCGGCGGGTACGAGTCGCCTTGGCCGGCACGAGAGGGACGAGGGTCGGATGGACCTTGTCGAGCACGACAGCTCGGTCCACCACACACTTGGAGATATCCGTACGGCTGGGGAGGTCGTACATAACCTCCAAGAGGACCTCTTCCAAGATGGCTCGCAAACCACGGGCACCCGTGCCGCGAAGCAGGGCCTGCTCGGCCACGGCCTCGAGGGCATCGTCGGTGAACTCAAGCTCTACATTGTCGAGCTCGAAGGTGCGCTTGTACTGGCGGCTGAGCGCATTCTTCGGCTCCACCAGGATGCGGATCAGCGCCTCCTTGTAGAGGTGGGATACGGCGCTGACTACCGGGAGCCGACCGATGAACTCGGGGATCAGGCCGAACTTCATCAGGTCCTCGGGGAGCACGTGACGGAGGAGTTCGGAGTCGTCGCTCTCGGAGGCCTTGCTCACCTCGGCGCGGAATCCCATCCCCTTGCGACCGATCCGGTTCTCGACGATCTGGTCGATGCCGGCGAATGCGCCGCCGCAGATGAACAAGATGTTGGTGGTATCGATCTGGATGAACTCTTGGTGCGGGTGCTTGCGCCCACCCTGGGGCGGCACCGATGCCGTGGTCCCCTCGAGGATCTTGAGCAGTGCCTGCTGGACACCCTCGCCCGACACATCGCGTGTGATCGACGGGTTTTCCGACTTGCGGGCGATCTTGTCGATCTCGTCGATGTAGATGATCCCGGTCTCGGCCCGCTTGACGTCATAGTCGGCGGCCTGGATGAGCTTCAGCAGGATGTTCTCGACGTCCTCGCCCACATAGCCCGCTTCGGTGAGGGCGGTGGCATCAGCAATGGCGAATGGGACGTTCAGCATCCGGGCCAGGGTCTGAGCCAGCAGGGTCTTGCCACAGCCGGTGGGCCCTAGCAGGAGGATGTTCGACTTGGCCAGCTCTACTTCGTTGTCATGGGCCCCGTTGCTGCCGGCCTGAACACGCTTGTAGTGGTTGTAGACGGCGACTGACAGGATCTTCTTGGCGTACTCCTGCCCGATTACATAATCGTTCAGGAACTCGTAGATCTCCTTGGGCTTCGGCAGCTCCTCGAAGCTCAGCTCCGCAGTATCGGCCAGTTCCTCGGCGATGATGTCGTTGCACAGCTCGATGCACTCGTCACAGATGTAGACGCCCGGGCCGGCGATCAACTTCTTGACCTGCTTCTGCGACTTGCCGCAGAAACTGCACTTGACCAGATCGGCGCCGTCTCCGAATTTCGCCACGTGGGTTCCTCATGTTCTTCTGTCGTCGGGCCTTGCGGCTCGCCTTGTGAGCAGTGCCTGTGTGAAGTTGATGTCGACGCCCCGTGCTGGTGGGTCCCAGTCGCCGGAACACGCCTTGCCGTGCTCCGATGACCGGCGCCGGCTGCGGGCCTGTCCGGACCTCCAACCCTAGTGGCTGGGGTGGCGCCAACCGGACCTCGTCGCTGGCGCTACGCCGCGCCGATAGCGTCGATGGGCAGAACCTCACGGCTCGAGATGACTTCGTCGATGAGTCCGTACTCGACGGCCTCGGCCGAAGTCATGATGAAGTCCCGGTCCGTGTCCTTCGACACCCGCTCGGCAGTCTGGCCAGTGTCATCGGCCAGCATCCCGTTGAGCAGGTCTCGCATCCGCAGAATCTCTCTGGCCTGCAACTCGATGTCGCTGGCCTGGCCCTCGACGCCTCCAAAGGGCTGATGGAGGAGGATCCGAGCGTGGGGAAGGGCGAAGCGCTTTCCCTTGGTGCCGGCACCGAGGAGCACGGCGGCAGCCGACGCCGCCTGGCCGAAGCAGAACGTGGACATGTCCGGCTTGACGTACTTCATCGTGTCGTAGATGGCGAAGAGGGCCGTGATGTCCCCACCTGGTGAGTTGATGTACAGGTGTATGTCCTTGTCCGACTCTTCCGACTCAAGGAAGAGCAACTGGGCGCAGACCAGATTGGCCACCGTGTCGTTGATGGGGGTACCCAAGAAGATGATCCGCTCACGCAGGAGGCGAGAGAACAGGTCGTAGTTGCGCTCCCCCCGGCTGGTGGACTCAACGACCCACGGCACGCTGTACGCCTGCGCATCGATCGACCTGCTTGCCTCTGTGAAACTCACTCCGAGTCCTCCTCGCCCTGGTTCACCTTCAGGTCAGCCCGCGATACGGGCTTCCCATGTTCGTCGACCAATTCGACTGAATCCATCAACCACCGCATGGCCTTGGCCTTGCGTCGGTCCGAGCGTACCGCCGCGAGGCGCCCGGCCAGTTCCAGTTGGCTCCGTACCTGGTCGGCGTCCATATCGAGGCGACTCCCCATGGCCGTCAGCTCCTCGTCGAGCTCCTCGTCGGAGATCTCGATGGCCTCGGCCTCCACCAGGGCGCGCAGGGCTAAGTCGGCCTTGACGCTCTGCAGCGCACCCGCTCGGAGCTCGGCAAGGAATTCCTCTTCGCTGCGCCCGGTGACACCGAGGAACTGGCCGAGGCTCATCCCCTGGCCCTCGAGGCGGTGGTTGAGATCGTGGATACGCTCGCGGAGCTCTTCGAGCACGAGCTGCTCGGGAATCTCCTCGGTGACCAGCTCCACTAGGGCTTCGACGGTCTTCTGCTGGAGCGCCATCTGCGCTTCGACGATGCGCCGCTGGCGCAGCCGCTCGGCGATGTCGGCCTGCAGGGCTTCGAAGGTGTCGAACTCGGATGCTTCGGCTGCCCATGCGTCATCGGCATCAGGAAGAGAGAGTTCCTTGACGTCCTTGACGGTGACGGTGAAGGACACCGTCTGCTCGAGCGCCTCGATCTCGGAGTCGAAGGTAAGCGTGGCGCCCGCCTTGACTCCCATCAGCTGATCGTCCATGCCTGGAACCACACCGTCGGTGCCCACTTCGTAGAGGAAGTCGTCGGCCGTCAGATCGCTGTCGTCGCCATCGGCGTCGGCATCGGGTCGCGTGCCCCGGATGTCGATCGTCACCTGGTCGCCGGTCTGGATCGGTCGAGCCACTTCGACGAGTTCACCCGACGTCGCCCGGAGCCGATCGATCTGGGCGGTGATCTCTTCGGCGGGGACCTCCAGGCTCGGCATGGTCACTACCAAACCGCCGTATCCCGGGATGGCCACTACGGGCCGGACCATGACCACGGCCTCGAACGACAGCGGCCCTGACTCTTCACCGGAGGTGATGTCGATGTCGGGCTGGTCGATGGGATCGACCTCGGTCTCCATCACGGCCCGGGAGTAGAACTCCGGCAGGGCGTCGCGGATGGCTTCGCCGCGCAAGACGGCAGCTCCTCCCATCCGAGTCTCCAGGACCTTTCGGGGAACCTTCCCCGGCCGGAACCCGGGTACCCGGATTTCGCGCGACAGACGTTGCATGACGTCGTCGAGGGCTTCGTTCATCTCGGTTTCGTCGATCTCGACGGTAAGACGGACCTTGTTGCCCTCCTCGGGCGCTGCTGTTGCTCGCATACGAATAGAGGAGTGTACCGGCACCTAGGGCACCAACTTTCCGGATGCCCATCCGACCGTGCCGAACCGCTGAACCACTGGCCGCGCCACGCCGCTGGCCGATCGACGATGGGCCAGATCGCGGTGAGGACCGCCTGCCGCGCTCCGTGGCAGGCGCTCCCCACTCACCTCGATCAGCTGGCGAGATCAGCTGGGTAGATCAGCCTCGATGGCGGCGACCAGCTCGGGGGCCTGCGGATCCACCATGGGGCGAAGCCGGGTGATGGTCGTGCCGTCTGAGGAGACCAGGAACTTCTCGAAGTTCCACTGGATGTCGCCGGATTCACCATCGGCATCCTTCGTCGCAACTAGTTCGGCATAGATCGGATGACGACCGTCGCCGTTGACGTCGACCTTCTCGAACATGGGAAAGGTGACCCCGTAGGTACCCGAGCAGAACGTGGCGATCTCTTCAGAGGTGCCAGGCTCCTGGGCGCCGAACTGATTGCACGGGAAGCCGAGGACGGTGAACCCCTTGTCGCCGTAGGTCTGCTGCAGGCGCTCGAGACCCTCGTACTGCGGGGTCAGGCCGCACTTGGAGGCCACGTTGACGAGCAAGAGCGTTTTGCCGCGGTAATCACCGAGCGACGAGGGGTCGCCCTGCAGGGTCTGGATCGGAAGGTCGTAGATGCTCATGGGCCGATTGTAGGGCGGTGCACGCCCCGTGGGCCCGTCGCTCCGATGGGGCTAAAGCACAGGCGCCCAGCGGACGATGAGACTTGGTACGGACAGCGGTGACGCGATCCCTGATGAAGAAAGGCCGGACTGCACACATGGCGTTCGAGGTCGACGACGTGGAGCAAGCCGACATGCCCCAGCAGGGGGTATCAGGTGCTGTCATCCAGGCGCTGGTGGCATACATCCGGGGCGCATCGGGAGATTCCGGCCTGGCGCAAGCGCTGGCTCTCGCCTCGGAGAACCGCTCATTCCTGTCGCTCGGTGATGACAGCACATGGACGCCGGTGGATGAGGCCGCTGCGCTGTTCGCCGCCGGAGCACTGGTCACTGGGGACGATGCCATCGCGCTGCACGTCGGCGAGGAACTGCTGTGGGGAGGGGTCGGCGCTGACCTAGCCACCCGGATCCAGTCCCTCGACTCCCCCGAAGTCGCCTTCCGCCACGTCGGGGCCCTGGTAGAGCAGTTCGAGGGAGCGACTGATGCGGTGGCGCTCGAGGTTGCCCCGGGATGGGCGCTCATCGAAGTCTCGTCGGTAGATGGCGGGATACGCCATGCCCACCTGTGCGAGTTGACACGGGGATTCCTGTCCGAGTTGCCCGCCCTTTTCGACTTCGAGCCGGCCGTGGTGTCTGAGCACGAGTGTGGAGCCAGAGGGGGCCGGGCGTGTCGCTACGCACTGCATTGGGAGCCTGGTGTCGGCATCTCACTGCGAGATGGGGATGGCGGTTCGACCGATTCTGATCTCGGACGCAGTGACGGCCAGTGGCTCGACTACACCGTCGAGTCGCCGGCTCCTCGAGTGCCACCGGGGCACGGAGCCTTCGACGATGAGTGGAACGGCCCACAGCCACCGACCAGCCAGCAGAGTTCGGGCAAACAACTCTCTGGCAAGCAAAGCTCTGGAAAACAGGGCTCAGGCAAGCAGGAGTCTGACAAGCAGGAGTCTGACAAGCAGGCCCAGGGAAGGCAGCTGAACCGCAGACACGGAAGTGCCCGACACGGCAACAGCGGCTACCGGAGCGCCAAGGGGGCGAGCGGGCAAGGACCCGAGTCCAGCGGGCTGGTGAGCAGCGGCCCGACCGAGGCCGAGATCCTGGCTGAGCAACTTGCTGCAGCACGTGCTGCACTGATCGAGGCCGTGGCCACGTCGGTGCAACGAGAAGCTGAAGCTGCGCGCCTGCGGGCCGACGAAGAGCACGCCAGCACGCGCCAGCAAGCAGAGGCCGAGGCCACAGCCACCCGGGCCCATCAGGAGGTCCAACGGCTCGAACTTCTGATAGAGGGGACGTCGGTGGCCACGCTCGGCCTCGTCGAGCAGGACCTAACGGCGTTGCTCAGTGATCTCGCTAGCCGGGCTGACCAGGTAGTGGGTGCCGAGCGCTTCCTCCTCATGGTCCGGCCCGCCCCCGGCATGCCGATCGAACTCCACCATCGAGGGCTCGGCGAAGATGCGGCCGGCGCCTTGGCGGCGGAACTGTGGAATGGCGACGTCGATCAGGTCAGCGCCCGCACCGTGGTGGACATCGCCTCCCCTCGGCGCCGCTACGGCCGCCTAGCCGTGTTCGATACCCCCGGGTCCCGGCGGTCCGCGGGGGACGAGCGGATCCTGCGGCACTTCGCCCTCTACGCGGCCAACGTCCTCGACGTCTACACCGTCGTTTCCGATGCCCGACGCAGCGACACGACGGCTCGGACGATCCTCTCGTTTTTGGAGCAGCTGTCCGGACTTACCGATCTGACCCAGGCCCTGCGGATCGTGGCCGATGCCGTACCCGGCATCACCGGGTGCGTTCAGGCCACCGTGTACCGGTGGGACGAGGTGACGTCTCGCCTAGCCTTCAGCGCATCGACCACCGGCATGGCCGCCCCGGACGCCGATCTCGGACCCATCGCTCCCGAATGGTTTGCTGCCCGTTCACTGTCGGTCGACCTCATTGTCCCCGGGGGCACTGGCACATCCGAGGACGGAGTGACCGTCGGCGCCATCGCACCTTCACCATCAGGAGTCAATCACCCACACACGCGCCGTATGGCTAGTGGCCACCAGATCATGGTGCTCGACCGCTCGAACATCGAAGATCCAGAGCTCCAGGACCTGATGGACCGATCAGGCATGCCTGCTTCTGTGATCGCCCCCATGATCGCGGCCGGCGCGTTCATCGGCGTCATCGCCGCAAACTTCTCGCAGGAGAGCGGCCCTGGCGTCATCCATGACACCGACCTCCATGAGCGGCTTTGTGGATTAGCCGATCAGGCGGCGGCCGCCATCCAGAACATTGAGCTCCTGGAGAAGGTGTCCCACATGGCGTGGCACGATGCCCTCACCGGGCTTCCGAACCGACGCCTATTTGAGGACCGCGTCGAACAAGAACTGGTGCGCTCCCGCCGCGTCGGCGAGCCCGTGTGCATGTTCTTCGTCGACCTCGACAACTTCAAGACGGTCAACGACACCCACGGACATGCCACCGGCGACATCTTGATCAAACAGGTGAGCCAGCGGCTGCTCGATACCGTCCGGAGCCAGGACACTGTGGCCAGAGTGGGTGGTGACGAGTTCGCCATCCTCCTCCCTGGACTGGTCGATCAGCTCTCGATCAACCAGTTGGCCGAACGCACCCTGGAAGCCATGCATACGCCCTTCTCCATCTTCGGAGAGGAGGTGAGCACGTCGGCTTCGATCGGGATCGCCATCGCCCCCGAGCACGGTGACAGCTACGACGACCTGCTGAACCGGGCGGACGAGGCCATGTACCGCGCCAAGGATCTCGGCCGCGATGCCTTCGAGATGTTCCGCTACTCCCCAGATCCATCCAATGTCGGCCGCCGGGCCATCGATGACCGGGAGCTGTACACCGACATGGTCAGCGCCCTCGACGCCGATGAGTTCTTCCTCGTCTACCAGCCCTACGTCGATCTGCGCACGGCCCAGGTCGTGGGCGTAGAGGCATTGGTGCGCTGGGATCATCCGACCTTGGGAATCCTCGATCCACCCCGGTTCATCCCCATGGCCGAAAAAAGTGACCTGATCGTCTCCCTCGACAACTGGGTGCTGTGGCAGGCGTGCCGCCAGCTCCGGTCCTGGCAAGACCACGGGATCGACCCGCTCCGCCTCTCGGTCAACCTGGCCTCACGTGACCTCGCCAGCCCCGACTTCTTCGACAGCGTGAAACGCACACTCAACGACACTGGAATCGATCCGGCCCTGCTGGAACTCGAGATCACCGAACGGGTGGTGCTGGACAAGACCGGTCCCGCCATGGGCACGATCGAAAAGCTCCGCAAGCTCGGGGTGAAGTTCACCATCGACAACTTCGGTATGGGGAACTCCTCGCTGGATCGGATCGGCACGTTTCCGGTCAGCACCCTCAAGATCGACCAGTCATTCGTGCAGGTGCTCGGCCCCGAGGACGAGGAGAACAGTCTGGTCTCGGCCATCATCGCCATGGCCGGAAGGCTGGGGCTCTCGTGCGTGGCCGAAGGCGTAGAGACCCTCACCCAGAGCCGGGTACTGCTGCAGCGGGGCTGCACGACCGCCCAGGGCTACTACTTCAGCCCTCCCCTGCCAGCCGACGCCATCGAAGAGATGCTCACGTCCATCAGCCCGGCCGAAGTCCCCGACTCGTTCGGCGACCCGACGTCCGGCGAGCCCTCCGGCTGAATGCTGATCGGGGTCAGCCAGCGGACTACCGGGTGGCCTGGCGGTCCCGAGAGTTGCTCGGTAGGTCCGCGAGCATCTGCTAACTACAGTTAGCACTGGGGGCTCCCATCCCCCGTTCCCACGAGATGGCCCGGTACCGTCGAATCCATCAGGCGTTCAGATAGGCGCCGCTCGGAGCAGGAGGAGTAACCATGGCTACATACGAGGGCTACTGCGTCAAGTGCCGGGAGAAGCGTGAGTTCGACGGCGAGGTGGCCGAGATGGCCAACGGCCGTCGCTCAGCCAAGGGAAAGTGCCCGGTCTGCGGCACCGGTATGAACAGGATCCTGGGCAAGGACGCCTGATACGAGGAGAGGCGGCGGAATCGGTTCCGCCGCCTCTCCTCGAGCATCACTCCGTGACATGGTCGACGGGAGCGCTCGCCTCAATACGGGCGGCTCGTTCAGGTCTGGGAGGCGGGGAGCGAAAGCCCGTCGAGCACGGCACCTTCGCGCAGACCCCACTCGCTCACCACCAGACCAGGCAGTCCGAGGTGGTCGACGAGTGTCGACAAGACGACCGCGCCGATAGGCAGCAGCGGGGCCCGACGGGCTTGTATCCCCGGTAGCGCCATACGCGCATCGAGGTCCATCGTGGCCAGTCGGTCGGCGAGGTCGTGGAGCTGCCCAGCCGGGACTTCGACCTGGTTGACCGAGGCAGCACCTGACGATCCCGACTTCGAGGCCGGGCGATGGAGCCCCAGGGCCAGGCGGGCCAGAGCCCGGACCGTACCTCCGCTGGCGATGACTCGTTCGGAAGCTTTGGGGCATCCTGCCAACATGTCGGCAATCGGCTCCGATCGCTGCAGCGTCAGCTCACGGACGGCCTTGCACTGCGCCTCCGACAGCTGATCTCCGGTGTTCAGTTCGCCCCGGATGCGGGCCGTACCCAACGCAACGCTCGCCACTGCCGAAACCGAGTCGATGGTTCCGATTCCGCCTTCGAGGCTTCCGCCGCCGAGGTCCAGACCGAGCACCGGATCCTCCCCCACCCACACGCCTGCCCGTTGACCCAGGAAGCACAGGCGAGCCTCTTCTTCCCCCGAGAGCAGGTTGATGGGGCATCCGAGTATCCGCTCCATGCGAGCGATGAGATCTGTGCCATTGTCGGCGTCCCGCAGTGCAGCGGTAGCCATGGCCACCACCACGTCGGCTCCGGCTTCCTCGGCATAGGCGTGCAGACGCTTGACGGTGCGGACGGCGAGTGCCGACCGGTCCCCGGGCACGCCGCCGGTGCGGGCCACCTCGGTGCCGAGGTGCAGGAAGGAACGGCGGCGCAGCACCGGCTCCATTCGTCCGTCGCGGAAGGCATCGACCACCATCAGATGGAACGAGTTGCTGCCCAGGTCGAAGACGGCTACTCGGACGGTGGGCATCGCCGAGACGCTATCCCGTAGCGGGGGTAGTCGGGAACAGGTCCAAGATGCCCTACGCTGAGGAAGTGCCCTTCGGGGACGAAGGAATACGGGACGTAGCGCAGCTTGGTAGCGCACCTGCTTTGGGAGCAGGGGGTCGCAGGTTCAAATCCTGTCGTCCCGACCAATGGGACGCCCGTAGCGACGTCGAAATCTGGCGCCGCTACGGGTGGGCCAACTATCGGTTGACGCTGACCGATACCGGATCCGATGTGACCGCAGACGTCGAGTTCATCTTGGCCAGCACGGCGGTGACCGCGTAGGTCCCGCCCTGCTTCAACGAGTGGGACAGCGTCGCTACTCCGTCCGACATCACGACAGTTTTGCCGATCGATGTACCGTCCACGAAGAAGGTGACCTTCCCGCTAGGTGGGGAGTTGCGCACGCTGGATCCCGGATCCCGGACTCGGGTGCTCACTCCCCCACCCGTCGCTCTACCTGGGGTTCACACGCTCAGGTCCTCGCCGAACAGCCCGCGCAGTTCGTGGGCCGGTACCGGACGCGAAAACAAGTACCCCTGGGCGAAGTCACACTCGAGGGTCCGCAAGATCTCGAACTGCTGCTCGGTCTCGACCCCCTCGGCCACTACCAGCAGTCCGAGGGCATGGGCCAGTTTGATGACCGCAGAGACGATCTCATTGCCACCGGCACCTTGATCGAGTTCGGCCACGAACATCCGGTCCACCTTCAAGATGTCGAGCGGGAAACGCTGGAGGTAGCTCAGCGACGAGTATCCGGTTCCAAAGTCGTCGATGGCCAGCAGCACGCCGATCTCCTTGAGGGCTCGCAGTACCACCAGCGCCGATGCCGCATCCTTCATCAGCGCGCTCTCGGTGATCTCCAGCGTGAGGTGCTCAGGTGCAAGCCCGGTGCGAGCGAGCACTTCCTCCACCGTGCTC
>JBAXCY010000005.1:0-45476 GCA_037141235.1 Acidimicrobiales bacterium | reverse complement strand
CCGGTGGTAGAGCAAGCGAGGTCAGAGGGAGCAAGCGAGGTCAGAGGGAGCAGACGAGGTCGGAGGGAGCAAGCGAGGTCAGAGGGAGCAGACCCGAGAGCTGACCCGGAACGCCGATTGTGGGCGTAGGCCGGGCCCGGGTCTACCTCGCTCAATCACGTGGGAGCCAGCAGTCGACCTGGCTCAGTCCCGCTCCGCTCAGCCGAGAGCCGATACCCGGATGCGGTCCGCATCGAGCCGGCGGTCGAATCGTCCGATCTGTACCTCGACCGCGGCCGGGCCGGCACCCCCCGGCGTTGTACGTCGGGTGACAGCCACCCCGGGCTCCAGCAGTGCCACTGCTTCGGCCCCCAGGGCCGGATGCGCCTCGACCAACTCAGCCAGGGGCACGTGGCGCTCCAGGGAGTCGTGGACCAGTCCGCCCACGACGCTGTGGGCCTGGCGGAAGGGCATTCCCTGCTCGACCAGCCACTCGGCCAGATCGACGGCAGCCACCGACGAGCCGTTGGCTGCGTCCTGCATCCGCTGAGCATTGATGGTGACCGTGGACAGCAGGCCGGACAGTGCAGCCAGGGCCAGGTGGGTCTGATCAACAGAGTCGAACAGGGGCTCTTTATCCTCCTGGAGGTCCCGGTTGTAAGCCAGCGGCAGGCCCTTCAGCGTCACCAGCAGCCCGGTCAGGTTGCCGATGAGCCGGCCGGTCTTGCCTCGGGCCAACTCGGCTACATCCGGGTTCTTCTTTTGGGGAAGCATGGAGCTGCCGGTGGCAAAGGCGTCGTCGAGCACGATGAACCCGAACTCCTCGGTCGACCACAGCACCAGCTCTTCGCCCATCCGCGACAGATGGACACCCAGCAGGGCCAGATCGAATAGGGCCTCAGCCACGAAGTCGCGGTCAGACACGGCATCCAGTGAGTTCTCGAAGCGGGCGCCGAACCCAAGGTCCGATGCCGTGCCGTCCGGATCGAGCGGCAACGAGGATCCAGCCAGTGCACCGGCCCCGAGGGGCGATACGTCCAACCGGGCCACGGTGGCCACCAGACGGTCCACATCGCGGGCCAGGGCCCAGCCGTGGGCCAAGAGATGGTGGGCCAGCAGCACCGGTTGCGCCCGCTGGAGGTGCGTATAGCCGGGCAGGTAGATGTCGCCCGCCTCCTTGGCTCGGGTGAACAGGACGTCTTGGAGCCCGAGCACCTCGGTGGCCACTGCGGCCAGCTCTCTCTTGGCATACAGCCGCAGGTCGGTGGCGATCTGGTCGTTGCGGCTCCGTCCGGTGTGGAGTTTGGCCCCCGCGTCTCCGGCCAACTCAGTCACCCGGCGCTCGACGGCGGTGTGGATGTCCTCATCGTCAGGCACGAAGGCGAAGGTGCCGGCACTGATCTCCTTCTCGACGGCATCGAGCGTGTCGAGCAGCAAAGTCACTTCGTCATCGGATAGCAGCCCGCCCCGGCCTAGACCTCGGACGTGCGCCCGCGATCCAGCAATGTCATCTCGAGCCAGACGCTGATCGAAGTGGATGCTGACCGAGTAGTCCATGACCACATCGGCGGTGCCGCCGCTCAGGCGGCCGTGCCAGAGCGTCATCGTCCGGCGCCGTCGGTACCGCCGCGCCCTTCTTGCACGGCGGACCAGGTGGCGACCCCGAGGCCCCACAGGCGAACGAAGCCCTCAGCATCCTGGTGGCGGAAGGTGTCTGAGGCGTCGTAGGTGGCCAGTCCATGGTCGTACAGGCTGACCGGGCTGCGGCGTCCCACGACCCAGCACCGGCCCTGGTCGAGACGGAGGCGCACCTCGCCGCTGACGTGCTTCTGGGTCTCTTTGAAGAATGCGTCGAGAGCCTGCTTGAGCGGCGAGAACCACAGTCCGTCGTAGACCAACTCGGCCCACCGGGGCTCGAGGCGCACCTTCTCGTGGTGGACGTCGCGCTCCAAGGTGAGGTCCTCCAGGTCGGAGTGGGCCATCAGCAGGGCCAGAGCGGCCGGACATTCGTAGGTCTCGCGGCTCTTGATGCCGACCCGGCGGTTCTCCACCATGTCGAGGCGGCCGTAGCCATACGAGCCGACCACCCGGTTGAGCTCGGCGATGAGCGGCTCGGGCGACAGGGTGCGTCCGTCCAAGGAGACCGGCACGCCGGACTCGAACCCGATGGTGATCTCTGTCGGCTCCGTGGCCGTCGGCACGGTCATCGTGTAGACGTCCTCGGGCGGCCGGTTCCACGGGTCCTCGATGACGCCGCACTCGATCGCCTTGCCCCACAGATTCTCGTCGATGGAGTACAGCTTCTCCTTGGTGACCGTCAGCGGGATGTCCCACTTGGCGGCGTACTCGATGGAGTCCTCACGGGTGAGTCCCCACACCCGGGCCGGAGCCAGGACGTTGAGGTCGGGAGCGAGTGCGCGGGTGCCGACTTCGAAGCGGACCTGGTCGTTGCCCTTGCCGGTGCAGCCGTGGGCCACATAGGAGGCGCCGTGGCGACGGGCCTCGGCTACCAGGTGCTTGACGATGACCGGGCGCGACAGGGCCGACACCAGTGGGTACTTACCTTCGTACTTGGCGTTGGCCAGGATGGCGGGGACGCAGTACTCCTCGGCCATCTCGGCCCGGGCGTCGATCACGGTCGCCTCGATGGCGCCGGCGGCCATGGCCCGGTTGCGGATGGCGTCCCAGTCCTCGCCACCGGTCTCGGCGGCCTGGCCCACGTCGACGGCCACGGCGATCACCTCGACCCCGTGATTCTCCATCAGCCACCGCACAGCAATCGAGGTGTCGAGTCCCCCGCTATAGGCCAGCACTACTCGTTCGGTCATCGCGGACTCCTTGTCTCGTCACTCTTCGATTTGTCGTGTTGCAGATGTTCGGTCTTCGTGTGGTCGTTCATGTGGTGATTCATGTCGTCGTTCATCACTCTTCGGGCATGGCCGCTCAGGCCACGGACCCGTCAGCGCCAGTAGGAGCTTCGAGGCCGGCCAGCACGGCCAACCGATGGGCAACGTCGGCACCGCCGGTGGCCTCGGAAGCCACCACCAGCACCGTGTCATCTCCGGCCACGGTACCGATGATCCCGGCAAACCCGCTCCGGTCGAGCGCCGAGCCTACGACATGGGCAGAGCCGGGCGGGGTGCGGAGCACGATCAGGTTGCCCGAGTGGTCGGCTTCGACCACCCACTCCCCCAGCACCCGCTTCAGGTGATCCTCGGGGGCCACCTGGTGGGACGGGAGCTCGGGCAGGGCGTAGGCCGTCTCGCCTCCCGGCAGGCGCACCTTGAGTGCGCCCAACTCTTCGAGGTCCCTCGACACCGTGGCCTGGGTGGCCTCGATGCCATCGGCGGCCAGCAGCTCCACCAAGTGGGCCTGACTTCCGACCGCACTCGCCTCGAGCAGTTTGGTGATCCGGTGCTGACGCTGATGCTTGGTCACTCGAGTCACCTTGGTCATCGGTCCCCTCCGGCTTCCGTCACCCAGGCCAAGAGGCCGCGCATGGCGTGCATCCGGTTGGCCGCCTGCTGCCAGACCACGCTCTGGGGGCCATCCACAGCACCGGCGCTGATCTCCTCGCCTCGGTGGGCGGGCAGGCAGTGCATGACCAGGGCCCCGGGTGCAGACCCAGCCACCAGCGCCTCATCAATGCAGAACCCAGCGAAGGCCGCGGCCCGCACTGCCGCCTCGTCCTCCTGGCCCATCGACGTCCACACGTCGGTGTAGAGCACATCTGCGCCCGTGGCCGCCTCGATCGGATCGTTCGTGACCATGAGCTCGCCCCCGAAGGAGCGCACCAGTGCGATGTCCTCGGCCGACGGGCCGAAGCCGTCTGGAGAGGCCACCCGCGTGGCGATGCCGGCCATCGACGCCGCCAGGGCCAGTGAGCGCCACACGTTGTTGGCGTCGCCTACGTAGGTGATGACTCGGTCGCGGGCACCATCGGCACCGAAGTGCTGGCGCACGGTCAACAGGTCGGCCAGCGCTTGGCACGGGTGGGCACGGTCCGACAACAGGTTCACTACTGGGACGTCCACACCAGCTGCGTCCAGGGCGGCCGCCATGCGCTCCAGGCTGCCGTGATCCATGACCCGGGCGCACAGCACCCGGTGGTAGCAGGCCAGGGTGCGGGCCACGTCTTCGGCTGTCTCGCGGACATCGATGCCGACTTCGGCACCTTGGATGTAGACCGGGTGACCGCCCAGGGACACGACAGCCATTTCTGAGCTGTTGCGGGTCCTCGCCGAGGGCTTTTCGAACACCAGGGCCACGCCCTGTCCTTCCAGGCTCCGAGGCAGTGACGCCGGATCCGCTTCGGCCAGCGTCAGCACGGCCTCGAGGCCGTCGGGGCCGAGGTCGTCAATTTCGAGCACGTGGCGGGTCGTCCCGACTTGCGTGTGATCAGCCATGGTTCTCCCCCTCATCGGTGGCGGTGTTGCCGGTGACGGCACTGGTGACGGCACTGGTGACGGCACTGACGGGTGCACCACCTGCAGGGCCGAACGAGGCCAGCAGCCGGGCCAAGACGCGCGACAAGATGCCCAAGGCTCGGTCGATATCGGCGTCTGACACCAGTAACGACGGGGCGAACCGGAGCACATTGGGCTTGGGAGCGTTGATCACCAGACCGCCTTGAAGTGCTTCGGCACACGCCGGCCCGGCAAAGTCGTTGACCAGCACGACAGCCAGCAATAGCCCCTCGCCGCGCACCGAGGCCACACCGGGCAGACGTCCCAGACCATCACGCAGTCGGGCACCAGCGGCCGCCGCCTTGGCCGGCACGTCCTCGGCCTCCATGACCGACAACGTGGCCTGTGCTGCCGACATGGCCAGAGGCTGGCCGCCGAAGGTGCTCCCGTGGTCGCCGGGCACGAATGCGGCAGCCACCTCGCCCCGGGCCCAGCACGCACCTATGGGCATGCCGTTGCCGAGTGCTTTGGCCATGGTGACGACATCGGGCTCGATCCCCATGTGCTGGAAGGCGAACCACCGTCCGGTGCGGCCCAGGCCGGTCTGGATCTCGTCCACCATCAGCAAGATGCCCCGTTCCGTGCACAGTTGACGGAGGCCGCCCAGATAGTCCGACGACGGCACCACCACTCCGGCCTCGCCCAGGATCGGCTCCACCAGCACGGCGGCTACCCGAGCCGGATCGCAGGCGGCATCCATAGCATCGAGGTCGCCGTAGGGGACGTGGTCGAACCCGGCCGGCATGGGCAGGAATGCCGCCTGCTTTTCGTACTGTCCAGTGGCGGCCAACGCGGCCAGAGTGCGACCGTGGAAGGCGTTGTCGGTGGACACCACCGTGTACCGGTCCGGTCCGGCCCACCTGCGGGCCAGCTTGATGGCGCACTCGATGGCCTCGGCCCCCGAGTTGGCGAAGAAGACCTGCCCGCCGGCACGCTCCACTCCCCCGCCGATCAGCCGGTCGAGGGTGACGGCCACGTCGGGGCCGACCACATTGCCGAACAGGTTGGAGACATGACTGAGGGTACGAGCCTGGGTGGCCACGGCCTCGGCCACCACCGGATGGGCGTGCCCGAGCGAAGTGACAGCCAGACCGGACAGAAAGTCGAGATACGGGCGCCCCTCGGTGTCATACAGGGTGCTGCCCTCGCCCCGCACGAACGTGACCAACGGATCGGCGTAGTTGTGCATGAGCGCCGAGCGGTCGATGGCACCGACCGGTGCACCAGGCACAGGTGTACTCGCCGACGTGGCCGGCACCGCGCTCACAGGTCGACCCCCACCATGGTGCCCACACCTTCGTCGGTAAAGAGTTCGAGCAGCAGAGCGTGCGGGGTCCGGCCGTCCAAGATGTGGGCGCGCTTCACTCCATGACGGACGGCCTTGGCGCACGCCTCTACCTTGGGGATCATCCCGCCGTTGGCCGCCCCCGAAGCCACCATGGCATCGAGCTGGTCGGCGCTGGCCCGATGCATCAGGGTGGCTGGATCGTCAGGATCCGAACGCAGGCCAGCCACGTCGGTGAGGAAGACCAGCTTTTCCGCCTCGAGGGCCGAAGCAATAGCCCCGGCCGCCGTATCGGCGTTGATGTTGAATGCCTGACCCGAGGCATCGGTGCCGATGGTAGCCACCACCGGGATCAGACCCTGGGCCAGCAGCTGGTGAACGATGAGCGGATCGACGTCGACCACGTCGCCTACGAACCCGAGCGCCTCGGACCGGGCGGTGGCGTTGATCAGGTTGGCGTCCTCACCCGACAGCCCGACAGCCAACGCTCCGTGCACGTTGATAGTGCTGACGATGTCGCGGTTGACCTTCCCGACCAGCACCATGCGCACCAGGTCGATGGTGTCGGCATCGGTCACCCGCAGACCGTCCAGGAACTCGGCCTGCTTGCCGACCCGCTCCATGAGCGCTCCGATCTGAGGCCCACCACCGTGGATGACGACAGGCAGCATCCCGACCGAGCGCATCAACACGATGTCCTCGGCGAAGCTGGCCAGGGCCTCGTCTTCGTCGACGGCGTCCTGGCCGGGCTTGGCCGCCAGCACGTTGCCGCCGTACTTGACGACCACCACCTTGCCCAAGAACCGACGGATGTACGGCAGCGACTCGACCAATACGGCGGCCTTGTCGGCTGCTCCGCCGTCGGCCCCGCCTCCCTGGTTCGACCCTGTGGGTGCAGCACTCATGAGGTGGTCCTGTTCTCGTCGATGTAGCCGTAGCCGAGCTCTACGCCCATCACCACGCCGGTGCCGGCAGCCAGATGGAGGTCGCACTCGATGGAGACCATCGACCCGGCCATGTGAGCTGCCACCGCCGCCTCGTCGAAGGGCACCTGGATCCCGCCCTCGCAGACGGTCATGCCGCCATAGGAGATGGTCACCTTGTCCATGTCGAAGTCGACGCCGGCCGAGCCGAGCTCGCTGGCCACCCGGCCCCAGTAGGGATCCTCGCCGTTGATGGAGCACTTGACCAGGAGGGAGTCGGCCACCTTGCGGGCAGCCTTGTGGGCCTCGCCGTCAGAGCGGGCACCGTGTACCTGCACCTGGAAGATCGTCGATGAGCCCTCGGCATCGGCGGCCATCTGGCGCGAAAGATCGGCACAGGCCTCGGTGACGGCATCGGCCACCATGGATGGGTCGCACGGCCCGGCCTTGCCCGAGGCCATCAGGATCACCGTGTCGTTGGTCGAGGTGCAGCCGTCCACCGACATGGAGTTGAACGAGTCGGCCACAGCCGAGCGCAGCAGTTCGGCCAGCGGGCCGGGCTCGATGGCAGCATCGGTGGTGAGGAAGGCCAGCATGGTGGCCATGTTGGGGGCCAGCATGCCCGCCCCCTTGGCCATGCCGGCCACGGTGAAGGTTGGGTAGGTGACCAGCACCTCCTTGCGTCCCGAATCCGTGGTCAAGATGCCCTGGGCCGCATCGGCTCCTGCATCGGGACCACCAGCACGGGTAGCCACCAGGCGAGGGATGCCGCCTTCGATCGGCTCCATGGGCAGGGGGATGCCGATCAGTCCGGTCGAGCACACCAGCACCTGGTCGGCCGGCACGCCGAGTTCGGCTGCGGTCTGGGCGCACATAGCGGTGGCATCAGCCCGTCCCTGGTCACCAGTAGCGGCGTTGGCATTACCGCTCGAGACCAGCACAGCCGTGGCCCGTCCCCCGTTGGCAGCCATGTGGGCCCGGCTGATCTGCACCGGTGCGGCGGCGGCCAGGTTCGAGGTGAAGGTGGCCGCGGTCGGAACGGGCAGTCCGTCCTCGGTGGCCAGCAGTGCGAGGTCGAGAGCGCCAGAGGCCTTGATGCCGGCAGCCAGGCCGGAGGCCACGAACCCCTTGGGGGTGGTGATGCTCATGGGAATACCCCCACCACCGGCAAGCCGGTGACTTCAGGAAGCCCGAGAGCGATGTTGGCGCACTGCACGGCCTGGCCAGCGGCCCCCTTGATCAGGTTGTCGATGGCGGACAGCACCACGATCCACCCGGTGCGGGGGTCGACCCGGACCGACAGGTGGGCGGTATTGGAACCGCTGGCCGCCTTGGTCGAGGGTGGGGCGTGGCTGACGACCACGAAGGGCTCGTCGGCGTAGCGATCGTGCAGGATCTGCATGGCATCCTCCGTGGTGAGTACGGCTGGGTCGACAGGGCGGGCGTAACAGGTGGCCAGGATCCCCCGGACCATGGGGGCCAGGTGCGGGGTGAACAGGACGCTGGTGCCGAGGCCCTGCTCCATCTCGGCGGTGTGGCGGTGCTCGAGGAGCCCGTAGGCCACGAAGTCCTCGTCCACGGCGGAAAAGTTCAGACTCTCCTTGGCGCCGCGTCCAGCACCGGACACGCCGCTGGCCGCATCCACGATCAGGGCCGGAGCGCCACCGTCACCAGGCAGGGCGACGACGCCGGCTTCGATCAGCGGGGCCAGGGCCAACAAGGTGGCTGTCGGATAGCAGCCAGGGGCAGCAATCCTGGTGGCCCCGACCAGGTCGGAGCGATAGAGCTCAGGCAGCCCGTAGACGAAGGTCGACAGCAGCTCGGGCACCTCGTGGGCCTCGCCGTACCAGGTCGGATACAACCCAGGGTCCTTGAGGCGGAAGTCAGCGGCGAGGTCGACGATCAGTCCCACCTTGTCGACCAAGTCGGGTACCAGGCTCTGGGACTGCCCATGGGGCAGGGCCAAGAAGACGACGTCGAGCCCGTCGAGCGATGCGGCGTTCGTCGGCCCATAGGTCAGGTTCGGGTAGGCCGCAGCCAAGGACGGGGTGTGGGCAGCCACCGACTGGCCAGCGTTGGACCCGGCGGCGGCCACAGCCACCGCGAGGTCCGGATGTCCGGCGCACAGGCGGAGCAGCTCGGCACCGCCGTATCCGGACGCACCGACGACTCCGACCTGTTTGGGGGATCCCGACATAGTGCAAGTATATGCACAGTTACGCATGAATATGCGAGCATCTACCCCCGATGTGACCAAATTGTGCCGGGTGCCTCTGCCTCTCTCCCTCCATCAGGTGCACACTGATGCAGCACGTACGGACCGACAGCAGGCTGACGTGACGCCAGGTATGACGGTCTGCGGCCCGATGATCGGAGGTGACCCTGATGTCATCAGCGGAATCGACAGAACACTTCATTGACTCCGTGGTCGACGGTGGAGGTTTGACGGCAAGTCGGGCGACGGCGCTCGTTGGCTGCATTCGGCTCTCCACCGGCAAGCGCCGAGCGCCACTCGCTCGTCGGCTCCAGGACCGGGTGGCTCCCGAGGGCGCTACTGATCTCCTGAGTCGGGCGGACCTGTAGCGTCGGTCCATGGACCGTGCCGCCGCCTTTGCCGACGCCACTCCGCTGTCGTTCTGGCTGGACGACCCCGACGCCCCTGAGCCGGCATCCCCACTAGTCGGACGCATCCGTGCGGACCTGGTCATCGTCGGTGGCGGCTACACCGGGCTGTGGGCCGCCCTGTTGGCCACACAGGACGATCCGTCTCGCCATGTCGTCCTCTTGGAGGGCGACCGTTGCGGCTGGGCCGCGTCGGGCCGTAACGGCGGGTTCTGTGCGGCCAGCCTCACCCACGGGCTGAGCAATGGGATCGAGCGGTTCCCCCAAGAGATCGCTGTCCTGGAGCGTCTCGGTCGAGAGAACCTCGACGCCATCGAGTCGACCATCGCCGAACAAGGGATCAAGTGCGACTTCGAACGGACGGGCGAACTGAATGTCGCCACCGAACCCCACCAGGTGGCCTGGCTGCGCGAAGCCGAGGCCCAGGCCAACGAGCACGGTGAGCATCCGCACTTCATGGACCGTGACGAACTCCAAGCCGACATCCACTCCCCCACGTACCTGGCCGGGCTGTGGGACCAGGAAGGGTGTGCGCTGGTGCATCCGACCAAGTTGGCCTGGGGACTGCGGCGTGCGTGCGAGCAGGCCGGAGTGCAGATCTTCGAGCACAGCCGGGTCGATGGGATCGAGCCGGACGGACCCGGTGCCCAGGCCCCGATGCTGGTCCGCACCGCCCATGGAACCGTCACGGCCGCCAAGGTGGTGCTGGCCACCAATGCCTATCCGTCACCGGTGAAGCGGCTGCGCAAGTACGTCGTGCCCGTCTACGACTACGTGCTGATGACCGAGCCGCTCACCGCCGACCAGCAAGCCGCCGTCGGCTGGGCCCGCCGCCAAGGCATCGGCAGCACCGGCAACCAGTTCCTCTACTTCCGACCCACGGCCGACAACCGGATCCTCTTCGGTGGCTACGACGCCGTCTACTACTACGGCAACCGCATGGGCCCCGCCCTCGAGCAGCGCAAGGCATCGTTTGCGTTGCTGTCGACCCAGTTCGCGCTCATGTTCCCCCAGCTCCAAGATGTTCGTTTCACTCATTCGTGGTCGGGAGCCATCGACACCTGTTCGCGATTCTGTGCGTTCTTCGACCGATCGTTCGACGGACGGGTCTCATCGGTGGCTGGCTACACGGGACTCGGCGTGGGTGCGTCGCGCTTCGGGGCCCGGGTCGCCCTCGACCTGGTGTCGGGGGAAGAGACCGAGCTGACCCGGCTGGAGTTCGTGCAGCGCAAGCCGATCCCATTTCCGCCTGAGCCGGTGCGGTCCATCGGGATCAACCTGACCCGGTGGTCGATGGCCCGGGCCGACACCCACGGAGGCAAGCGGAACCTGTGGCTCAAGGCGCTCGACAAGGTGGGCCTGGGCTTCGACTCCTGAGGACGACAGCATCGCCCGCTAACAACTGACGCACCTAAAAGTTATACTGGTAAGTATGACTTATCGTGTGGGGCCAAAAGGCCAGGTAGTGATCCCCAAGTCGATTCGGGACCACCTCGGCATCCACCCGGGTGACGAGGTCCACGTCACGATCGAGGATCACGGGGTCAGAGTGGAGCCGGTCGGAGCCGGGACCGACTTGGGCGGTTCTCTTGCCGGATTCGAGCTGACAGAGATCCTTGAAGAGGATCGCCGCTTGGAGCAGTCTCGTTGACCGAATGCCTCGATTCGTGGGCGGTGCTGCGGTGGCTCGAAGGCCACGAACCAGCCGTCTCTCGGCTGAATGCCTTGATGCCCGAACGCCCGGTCATGAGTTGGATCAACCTCGGTGAGGTCGCCTACGTCATCGAGCGCGTGGCCGGTGCCCAACGCGCTCAGCGGATCGTCAACCAGTTGAAACAACAGTTGACGATGGACCTTCCAACACCGCAGCGGGTCCTCGAAGCTGCCGCCCTCAAAGCCAACCATGCGATGGCCTATGCCGATGCCTTTGCCGTGGCGACAGCAATGGCCCATGGGGCCACGTTGCTCACCGGCGACCCGGAAATCCTCAACGGCGACCCGTCGTGGTCCACGGAGGATCTCAGAGCCTGATGGTTCTGCGGTCGTGCCTCGGGTGATCTTCGGTCGGGCCGCCTAGCCCCGGGGGGCAACCCCGGTCCGTGGGGATCCAAATGAATCCGAATTCCGCCATAGTTCGGTGGCCTCCAACAAGGCCTGTCAGCGCAGGGTCGCTTTCCACAACGCCAGCAACCGCATCGTGGTCTTGGTCGTCGATTCCTTGCGCCGTTAGAGGGCCCGCACTTCGGCTTCCGATGACGAATCTTGTCGATCCCAATGGTCACGTCGGCGGCAAGCCACTACCGGTCATAGACCTCGCTGCGATGACCAAGAGCCACGACCACGATCAAGAGCACATCATCGGCAATGGTGTAGATAATGCGGTAGTCGCCAACGCGCACCCGATAGCCAGGACGACCTCGCAGAGGTCTGGATGCTGGCGGCCTCGGGTCGTCGGCAAGTAGCCCGATTGCGCCTTGGATACGGGGACGAATTGCCGGTTCGAGTTTCCGCAGTGCCCGGGCCGCAGCGGGACGCAGCTCAATGCGGTAGTTCGTCACGTCCAGCCGAGATCGGCCTTCACCTCATCCCAGGGAATATTGGGACCTTCCTCGGCCATCGCTGCGTCGAAAGCCCGGACATCTTCTGCGTCCTCGAGCGCCTCGATCAACACTTCATACCGTTCGGGGCTGACCAGCACCGCTGCGGGCCGGCCGTAGCGCTCGAGGAACACCGCTTCGGTGTGGGCCGTCTCCACCGCTTCGGAGAGTCGTTCCCGAGCTTCGCTGACTGCCATCTTTGCCATGCGAACTATTGTACAAGATCTATATCAAGTTGTACATTTCACCGGCCACGATTGGCCACGGACAACGCCAGCCGCCTCGGCCACGCTACGCAGCGTGACGTCGGGAAACGGATGGGTTCGCAACGGTTGACTAGTGTTTTCGATGATCCGTGTCCGTGCTTCGGGCGCACGGACCCATCCATCCGAAGGCATTGATGGCTGCTCACTGAAGAGCGTGGTCTCACCCACGACTGGTAACGGTGACGTGCATCATGCAACGACTGAGGACATCGACACTGTTTCCCTTGCCTTGCCTGCAGTGGGAGGCGTCATCTGCACGGCTCGCCGTCATCGCCATTTCTCCTCCGATCGACGCCGATGCAACTGCGTTGAGACGCTAGGTGAGTCGCCGTCGCTGCCGGCCAGGGACGAGCAACGCGGCCGCCGAAGCGCTGCGCTCGATGACTCGACCCGGCCGGGGCGAATCGGCTCATCACAGTAAGGACCGTCACTGGGTGACAACCGGCTGAGCGTATGGGGGTCGTCCAGGTCGACAGGGCGTCGCACATGCAGACAACACGGAGGTTCAAGGTGCGGGTGTGATGGCATGGACGATCACGATGACGTCTTCCGTCACGTCGTCCTGCTCACCTGGAACTAGCAGTTCCCAGAGGATGAGCCACTCCCGATCTTCATGCACGACTGCAATGCCCCATACTCCGATGTTCTGGAACCGACGTCGACGGCACCATGCGTCACCAGGATTTTCTTCCAGTCGATCCAGGGCACCGTTCAATTTGGCCAAGAACGCCTGGCTCAGTTCGAGGTCATCCTCCAGACCCGTAAGGAATTGATCTACCCCGGGGTCGAAGCGAAGTTCGGCCATTGGTCAGGAGCGGGCCGACTTGGATCGGTCGCGCTTCACGAGCCGAGACGGATCCGCCCGATTGGCTGCGATCGAGGCCATCAGTTCGGGATCCTCCATGAGCTTTCGTTCATTCAGCGAAACTACCTCGGCTGGCTCCCATATCAGCACGCCATCAGGCTCTTCATGGACCAAGTAATGGTCATGACTGGCGATACGGGCCAGATTGGCTCGCTTGCGGTCTTGGAGCGAAACGAAATGGGTGGTCACGCATCTAGTATACCCCTAGAGGGCTTTGGCACAACGGGTACAGCCCGTATGGGGTAATACCCGAATAGCCAGTTGTGGCCAACGAGTACGTGCCCGCTCTCCACCGGTCGCTCACCAACCAGAAGGCACCGCCACTCCCCCGCCAGGACCCGACCGGCCTGGGCGTCGACTGCCCCGCTGCCAACGTGGGAGTCGACATCCGGGGGCCAACACTTGCCGCCCCAACCTCCAGCCTGTCAGCGCAGGGTCGCTCGGTGCCCCGACTCGACGGCCGCGATGCACGCAGCCCGCAGGCCGCCGATCTCTTCGTCGGTCAATGTCCGGTCCAGCGCACAGAACCGCAACCGGAAGGCCAGACTGCGCGCATCGCCACCGAGGGCGTCGCCCCGGTAGACGTCGAACAGCTGCACCGACTCCAGCAGTTCTCCCCCTGCTGTCACCAACGTGGCCTCGACCATGCCGGCCGGGACCTCCTCGGGAACCACGAAGGCCAGGTCGAAGTCGGACGAGGGGAACCGACTGATCGGCACCGACTCGAGCGGGCGACGCCGCGCGGCCGTCGGGTCCAACAGCACCCCGAGGTCGAGGTCGAGCCAACCGACACGGCGGGGTCGTCCGTCGGCCCCGACCAGTCCGAACGTCTCCACGAACGTCGGGTCGAGTTCGCCCACCACGCCGAGCACGGCTCGATGTCCCGCTCCCCCGATTGGTGCCGACAGCAGCGTGGCCGAGCGGTACGCGTGCAATGCCCGAGACGCGCCACCGTGGTGCGGTCCCTGCTCCAACACCCAGTCGGCCAGACCCAGCGAATCGGCGATGGTGCGCCATGCAGCCACAGCCGACCAGGCATCGTCACCCGCTCCGGCGAACACCGCACACAGCCGCTCGGTCTGCTCGGCGGCCACCCCGTCGTCGCCGGGGATGTCTGTCCGGGCAAAGACCGATCCGACTTCGAAGAACCGGACGTCACCCTGGCGCCGCTCGGCGTTGTAGAGGACGGCCCGGACCATGCCCGGGGCCATCGACGAGCGCAGGAACCGCTCGGAATCAACCAGCGGATTAGTGATCTCGATGTAGGGCGGTGCGAACCCAGCAGCCAACTGGTCGGCCTCGGTCACGAATGCCGGGGTCCACGCCTCGCTGGCTCCGATCCCACACAGCACGTCCTTCAGGTTCCGACGCTCGCGCTGGCGGGCGCTGAGCCGTCCGGGCTCCGGCCACGACGGCTTGCGACGGGGCAGGCGGGAGTAGCCGTAGGTGCGGGCCACTTCTTCAGCTAAGTCAGCCTCGCCCATGGGCAACGGTCGGATGTCCGGGCGGAATGTCGGCACGATCACTTCGACCGGGTCGTCGTCACCACCCGTGGCGGTGGCAGTCATGCCGAGCGGCCGCAGCAGATCGGCAATGGCCGATGCCGTCAACGCGGTCCCCAGCAGCCCGTTGACGGCACTGGGTCGAACGGTCACCTCGAGCGGGGTGGGCAGATCGTCACCCACCACGTCGATCACGCCATCAGCCAGAGTCAGGTCAGGCCCGGCGGTGAGGGCCAGCAGTTCGCAGAACCGATCGGTGGCCCGGTCGATGCCGGCAGGGTCACACCCTCGCTCAAATCGGGCCGAGGCCTCGGTGCGCAGCGTCAGTCGCTTGGATGTCCGAGCGATGGCCATAGGCACGAAATAGGCCGCTTCGAGCAGCACTCGAGTGGTGCCGGGGCCGATTTCTGAACTCGCTCCGCCCATGATGCCGCCGATGCCGACCGGAGCACCGGTGGCATCGCAGATCAAGCAGTCCTGACCGGTGTCGCCCAGCCCGGGACCGGGCCGACCCAAGGTGCGCTCCACGTCGTCGAGGGTCTTGACCGTCTCCCCCGCTGTTGCTCGACGGACCAGCAGTCCGCCGCCGCCCAGGTTGTCGAGGTCGTAGGGGTGGGTGGGCTGGCCGAGCTCCAACATGACGTAGTTGGATGCATCGACCACGTTGTTGATCGGACGCATGCCAGCTGCCACCAGGCGACGAGCCAGCCACTTTGGCGAGTCGGCCACCTGCACGCTGGTCAGCACTCGCACGGTCATGCGGGGGCACAACTCCAGGTCGTCCACCTGCACGGTGGTCAGCGTGTCGACGGCTGCACCGACAGCCAGGACGGGCGTGGCCATTGTCTGGCTCGCCCCCGCTGCACCTGCCACCAGGTCTCCCGTGGTGGGCACGGTGAAGTCGAGACCCATGCGCGCTGCCAGGTCACGGGCCACCCCGGCCATGCACCAGGCATCGGGCCGGTTGGCCTCGACGGCCACGTCGAACACCACATCAGGGGCGATGCCGAGCACGTCGGTCAACATGGCCCCAGGCACAGCACCGGCCCGGTCGTTCAGAATGAGGATGCCGTCGTGGTCCTCGGACAGCTCGAGTTCGCGGCCCGAGCACAGCATCCCGTTGGACACCATGCCCTTCATCTTGCGCGTACCGATGGCGAACCCGCCGGGCAGCACCGCACCGACCGGCGCCAGAGCCACCAGGTCCCCCATGGCGAAGTTCTCGGCCCCACAGGCCACTTCGACCGTGTTGGTGCCGTCGGTCACCACCACCCGTCGGATCTTGTCGGCCCCCTCGATGGCGGTGATCTCTTCGATGCGAGCCACGACGACGTCGCCCAGGCCCTCGCCTAGGCGTTCGATGCCCTCGACCACCAGGCCGAGATCGTCGAGTGCCGCGGCGATGGCCGCAGCGTCACCCTCGAAGGGTGCGAAGTCTCGTAGCCAGGAAAGGGGAACGCGCAACTCAGTACCTCTCGGGTGAGCGCCTCAGAACTGGCGCAAGAAACGGATGTCGTTTTCGATCAGGGCCCGCATGTCGGCGATCTGGTGGCGCATCTGCGCACACCGGTCGATGCCGAAGCCGAAGGCGAACCCGGTCCACTCGTCGCTGTCGATGCCGACCGAGGCGAACACGGCCGGGTCGACCATGCCGCACCCACCGAGTTCGATCCATCCGGTCTGCGAGCACGTCCGGCACCCTTCGCCCTTGCAGATGGCACAGGTGACTTCGAACTCGGCCGACGGCTCGGTAAAGGGGAAGTAGGCCGGACGCAGGCGCGAGTGGATGTCGGGGCCGAAGTAGGCACTGGTGAAGGTCTCGATGGTGCCGGCCAGATCGGCGAAGGTGATCCCCCGATCCACCACCAGACCTTCGATCTGATGGAAGACGGCTAAGTGGCGGGCGTCAGGAGTATCGCGGCGGTAGCAGCGGCCGGGCATGACCGAGTGGATCGGCAGCGTGCCTTCCAAGACGGCCTGCTCCATCAGATGGATCTGCACCGGTGAGGTATGGGTGCGCAGCAGCGTCGTCTCGGGCTCGCCGAGGTCGAGGTAGAAGGTGTCCCACATACCCCGGGCCGGATGGGCCGGGGGGATGTTGAGGGCACCGAAGTTGAACCAGTCCGTCTCGATCTCGGGTCCCTCGGCCACGTCGAACCCCATCCCGATGAACACATCTTCGAGTGCGTCCCTTGTCTGGGACACCAGGTGGAGGTGACCGCGTTGGTCGGGGCCAGCAACCGAGCCGGGCACGTACTCGGTCAGGTCGAGCCTGGAGGCGGCCATCTCGGCCGACAGCTCGGTGAAGCGGATCTCGGAGCGCTTGGTCTCGAGCAGCGCCTCGACCGTGGTGCGGGCCTCGTGGAGCTGGCGGCCCATCTCCTTCTTGGCCTCGGGATCCATCGATCCCAACGCCCGGGACGCCTCGGCCAGGGGTGACTTCTTACCGCTCACGGTGGCAGCCACATGGCGGATGGCCTCGGTGGTGTCAGCCGAAGCAATAGCACTGGCCGCCTCGGCTACCAGGACATCGATGTTCAGGTCGCCACTCATGCCGTGACCCCGTCGCCGTCAGCCGGTCGCTCCGGCACCTCACTCATGGCCGACATCGTAGAGCGGGCCGCAGCCGTACCCGGTGACGCAGCCGTACCCGGTGACGCAGCCGTGCGGCGCTGGCGCAGCGCCTCGAAACACAGGACAGCAGCCGACACCCCGACGTTGAGGGACTCGGAGCGGCCAGCCATGGGAATGGTCACCCCTCCGTCCAACGATCCGACCAGCTCGTCGTCAAGCCCAGTGGCTTCGTTGCCCAATACGAGGGCGACGGGGCCGGTCCAGTCGAAGTCGGTGTAGTCAGTACCGCCGCGCACCACAGTGGCGACCGTGGTGAAGCCCCGGGCACGCAGCATCTCGAGGGCCGACGCCGTCGATCCCCCGTCGATGATGGGGACGTGGAAGAGCGACCCTGCCGTAGACCGCACGGTTTTTGGATTGGTCGGGTCGACTGTTCCGTCACAGCAGATGACTGCGTCCACCCCGGCAGCATCGGCGGTGCGGATGACGGTGCCCAAGTTGCCCGGGTCGCGTACATCGACGCACACCACTATCAAGGTGGCCCCGTCCAGGCGTTCAGGTGGGGCCGGGGCGTAGGACACCACGGCCAGCAATGGCTGCGGGGTCACCGTGGAGGCGACCCGCTCCATGACGCCAGGGGCTAGGTCGAAGACCCGACCTGCGGCACTGAGTACGCGTGTCGTGACGTCGATCACGGACGGTACGTCAGCCCCCTCGGGGGCGACGTACACGGCCTCGATGTCGGCGCCGGCAGCGATCGCCACCGACAGCAGTTCGGCTCCCTCGACGACCACGACCTGCTCGGCGCTACGCAGGCCGCGCTTGCGCAAGAGCTGGCGCAGCCGCCGCACCCGTTGATGGGTGAAGGGCAGGCCTGACTGGGTCAGGAACCGGCCTCGGAGCTGGAAGCGGCCTCGGTGCTCGAGGGACCAGTGGCCAGGGCCTCGTTGGCCACCTGCACCAGGGACGCGAACGCCTCAGGTGCGGTGACGGCCAGATCGGCCAGGACCTTGCGGTCGACCTCGACCTCGGCCCGGTGCAGACCGGCAATGAGGCGGCTGTAGCTCATGCCATTGATGCGGGCGGCCGCGTTGATCCGCTGGATCCACAGCTGGCGGAAGTCGCCCTTACGCGCCCGGCGGTCCCGGTAGGCGTACTGCATCGAGTGCATGACCTGCTCGTTAGCGGCACGGTAGGAACGGCTCTTGTTGCCGTAGTAACCCTGTGCCTGCTCGAGAATGGCGCGGTGGTGCTTCTTGGCGTGGACTGCGCCTTTGACTCGGGCCATGAGTGAACTCCTTTGTGTGATGGGCCTCGTCGTAGGAGGCCGATTGCGGGTGTGCTGCGTTCAGTACCGCGTCCAACCAGAAGGATCCGGCAGGGCTGCGGCGTCGGGGATGGTGCAGTGGCGGCCAGGGGCCGCCGGCACTACATACCGAGCATCCTCTTTACCTGCTTGAGGTCGCCCGGGGCGAAGTCGGTCTCGCGTCCCAAGCGGCGCTTGCGCTCAGCCGACTTGTGCTCGAGCAGGTGCGACTTGAATGCCTTGCGGCGGCGGAGCCGCCCCGATCCGGTCACCTTGATGCGCTTCTTGGCGCCACTGTCTGTCTTCATCTTGGGCATCGTGTCTATCCCTCTCCTTCACTCGACTCTTCGGCCGGGGACGAGTCCCCATCCGCTGCGGCTGGTGCCGCATCTGCTTCGGTCGCCACCTCGGCCACTGCGGCCTCGGCTTCCGGTGCGGGCACATCGCCCGCCGGATCGGCTGTCTCGACTTCTACTGTCTCGACTTCTACTGTCTCGACTTCCACTGCTTCGACTTCCACTGCTTCGGCTTCTGTTGCTTCGGCTGCTTCGACTCCGTCAGGCGCTAGTTCTGCCTGTGCGGCTGCTGCTTTGTCCGCCTCGGCCTGCTCCACTCGGGCCCGGGCCATCTCCTCAGCCGCCGAGATGGCGTGCTTGGGGCCGCCCGACTTGGCCGACCCGGCTGGCTTGGCTCGCTTTTCGGGTGCCAGCACCATGACCATGTTTCGACCGTCGAGACGGGGGATCGACTCGGACTTGCCCAAGCCGTCCATCTGTTCGGCAATCCGATCCAGGATCTTCTTGCCCAGCTCAGGATGGAAGACCTCACGGCCGCGGAACATGATCGTGATCTTGACCTTGTGCCCTTCCTCCAAGAACTTGGCCACCTGCCGGGTCTTGGTGTCGAAGTCGCCGGGCCCGATCTTGGGCCGGTACTTCATCTCCTTGATCCCTACGTGGACAGCCTTGCGCTTGGACTCCTTGGCCCGCTGTGCCTCATCGAATTTGTGCTTGCCGAAATCCATGATGCGACATACCGGGGGGTTGGCCCCAGGGGCTACCTCGACCAGGTCGAGGTCGAGGTCACGGGCGATAGCCATGGCCTCGGTAAGAAGCTTGATGCCGAGCTGTTCCCCGTCAGGATCGACCAGGCGCACCTCGCGTGCGCGGATGCGGTCATTGATGCGAGGATCGGTGGTGGTGGTGCTGGTTGCTATTCGACTTCGCTCCCTGTCTTGGGGCTACGGAGATCCGTAGCCAACCATGAAGGAGCGGAACCAGCACCGGGACGACCGACATCAGTCGGCCTCCGATTCCATTGACCCGTCGCACGGGTGCCTCGCCGGAGCGGTGCACAGTGGCCGGGTGGGAGATTCGCATCGCGAAGCTCCGCTTCCTCGTCTGTCAGTGCTTTAGGCTACCAGCCGTGAGCTCACTGTGGACACCCGATGGCGAACGACCGGTGGAGAGGCCTTCCACCCAAGGTGGGGTTGCACCCTCCGGTCCGCCCCCCGACGCCTTTTCCGACCCCGATGACCAGATCGACGACGAGGCCCTAGCTGCCCAGGTGGACGCCATGCGGGCCGAGTTGGCCAACGCCCCGGTCGAAGTCGTGGTGGCCAACCACTGTTACGGGCTCTTCGAGTTAGCGGCCGTGTACTTGTCCCAGCAGCCCCCGATGACCGGCCAGGCCCGCTTGGCCATCGACGCCCTCGGCTGCCTGGTCGACGGACTCGAGGGCCGGCTCGGCGACGGCGAGAGTGCGCTGAAAGAAGGGCTGACCAACTTGCGGCTCGCCTTCGTGCAGATCGACGGTGCCCAGCGGGCCGGTGCCCAGGTGGACTCCGTGGTCGGCATGGCCGACTCTGACTCGGGTAGTGACGACGATGCAGAAGCCGGCACAGACGCCGACGAGGGGTGAGCGGACCCGCTGACGCCGTGCCCGTGCCCGATCCGGCCGGGTCCGGCGGGATCGACCCCTCTCGGGTGCGCAGCTTCATCGGCCTGTCCGTCGGGCTGGTGGGCCCTCGCGCCAACCTGGCCGTCTCCGGTGTTCTCATCACCCTCTTCGTGCAGCAGCGGGCCTCAGGGGCCCTGGCCGTCACCTTCGCCCTGACCGCCAACCGTCTGCTCAGTTGGATCACCTATCCCGTGGCCGGGCGCCTGAGCGACCGGACCAAGACACGCGTGGGCCGGCGCACGCCCTACATGGCGGGCAGCCTCATCATCATGGGGCTGGCCACCTGGATGTTCACCGTGGTCAGCGGCTACTGGGCGCTGGTCTTCTTCATCGTCATCGCCCGCCAGGGAGCGGCCGTGTTCACCTTGACCAACGTGGCCGTGGTGCCCGAGGTATTCGGCCGGAGCCGGTGGCTGAAGGCCTTGCTCCTCACCACCGTGCTCGGCACCTTGGCCAGCTGGGCCATCAAGGGGACGGTGATCGCCACCTGGAAACAGTCCGACCCATCGACGTGGAACCTACCGTTCCAGATGGCGGCCGTCATCTTGGTGGTCGTCGGCCTGGTCATCTTGGTCCTGGTTCGCGAGGCACCATCGGCGGCGGCCGGTGCCGAGACCGACCGCACCAAGCGGGCCCGTCCGGCCCGCGACGAGTTGCGCGACATCTTGGCGGGGCCCAATGCCAAGGTGCTGGTGGCTGGTTCGCTCCTGTTCTGGGCCGGTACCGGCTCGACGGCCTATGTGGCCGTCTTGTTCTTCCAACGGGTGCTCCACGCCGGGGCCAGTGCTCAAACCATCGCCGGGATAGCCGCCGGTCTGCCTGTCTTCATGATCGGCCTCGCCCTTGGCGTACCGCTCAGCCGCATGCTCACCCCGATGCAGTTGGCCGTCGGCGCCCCCCTGCTCGGCGCCGTGCTGGCCGGAATCCAGTACTTCGATACCCACCTATGGCAGGCCGTGGTGCTCAGCTACATCGGCGCTCCGTTCGTGGGGGCCTACCTGATCGTGATGGCTCCCCTGCTGTTGCAGCTATTGCCACGAGCCGGCGGGCTAGGGGAACGGATCGGCGTCCTCCTGTCACCGTTCAACCTGGTCAGCGTCTTGCTCGCCTACATCGCGGCGGTCACCGTCGACGTCACCGGGAACTACCGGCTGATCTGGCTGTTCCCGGCCGTCACCGGACTGGCCCAAGCCGCCGTCAACACCAGGCTCAAATACCCGGCCAAGCGATCCACCAGTCCCGACATGGTGAAGCGTCTGTGGGAGTGGTCCATGGTCCAAGCCGAATCAATGGCCGAAACGGGCATCGTCACCGGCCTGTTAACCGCACCCCTACTAGGAGTGGTGACCGAGGAGGACGCCGACAGCGCAGTGGTCATCGACATGGCCCGCAACATCTTGGGCAATCCCTACGCCGATGACGACGAGACGGATGACGGTGCCGTGGGTGAACTGACCGCTGGCGCGGGTGAGCCGGCGGCGGGGTCGGCGCCGAATCAGGAGCCGGGCGACGGGTCGCGCTTGGTCACCGGGGTCGACCAGGTTGGCGGCGGCCCGGTCGGCGAGGGAGAGAATGGCGACCAGAAGTTGGGCTTGGGCGACGAGTCTTCGTCGCCGGGCTCGGTGAGCCCGTCTGGCCTGACTGGCTCACCGGACGCGCCACCCGAAGAGGGAACTGCCGGTTCCGGCCTGGGCTCCGAAGGCTGAACCACCGGCGTACCGGACACGGGGGTGGCCTCCGCTGTCCATGCCGATGCTCCAGAATCTCGGCCTGTGGGCCACGAGTCGACCGAGTCGACCGAGTCGACCGAGTCTGGGGCTTCGGTCACAACAGGCCCCGGTGGAGCCAGGGGCTCTAATTCTGCGGCAGGTACTGGCGGAGGAGTCGGTGCGTGCGCGGCGACCGGTATCGGATCAGACGACACCACTGACGAGGTCTTGGGCTCGTTGTCGCCCTCGACCCGGGGGGTATGGGCACCCAGCTGATCGATGGGAGGTGTCGCATCTGCGACCGGGTTAGCGGCATCTGCCGCTACCACCACCGGCCGCACCGATGTGGCCTCGATCTTTCCCAGCCGACCTGGACCGAGACGCACCTCGACCGGCGTACCCACATCGATGTAGCGCGATCCGTCGGTGATAGCCGTGCAGTGGAACGGCACGGACCGGCCACCGCACCCGACCACACCGATACCGCGTGGGTCGTCGAACTCGAGGACCGTGCCCACCAGCGTCGTGCCCCTGGTCGGGATCAGGTCGGCGGCCTCAGGCGTCATCGACGATGCCTCAGTGGACGATCTTGGAGATGGGAAGCTCGATGATGTCGGTCGCACCGCGATCGCGCAGTGCCGGTATCAGCACGTTGATCTTCGACTTCTCCACCACCGTCTCGACGGCGAATCCCCCACCACCGAACAGCTCGGACACCGTGGGTGAGCGCAGTGCGGGTAGGAGCTCGATGACGTCGGACAGTGCTTCGGCGGCCACATTGAGCTTGACCAGCACCTTGCCGCGCGCCTCGAGTGAGCCTTGCAGCAGCGTCAGCAACTGCTCCATGGCGTGCCGCTTGTCGGGGTCGCCTGCCGACTCCGGGTTGGCGATCAGCTCGGTGTGGGACACCAGCAGCGTCTCCACAATCTTCAGCCCAGCCGCCTTCAGCGCCCGTCCGGTCTCGGTGATCTCGACCACACAGTCGGCAATGTCGGGCACCTTGGCCTCGGTGGCCCCATACGACAGGCTCACCTCCGCATCGACCCCATGGGTAGCGAGGTAGCGCCGGGTGAGCTCGGGGTACTCCGTCGACACCCGCAGGGCACCACCGCGGCCAGTGGCCGCAGCCGACAGGTCGGCCACCGACGACACCGGGGAGTCAGCCGGTACGGCCAGCACTACTCGGATCGGGTTGGCGGTCGCCTTGGAGTACTGCAGGGTCCCGAGCGAGGTGACCTCACTCCCCCGCTCTTCGATCCAGTCGCGGCCGGTAATGCCGATGTCAAACAGCCCGTCAGCCACATACAGTGGGATCTCCTGGGGGCGCAGGATGCGGACGTCATCGATACGGGGATCGTCGATGGAGGCCCGGTAGTCGACGCTCGACGACCGGCTCACCGTCAGATCGGCGTCGCTGAACAGCGCGAAGGTGGCCTTCTCCAGCGAGCCCTTGGGCAGTACCAGGCGGAGCACGGTCAGCGACCTCCCATAGTGAATCCGACCCGGCTGGCGCCGGGCAACGTTTCGAGTCCTCGCAGGACCGCCACCGTCTCGAGGGCAGTGCGAGCGGCTTCGGCTCCCTTGTTGGTCTCATCGGGGAGCGAGCGCACAAGTGCCTGGTCGACGGTGTCGGTGGTGAGCACGCCGAAGACCACCGGCATGCCTGAGTCGAGCTGTACCCGCTGGAGTCCGGCGGCACACTCGCCCGCCACGAAGTCGTAATGCCCGGTATCGCCCCGGATGACCGCCCCGAGGGCGACCACGGCATCCACCCGGCCCGATGCCGCCATGGCTCGAGCTACCAGGGGAAGCTCAAAGGCTCCCGGTACCCAGGCCACCACCGTCGACTCGAGTGCACATCCAGCAGCTTCGAGTGCATCGAGGGCGGCCACCAACATCCGATCGGTGATCCCGCCATTGAACTCGGCACAGGCGAATCCCACCCGGAGACCGCCAGCGGTAGCCGGAGCCAGATCGCCCGAGTCCAACGACGAGCCGACCCGAGCCGCAGACCGCGCCTTGGCATCGGCCGGAAGTGCGGTCAGATCAGAGGACGTCATCGAGACCTTCCAGCAGGTGCCCCATCCGCTCGCGCTTGGTGCGGAGGTACTCGATGTTCTCCATCGTGGGTGCAGGCTGAATGTTGACCCGCTCCACGATGTCGAGTCCGAACCCTTCGAGTCCGCCGTACTTGGTGGGGTTGTTCGTCATCAACCGCATGGTGGTCACACCCAGGTCGACCAGTATTTGGGCCCCGATGCCGTACTCACGCGAGTCGGCCGGCAACCCGAGCTCCAAGTTGGCGTCCACGGTATCGAACCCCTCCTCTTGGAGGTTGTAGGCCCGCAGCTTGTGGGCCAAGCCGATCCCTCGGCCCTCGTGACCGCGCAGGTACACCAGGACACCGCTGCCGTTGTCGTTGATGGCTGACATGGCCCCGTGCATCTGGGTTCCGCAGTCACAGCGCAACGAGCCGAACACATCACCGGTCAGGCACTCGCTGTGTACCCGCACCAGGGTGTTCTCTTCGTTGGCGATATCACCCTTGACCATGGCCACGTGGTGCTCGCCGTCGAGCACCGACTCGTAGGCATAGACGGTGAAGTCCCCGAACTCGGTGGGGATGCGGGCATCGGCAATGCGCCGGACCAGCTTGTCCTTCTGGCGGCGGTGCCGGATCAGGTCGGCGATGGAGATCAAGTGCAGGCCATGCTTCTTGGAGAAGGCCTCGAGCTCGGGCAGGCGGGCCATGGTGGCCTTGTCCTCACTCACCACCTCGCACAACACGCCGGCCGGGGACATGCCGGCAGCCCGGGCCAGGTCGACGGCGGCTTCGGTGTGGCCGGCGCGCTTCAGCACACCGCCTGGTCGGTAGCGGAGGGGGAAGATGTGGCCGGGCCGGTTCAGGTCACTGGGCAGGGTCTGGGGATCGGCGAGGGCCTTGATGGTGGCTGAACGGTCGGCTGCCGAGATCCCCGTCGTAGTCCCGTGGCCGTAGTCGACGCTGACAGTGAAGGCGGTCCGCTGGACCTCGGTGTTGGCCGTGACCATCAGTGGCAGGTCGAGTTGCTCCACCCGCTCGGGAGTAAGCGGCACACAGATGAGCCCCGAGGTGTGGGCCAAGAAGAAGGCGATCTTCTCGGGCGTGACCGCGTCGGCGGCCATGATCAGGTCGCCCTCGTTCTCGCGGTCCTCGTCGTCCACCACGACGACGATCTCTCCTCGACCGACTGCTGCGATCGCGTCCTCTACTGATGAGAAGGGCATCTGACCCGGGTCTCCCTATGTCGTATTCCGTTGAGTATGGCCGTGTATCAGGCACCCGGCGGGCTGTGTGGTCCGCTTCCTTGACGGTAACGGGGAGCCGTGTGAACTGTAACGCGTTCTATATTTGAGCCAGAATCCCTCGGCCTCATGGCTACAGACTGTGCTGTTCGCCCGATGTCCTCCCGTCCCGGCGGAGCGCACCCTGACTACGTGCACGACACCGGTCGTTCAGTCCGACGGCCCGGGGGGAACGAACTCCACCCGGATATCTCCGCCCAGGCTAGTCACCGAGACGACCTCTCCCCGCCATAGGTCGCCGATCGTGGCCGCACCGGGCCCGGCGAACAACGGGCGGGCATCGTCGCCCCCGAAGAGTGCAGGGGCCAGGTAGAGCACATAACGGTCCACCAGCCCGGCGGTGTGGAAGGCGTGGGCCACGCTCGCCCCTCCCTCGACCAGGACCTGGACCATGCCCTGGGCGCCGAGGTCGTCAAGGATCGCACCGAGCGGACCCGAGCACTCCTGAGCTGGCAGCACAGCAGCACCGGCCTTAGCGGCACCTAGGACCACCCGGGCTGGCTGCTGGTTAGGCCCTCGGAAGTGAGGATCGTCCTCGGGGAGTCGGACGGTGAGGCTCGGATTGTCGGCTCGGACCGTGCCGGCACCCACCAGCACGGCATCGCTCACGGCCCGGAGTCGGTGGGCATCGGCTCGTGCTGCATCTCCCGTGATCCACTGACTGGTGCCATCAGGTGCGGCGATCCGTCCGTCCAAGGTGGCGGCCAGCTTCAACACCACCCACGGTCGGCCTGTGCGTCGGTGGGCCAAGTAGGGGGCCAACTGCTCGGTCACTACGTCGGCGGCTACGCCCACTTCCACCTCGATACCGGCCGACCGGAGTATGTCGATACCTTTTCCATCCACCTGCACATCGGGGTCGGCGATGGCGACCACTACCCGGGTCACGCCCGAGGCCAAGATGGCATCGGTGCACGGCGGGGTTCGACCCTGGTGGGCGCAGGGCTCCAAGGTCACATACAGCGTGCCTCCACGGGCCCGCGCCCCTGCGGCTGCCAGGGCCATCACCTCAGCGTGGGGACCTCCCGGTGGGGCGGTGGCCCCGGTAAACCATTCGGAAGGAAGACCACTCGAGGGCGTGGGCACCACCACGGCACCCACCCACGGATTGGGCGAGGTGCGACCGTGGACCCATCCAGCCGCCTCGACGGCCCGGAGCATCCAGCCGAGGTCGTCCTCGACGGGAGAACTGGTGGTCAGGACGGAACCCCGGCCCGCTCTTCGGTAGCAGCAGCCAAGATCCCTTGGACGGCCCCGAGTGGATCGTCCCGGTTGAAGACAGCCGATCCGGCCACGAACACATTGGCCCCGGCCCGGACCACCTCGACCACCGTGCGCTCGTCGATCCCCCCGTCCACTTCGATGTCGAGCGTCAGGCCTGCGGCATCGGCTGCGCTTCTGACCTGGGCGATCTTGGGCAGGACATCAGAAATGAACGACTGTCCGCCGAAACCCGGGAAGACGGTCATGCACAGCACCAGATCGACCAAGTGGAGATAGGGCTCGAGCGCCTCGAAGGGAGTATCGGGGTTGGCAGCCAGACCGGCTCGCAATCCCAACGAGCGCATCTGGGCGATCAAGGCCTCGGTCTCCCCCACTTCGACGTGGACCGTGCACCCATCGGCACCGGCATCGCGAAACGGCTCCAGGTACTTGGCCGGGTCGGTGATCATCAGGTGGGTGTCCAGATACAGGGCAGTGTGCTTGCGCAACGAGGCCACCACCGGAGGCCCGATGGTCAGGTTCGGCACAAAGTGGCCGTCCATGACATCTACGTGCAACCAGTCGGTCCCCGGCGTCACCCGCTCTACGGCCTCACCCAGGTTGGTGAAGTCGGCAGAGAGGATCGAGGGGGCCACACGCAGGTGCGCCAGCGGCGGGGTGTCCGAGAGTGCCATCGGCAGCGATCCTACCGGCGGTCCGACCCGAGGTCGCCGTTCTGTTGGATCCCCGAGATCACCCCGGTTCACTCATCACCCGCCGAGCCGGTCTTGGGGTGTGGGCTGCACCCCGTTCAGCCAGGCCGATGCCGCCATGGGCCGCTTCCCCTCCGGTTGTACCTCGACCAACACCAGTCGGGTTTCCTGACCGCAGCCGACGGCGGCCTGGCGCAGCTCCCCGGGCTCGAGAGTCACTGCCTCGCCAACATCGTCTGCCTCGCCCAGGCCACCACCGATCGCCGACCCGGGTCCAGCCGCCAGTACTCGCACCCGTTTGCCCCGCAAGGCCGTCCACGCCCGACCGAGGCGGATGACCCGCTGCAACTCGACGGCCGGCTTCGACCAGTCGAGTTCGAACTCACCAGACTGGATCTTCTCGGCGTAGGTCGGCGTGCCCGCCTGTTCGTGGGGCACAGGAAGCCCGGACCGACCATCGCGTACGTGCTCCTCGAGCATCTGGCAGCCGATGATCACCAACCGGTCTCGCAACTCGTCGACCGTCTCTTCGGGGTCGATAGCGGTAGCCACTTCGGCATATACCGGGCCTGTGTCGAGGCCGGCTTCGACAGCCATCAGGCAGACACCGGTCTCGGCGTCTCCCTCGAGCAGGGCCCGCTCCACCGGGGCGGCCCCTCGCCAACGAGGGAGCAAGGAGAAGTGAAGGTTCACCATGGGAAGCTGTTCCAAGATCGCTACCGGGATGATGCGGCCGTAGGCCACCACCACACCCAACTCGGCATCGACTGTGGTGCACTCGGCCAGATCGTCGGTGACGGTCAGTCCGAGCTCTATAGCGGCGGCCTTGACTGGGCTCGGAAGCAGCGTGCTCCCCCGCCCCCGCCGCTTGTCGGGTCGCGTCACCACCAGCACGACCTCGTGGCCAGCGGCTACCAGGGTGCGCAGGGGTGGAACAGCGGCCTCGGGAGTGCCGAGGTAGACCAGACGGGCCATGAGGCGACGCTAGCGGTCCCTGGCGGCAAGTCAGTGATCAGAGGGAGCGCTCAGCACCGGTCGACACCAGCTTGGCCTCCAAGGCCGTGGTGTCGAGGCCCATGGCTCGGTCCCGGAGGATCTTCAGCGCCTGCTTGCGCATGTCGTCATCGAGACGCTCGACCATGAGTACGCCGTCCAAGTGGTCGACCTCGTGCTGGAACATCCGCCCCATGAAGTCATCGGCCTCGATGGTGATCTCGTTGCCCTCGAGATCGAACCCCTGCAACAGGATCACTTCGGGCCGCATGATGGCGATGCGCAGTCCGGGGATGGACAGGCAGGCCTCGTCGTGCCACAACTCACCAGAGGACTCGACGATCTCGGGGTTGATGATGGTCTGGGGTCCGTCGTCGAGCTCATAGACGAACAGGCGGCGCTGCACGCCTACCTGTGGAGCCGCCAGACCGGCGCCGACGGAGTGATGCATCGTCTCCACCATGTCGTCGGCCAACTTGACCAGGGCACCGTCGACGTTCTCCACCGGCTTGGCCACCTGGCGCAGGACGGGGTCCCCATAGGTGCGGACGGCATAAGCAGGCATGCCGTCATGCTACGGCACCACGAGTACCCTCCGATCGACCCTTGCATCACTGTCCTCGGCGCTGCAGACGCTCCAGCCGCGCTCGTCTAGAGGCTC
Organism: Acidimicrobiales bacterium; assembly: GCA_037141235.1. Lineage (GTDB taxonomy): Bacteria > Actinomycetota > Acidimicrobiia > Acidimicrobiales > RAAP-2 > Bog-756. The sequence goes on along the minus strand of JBAXCY010000005.1, from coordinate 16,508 downwards.
GTAGGTCGACTCATGCGTCCGTCGGATCGACCTCCACCCGCAGCCGGCCCGCGGGCCGAGGCACGGCGGCCAGTCCGTCGGCCAATGCCGTGCTGTCATCGGCCCGGACCAAGAATCGATCGTCTCCGAGGCTCGATACCAAGAGACCAGCCACTTCGGTCAGTCCCTCGGCGTAGGCGGCCGCTACCGGACCGCGCAGCAACGCCAGTGCGCCAAACGGCGGCAGGCCGAGCTGCCGTCGCACCGGCAACTCAGCCTCCGTCACCAGGTCGGGATCGGCACGCGTGGCCGCCATCAGTACCTCGTGAGTGGGCACCCGGGTCTGGACCAGGACCCTTCCTGCACCAGCATGGGGACCGACCACCCGTGCCGCCCGGGCCAACAGGGCGAATGCCTCCTCGCCGGCCCCGAACCGGAGGGCCAGTAGGTGCTGGTCGAAGTCGCAGAAGACCACCAAGTCAGCCCGCTCGATCCGGTGTAGAGCCGCCTCAGTGCCCACCACCAGGCGGGCGTCTTCCACTCGCTCGGCCCGGTCTGTCGTGGCCGTCACCTCGGTGGCGGAGGTCCCCAGCAGGGCAGACAGCTCCTCGGTGGCTCGGGACACGCCGATGCGCAGTGACTTGAGCTTGGTCGAGTCGCACCGTGCGCACACGGGGGGACGCCGCTCGTGGCACCGGCCGCACACCAGTGGCCCCGCGGCCTCGGCTTGAGCCACCGCAGCGCCGCACCGGGTGCAACGGGCCAACTCACCACAGGCCCGACAGGCCAGCACCCGCACCCGACCGGTGCGGTTGAAGATACAGATCACCCGGCCGGCCGGATCGTCCAACACGGCGTGAGCGGCCACAGCCAACCGTTCCGAGAACAGACCAGTTCGGGGATCGTCGCCGGTGCGGTCCACCACTTCGACCACAGGCCATCCCCGGCGTTCTACCGCCCGCTCCGTGGTGACCAGCACCCGGCCCTCGGTCAGGGCCAACGGCGGGCAGGGGCTGACCAGCAGCACCGCAGCTCCATCTCTTCGTCCGCGCTCAACCGATACGTCGACAGCCGACCACGTCGGAGCCCGCTCTTCTCGGTACGCCTCGTCATGGGCATCGAGGATCACCACGGCCCGGAGGCGCTCGATCGGTGCCCACGCTCCGGCCCGGGTACCCACCACCACACACCCGCCTCGGCGGGCCAGAGCCCAGTCGTCAGGGAGCAGAGCGGTCGGCACGCCGGCGCTACGCAGCCGGCCAGCCAGGTGGTCGGCTCTGACTCGCGCTGCGGCCAGCACCAGCACCCCGTCAGGACCGGTGCGATGGATCAACTCGAGGACGAGCAGGGTGGCATCGAGTCCGGGGGCCAGGCGGACCACAGCCGGTCCGTCGGCGGCCAGCGCCCGGTCCACCAAAGCGACCGAGCCACCGCCCGGGGACGCCACCGGCCGATCAGCGCCCCTCATAGATCCGGTGGGGAGGGCTCGCACCATCCGGGTCGGCGATGCCGTGCCCAAGAACGACGACAGCGGTCCGGCCCAGCGCCACGCAGCCCATGCAGCCAGGGCCACCACGGAGGCCGGAGGGCCCATGCCACTCGATCCCGCCAGATCGAGCGCGTGCACCCCGGGATCCGAGGTGACGTTGTCTTCGACTACCCAAGCGGCCACGCGCCGCCCGTGCAGTGGGATCCGGACCCGGCTGCCCACGGCGACAGTGTCGTCGAGGGCGGCCGGAACCGAGTAGTCGAATCGCCGGTGTATGGCCGGCACGTCAGGCACGACCCTGACGATCCGGGCTCCGCGATCGTTGCTCACGCCGTCCGCACCATCAGGAGCGGAGCCGGGAGGTGCCCGAAGATGCCCGGAAGTGCCCGGTTCAGAGTCCGAGTGCCTGCTTCAGGTCGTCGGCCCGATTGGTCTCTTCCCATGTGAAGTCCTTCTCGGCCCGACCGAAGTGCCCGTAGGCGGCGGTCTTGCGGTAGATCGGACGCTTCAGGTCGAGGTCGCGCACGATGGCAGCCGGACGCAGGTCGAAGATCTCATCCACTGCCTTGGCGATGGCAGCCGGGTCGACCTTCTCGGTACCGAACGTTTCGACCAGGACCGACACCGGGCGGGCCACACCGATGGCGTAGGCCACCTGGACCTCGCACCGCTGCGCGGCACCGGCGGCCACGACGTTCTTGGCCACCCAGCGGGCGGCGTAGGCGGCCGAGCGGTCGACTTTGGACGGGTCCTTGCCCGAGAAGGCACCACCACCGTGGCGAGCCATGCCACCGTAGGTGTCGACGATGATCTTTCGCCCCGTCAGGCCGGTGTCGGCATGGGGCCCGCCGAGCTCAAACACGCCGGTCGGGTTGGCCAAGATCCGCACGTTCGTGCAGTCCAGGTCGGGCGGAAGCAGCGGGTTGATCACGTTGTTGGTGAGGTCCGGCAGCAGCAGCGTGGCCAGGTCGATGCCCGGGTCGTGCTGGGTAGAGATCAGTACGGTCTCGAGTGCGATCGGTCGACCGTCCTCGTAGGTCACGCTGACCTGGGTCTTGCCGTCAGGGCGCAGGTACGGGATCGTGCCGACCCGGCGCACCTGAGCCAGACGCTGGGCCAGGCGATGGGCCAGCCAGATGGGCATGGGCATCAGGTCGGGGGTTTCGTCGCAGGCGTACCCGAACATCATCCCCTGGTCGCCAGCACCCTGGGAGTTGAGCTGATCCTCGCCACCGGTGCCGGCCCGGACCTCGAGAGCGTTGTCGACGCCCTGGCCGATGTTGGGCGACTGTTCGTCGAGCGAGACGATCACACCACACGTGTTGCCGTCAATGCCGTAGGCGTCGTCGTCGTATCCGATGTCGAGAACCGTCTGGCGCACCAACTTGGGGATGTCGACGTAAGTGGTTGTAGTGATCTCTCCGGCCACCAGGACGAGTCCCGTGGTCAGGAGGGTCTCACAGGCGACCCGGCTGTCGGGGTCGTCGGCCAACAGGGCGTCGAGGACCGAGTCCGAGATCTGGTCGGCCATCTTGTCGGGGTGTCCTTCGGTGACTGACTCCGAAGTGAAGGTATATCGGCTGCTCACGGCTGTTTCCATCCTTGGTTGTCTGGTCGTCGGGCACCCGGGCGGCGCTGACGGTCGGAACTGCGGGTGATGCGATCGGGCGAACGGTGCACCGGGGGTTGCCCCGGTCCGGAAGGACAACGGTACATCTGCCGACTGCCTGTTCGCTAGGTTCGCGCCCCTCCGATCAACGAAAGTACGCGATCAAGAATTGCATCGGCCACCTCGGACTTGGCCGCCAGGGGCACAGTGCCCACCGTGCCGTCAGCGCCGAAGATGGTGACGGCGTTGGTGTCGTGGTCGAATCCGACCTCGGGGGCCGACACGTCGTTGGCCACCATCAGGTCGACCTGCTTGGCCTGCATCTTGGCCAGAGCCCGCTCACTGACGTCGTCAGTTTCGGCGGCGAACCCGACCAGCACCTGGCCCGGTCGTCGGCGCCTCCCCAACTCCGCCAAGATGTCGTTGGTGGCCTCGAGCAGCAGGTCAGGGAGGCCATCGGCCTTGTGGAGCTTCACGTCGGCGGCCAGTTTTGGCCGGAAGTCGGCCACAGCCGCAGCCATAATCACCACGTCGGCCGTCTCGGCCTGGGCCAGCATGGCCGTCTCCATCTGCTCCGCCGTCTCGACCTCGACCACCTCTGCCCCGACGGGCCGGGGTTGGCTGCTGGTGGTGACCAGAACCACCGTCGCACCTCGACGAGCGGCGGCATCAGCCACGGCGTGGCCCTGCTTGCCCGATGACCGGTTGGTGATGAACCGCACCGGGTCGATGGCTTCACGCGTTCCGCCCGCCGACACCAGCACGGTGACGCCAGACAGGTCGCCGGTCACATCAGTTGATGGCGCACCGCCGGCAGCCAGCATCTCCAGGACGGTGGCGGCAATGGTGGCCGGTTCGGCCATCCGTCCCGAACCGATGTCACCACCGGCCAGCCGGCCGTCCTCGGGCGGGACCACCGACACCCCACGGGAGCGCAATGTGGCCAGGTTGTCCTGGACCGACGGATGAGCCCACATCTCGGTGTGCATGGCCGGGCAGATCAGTACCGGTGCAGCTGTGGCCACCAGTGTCGTGGTCAACAGATCGTCGGCGATGCCCGCGGCGTACCGAGCCAAGAGGTCAGCGGTAGCCGGGGCCACCACGATCAGATCGGCACGCTGGCCGAGCCGGGTGTGCGGAATTGGCGAAACCTCGTCCCACACGCTCATCTGAGTGGGCTCGCTGGCCAAGGCGTCGAACGTGGCCCGCCCCACGAACCGGGTGGCCCGCTCGGTCAACACGGGGGCGACGTGCACTCCGGCGTCGACCAGCAGGCGACAGAGCTCTACGGCTTTGTATGCGGCGATACCAGCCGACACGCCCAGCACCACGAAGGGTCGGCCGTCATCGAGCAGTCGAGCGTCGCCGCCTGTCACCTGTTCCACGGTCCCCTCCTTGTACGAGCGGCCCCGGCGCGATAGCCGGGGCGACGTGTCACTCGGCGGACTCGTCCTTGACCTCGGCGATGGCCTCAGCCACAGCGTCTTCGACGGCCAGTTCGACCGCGCTCTCGAGCAGGGCCAGTGCTTCGGCCGCAGCGGCCTCGGCGGCAGCGATCTCTTCGGGGTCAGGCCGGGAGTACGTGGCCTTGCCCGCGGCTACCTCTTCGAAGGCGATCGACAGCGGCTTGCCCGATGCGGAAGCGACCTGGGGCGGCACGACCACGCCGATGCCCTCGCCCAAGGAGTTGTAGTAGCTGTTGACCTGCCGGGCCCGCATGGAAGCCAGGGCCACCAGGGTGAACTTCGAGTCCACCTTGTCGAGGAGATCCTCGATAGGCGGGTCCATCAAGGTGGTCGGGTTCTGGGCCATCACGATCCTTCGGGCATGTCGGGGGATGGGTACCGGCAGCAGTGCCGGGTCGTGCGGTGCGTCGAACTCCCTAGTGGGATGCCGAGCGACGGAGTACCAGTATAGAGCCCACATCGGCAGTGGCCTGCGCAACCGTGTCGTTGATCACCACGGCGTCGGCAATGGCGCGCCCCAAGCGCTCTTCTTCGGCCCCCTCGGCCAGACGTCGGGCGATGTGGTCCTCATCGTCGCCACGAGCCCGGAGTCGCTCCTCTTGAATGGCTGGCGACGGAGGAAGGAGAAGGATCAAGGTGGCGTCGGGGCGGATGGCGCGCACCTGGCGGGCACCTTGGAGGTCGATCTCGAGCAGGACGTCACGACCGGGGACGGGGTCGGTGATGGGGGTCCCGTACAGGTTGCCGAGGAACTCGGCCCACTCGAAGAAGCCGCCGGCCGCGACCCGGGCCTCGAAGGTATCCCGGGCCACGAAGACGTAGGCGTCATCGGCCTCACCGGGGCGGCGGCCACGAGTCGTCCACGACCGACTGAGGTGCAGCCGCCGATCGGCATCGATCAGCGCGGACGCAACTGTTCCCTTGCCAGCCCCGCCTGGGCCGAAGAGGACGAAGATGAGCGAGTCGTGGGCCGGCCCAGATGGGCCAGCGTCGGAACTGCTCAGTGGGCGGTTTCGCGGAGCAGCGACTCGCGCTGGTTGGAGCCGAGGCCCTGCAGCCGGCGGCTCTCGGAAATCCCTACGGTCTCCATCATGCGACGGGCCTTGACCTTGCCCAGACCCGGCAGGGACTCGAGCACGGAGAGGACCTTCATCTTGCCGATGGTCTCGTTCCCCTCAGCCATGACAAGTAGCTCCGAAAGGTCGATCGAGCCGATCTTCAGCTTCTCTTTGACCTCGGCACGCTCGCGGCGGACGCGGGCGGCCTTGGCTAGAGCGGCCTGGCGCTGTTCGGGTGTGAGGGCAGGCGGTTGTGGCATGGCGAGAACGATAGCGCCTCGACGGCTCTGGGTCATGCAGGTTTGCCTCGGGCAGTCTCTGGCGGTCAGCGGCGATCTCTGGCGGTCTGCGGCGATCTCGTCACCGGCATGCCGCTTCGTGCCAGGCCATGACCGATACTGGTGAAGTGCCGACCATCGATCTGAACGCAGACCTGGGGGAAGGTGACGAGCTGATGGCCTCGGACCTCGCACTCCTTGGTCTCGTCTCGAGTGCCAGCGTGGCCTGCGGGTTCCACGCTGGGAACCGAGCGGTAATGCGCGCGGCTGTTACCGAGTGCGCTTCTCGAGGGGTGACCATCGGCGCACATGTCTCCTACCGCGACCGAGTGGGATTTGGCCGACGCTCGATGGATCCGGATCACGACCACCTGGCCGCCGACGTGATCGAGCAGTGGGAGACCCTGGTCGAGGAGGCTGGCGCTGTGGGTGCCGTGGTCTCCTACGTCAAACCCCACGGTGCCCTCTATCACCGGATGGCCACCGACCCAGAGGTGGCCGCGTTGGTGGTGGAGGTGCTGGCCACACGGTGTGCGGTCCTGGTGGCGCCCCCGAGGAGTGCGGTAGCCGCGCCAGCCCGTGCGGCCGGCATGCGGCTGGTGATCGAGGGATTTTGCGACCGGGGATACGGCCCTGACGGGGCGCTGGTCGCCCGTGGTGATCGAGGAGCGATGATCGACGAGCCAGAGGCAGTGGCCGAGCAGGCCCGTTCGCTGGCCATCGATCGTGGGGTGCTGGCGGTGGACGGGTCGTGGGTGGCGCTCGACGTCGAGACGCTATGTATGCACGGAGACGGACCCAGTGTCGACCGGACTGGTCGTGCGGTGCGAGCAGCACTCGAGTCTGCCGGAGTCACAGTGCGGCCGTTCGCCGGCGAGCCGCCCGCTGGCCCCTCGTTGGTCATTGGTCAGCCGTGACGAGATGAGCCCGTGACCGGACCCGTGATGCAGGTGCTTCCCTACGGTGACCATGCCTTCCTGATCCAAGCAGCCGACGTGGCCGGTGCCCATCGATTGGCCGACCTGATCGATCGTCGCGCTGTCGATCTTCCCCCGGACGCCATCGATGAGGTCGTCGTCGGGTACGCCGTCGTGGTGGTCATCATCGGGCCCGATCCGGACAGGGCCGACCCCGAGACGTGTGCGGCTTGGCTCGAAGGGATACTCAACAAGATCGATCGGATCGATCCCCAGGAGAACCCGGGGACCCGCTCCCCCGCCACCCACCACTTGCCCGTTGTCTTCGACGGTGACGACCTCGACGAGGTGGCTGGCTTGATCGGTGCATCCCGGGTCCGGGTCGTCGAGCTGCTGGTCGGCGCCGAACTCGAGGTCGCCTTCGTCGGCTTCGCCCCTGGCTTCCCCTATCTCACCGGACTCCCCCTCGAGTTGGCCGGCCTGCACCGGCGCCATACGCCCCGCACGACGGTCCCGGCTGGATCGGTGGCCGTGGCCGGGGGCTTCGCCTCCATCTACCCGAGGTCGACCCCGGGGGGCTGGCACCTGTTGGGACGCACCACCGAGATCCTGTTCGATCCCGACGTCCCGCCTTACAGCCGGGTCTCTCCCGGTGACCACGTGCGCTTCTACGCCGTCGATGCCCCGACTATTCGTCTGCCCGCCGGCAGTGCTGCGGCAACCGCTGTCGCTACCGAACGTGCTGCCATCACCGATCCGGCCCGAGTCGCCCTCGATCCGGGCGATGGACCCGCCCTCATGATCCTCGACCCGGGACTGTTGAGCATCGTCGAGGACGGTGGTCGACGCGGTGTGGCCCGACTTGGCGTTCCGGCGGCCGGGGCTGCAGATCGGCGCGCACTCACACTGGTCAACCTATTGCTCGGCAACGAACGAGGGGCGGCAGCCATCGAGTGCACCGCATCAGGCCCGACGTTGCGAGTCATCGGGGACGGACATGTCGCCGTGGTCGGTGCTGCGCAGGGCGCGGTCGACGTTCGGGTCGACGGCCTCGAGGTCGCAGACGCCACCGTGGTACCGGTGGCCGATGGCCAAGTGGTGTCTATAGGCCGGATCCGCCACGGACTGCGCGCCTATGTAGGTATCGCCGGCGGACTGCTCACCCCCGAGCACTTCGGGTCGCGCTCCTCTGACGTCCTTAGTGGACTGGGGGCTGGTCCGCTGCGGGCCGGGGATCGCCTCGACCGAGGCAGACCAGGCCGGATCCGAGGGCACCTGACCCTGCCATCGGCACCACCACCTCGCACTCCCGTGACCCTCCATGTGCTTCCCGGTCCCCGGGTGACTCCCGGCACCGGATCCGAAGCCGGGCTTGAGATATTGGCATCCGCGGTATGGGACGTAGCGCACCACGTCGATCGGATCGGCGTCCGGTTATCGGCCGAAGACGGCACGACCATTTCCCATGCACCGGCAGGGTCGTCCACTCCCATGATCACCGGAGCAGTCCAGGTGCCACCCGATGGGGTCCCCATCATTCTGCTGCCTGACCATGCGACGGTAGGCGGGTATCCAGTGGTGGCCTGTGTGATCACGGCCGACATTCCCCTGCTGGGCCAGCTGACGCCTGGCGACCAGGTGGCCTTCGTGGTTGTCGATCAGGCCGAGGCGGCCCACGAGCGCCGTCGGTCCTGGGGACGGGACCGAGCCGTGGTGTCGGGCTGGTTCCCCACCTCGGCTGGCACCTGAGCGAGCACCTGAGTCGGCACCTGACCCAGCGCCGACCGCCGGGACCGAGCAGGCGTGGCACGATGGGTGCATACAACACCGGGTGCTGCATGCCCCCGGATGAGAGGAGTGGCAGTGAGCGACACCGGACAGGTAGACGAGAACAGCCCCTTCCAGTCCAGAAGCGACGGGCAGCTCCACTTCGAGCCAGGCACGGCGGCCAACACCTTCCCGGTCATGGCCCCCGAAGACGCCACCCCGCTCATGGAGGACGAGCCCGAGGGCACCATCCCGCCCAGCCCGCTCTATGCCATGAAGGAACGGGCCCATGGGGGATTCCACATCTTCGGCCACCCAGCCCGCATCCGTGCCCATGTGGGCACCGGTGACGCCACCGTCTACGGCATCGACGACGGACCCCATCACTGCATGATCGGCCGTCGGGTCGGGGCCACCCACGACAGCTGTGTCTACAGCCTGGTGGCCCGGGTCGACCTGCCCACGTGGCAATCCTTGGTGAGCGGCGCCATCGATGGCCGCCAGATCTTCCTGGCTGCGCGCGAAGCCGGACTGAGCGGAACGGTCGAGACCACCGGGGTCTCCAACGTGTTTGACGTCGACTGGTACGAGCGCCCTGAAGACATCCCCGAGGAGTACCTGCCGCCGGGCGCCTTCATTACCTTCGCCAAGGACCTGCCCACCGCTGATCGGTAGCAGGCAGCGGCAGAGGGGCCTTCGTTGCCCATGAACGGACCCGAAGTCCTAGACGACCGAACTGGCAAAGGTCCAGACTTCGAGCACGTCTCGCCCATGCGCCGGATCCTGCATCTGTGCTTCCCGACGGCCGGTGCCGTCGTGGTGTTCCTACTCACTGTCGTCTTCGCTCCGATCGTGCTGGTGTCGGTGCACATCCACCAGAGTCCGCAGTTCTCCCCCATCGATGAGATCAATCACTACGACTATGTGACCCGGGTTGCCGCGGGGAGCATCCCCCGCATTGGCGACCAGATCCAGCCGGCCAGCATCCAGATGCTCGAGTGCCACGGCATCGCCGTCCCTTCGGTCTCCATGCCCCCATGTGGTACTCCGCTCGGACCCCAGGTCAAAGCAGCCCTAGCCGACGAGCTTCCCCAGTTCGAAGCACAACAGCCCCCGGGCTACTACGCACTCACCGTCCCAATGCGATGGGCAGCTATCCACTTGTTCGCCATGTCGGACCCGACCGCTACCAGGATGAGCGGCATCATCTGGCTGCTGCTCGGACTGACCATGCTCTGGGCGGCATGTCGGATCGTCCGTCTTCCACCCCTCCGGATCGGGGCGGGGATTCTGCTGGTGGCCACCGCGCCGCTGGTGATCTACACCGGGAGCAACGTGACCAACGATGCCGCCTCGATTTTCGCCGGCAGCCTCGTCCTCTTGGTGGGAGCGCTGGCGTGGACGCGTCCCGGTCGATGGCGGGCACCGGTACTGGCTTTGGTGGCCTTCGGGGTGGTCCTGTGCAAAGCAGTCGACGTCCTGCCCGTGATCGCCCTGGCGATCCTGTTCGCCCTCGAGTCGGTCTCCATCTGGCGACGCCAGGACTCCGTAGATGTCGATCTCGTGCCTGGCTCGGGGGAACCGGAGGCTCTCGGTCGGGCAGGTTTAGGCGCCGCCATCATGCGGTGGCTTCCTACAGGTGGGGCCCTGCTGGCTGGGGGCGTGCTGTCGGTGGCCGCTTGGGCGGCCGTCTCGCACGCCCGGGCCTACATCGATCCGGCCACCATTGCCACGTGGCACGTGCTGCGCACCGCACCCAACGGGATCACCGACATCATGCGTGAGTCAGTGTCGATGCTGACTCCACTGACCGGTTCCTTCGATCCGTTCCGATCGTCGTCGCACGCCTTGATCGACGAACCGGTTCGCATGCAGAACCTGGCCTACGTGCTGTCGGCTGCTCTGGTCTATGCCTTGGCTGCTGGCGCAGCAGGCGGCTTCTTCGTGACTACCCGCCGCTGGTACCACTGGATGGGGCTGGTCTCCATCCCCGTGCTCTACCTGGGTGGAGTGGCCCTCGGCTATGCCATCCACTGGTCCTACAACGTCGACCCGTCGGTGAGCGGCCGCTACGGCTTGGCCATGGCGCCTCTGCTGATCGTGGCGCTGGTGGCTTCGGTGCGGGGCCGGTGGGTGGTCGGACTGCTGTGGTGTCTCGGGGCAGCGGCCTTCGCCTTCAGCCTGGCCGCCATGCTCATCCGTTGATCTGAATAGCCCCAAACAGGGCAACTGGGTGGAGGGATACGTGCTGAGCCAAGCACCCGGTGAGCTGGGCCGTACGGTGCAGGTTTGACAGTGCCTGGTAGCCTGGAAGCAGTCAGGGCGAGGTAGTCCGGCAGAGGGGCCTTCGGGCCCCTCTTGCGCGTCATGTCCTTCGAATGGCCCACCGACGTGAGGTCTACGAGCACTGAGCTTGTCGGGGAACTACTACGCGCCAAAGCGTGTCCCCCAACGCCGGCTATGGGAGTAGGTCGGGCCCGGGTGCACCACCCTTCAATGACCTGGGAGGGCAGAGGTAAGGCCGCGATCCTCAAAGGGCGCAGATCAGTTGAGTACGTCTCCGAGCGCCTGACACTCGGCCCGGGCCGCCTCGCGCAGCCCGGCCACGTCGGGTCCTGCTCCCAGGATCGACCTCGAGGCACTGGGCAGCACGCTCCCTCTCGGGCAACCGCCGAACAATGCCGCAGCACTTGCGGCCGTGCCCCCTTGCGCACCGAGACCAGGAGCCAAAATGACGCCCCCCAACCCGGCCAGATCGAAGGCGGAGGGCTCCCGGGTGGCACCCACCACAGCACCCACAGTTCCAGGAACGGCCAGGCCTCCGTGGTTACATTCAGCAATGGCGGCAAGGAGCATGTCCTCGACGGACGGGCCATCGGACGAGCCATCCTGGAGCGAAGATGTGCGGGCCTCCTGTAGTGACCGGCCCTCGGGGTTGGAACTGCGCACCACCACGATCACGCCACGGCCGCTGGCCGCGGCTAGGTCGAGTGCGGGCTGCAGGGCACCGAGCCCGAGGTACGGAGTAGCGGTGACGGCGTCGGCCACCAGGGGGCTCATCGGGTCGAGCCATGCCGAGGCGTAGGCCTCCATGGTGGAGCCGATGTCCCCCCGCTTGGCATCGGCGATGACCAGCAGCCCCGCAGCCCGACCCGCGGCGAGCACATCTTCCAATGCGGCCATGCCGGCCGAGCCCCATCGCTCAAAAAAGGCGACCTGTGGCTTCACTACCGGCACCACACCGGCGAATGCCTCGATGCACCGCAGTCCAAAGGTGCGCACACCGTCGGCAGAGGCAGGCAAGCCCCATTCGCCCAGCAGTCCGACCGATGGGTCGATCCCCGCGCACAGCGGCCCGGTGTCGGCCACAGCCCGAGCCACTCGGCTGGCAAACCCCTCCGCACCGGTCGAGGCTTCGGAACTCGTCACATCACCCATTGCCTGCACTACTCCTTGGTCCGTCTGTCGTCATGCGACTCCACTCAGCGTGCTCCTCAACGTGCGCTTCAACCGTGAGCCACACCTTGTAACTCGCGCACCGAGCCCACTCCATGGTCCACACACCACCGGGCCATCTCGTCGAGCACCCGCCATGGGGCCCGTGGGTCCCGGAAGGTGGCCGTGCCGACTTGGACGGCGTCGGCCCCGGCCATCACCAGTTCGATCGCATCTGCGCCGGACATCACTCCACCGACCCCAATGATGGTGGCGTCGGGATGATGGGCCCGGACATCGAATACCGCTCGCACGGCGATCGGGTGGATCGAAGGACCAGACAGTCCGCCACCAGCTCGGCCCGAGCCCAACTGCGGGGCCCGCTGCTCGATGTCGATGGCCATGCCCAATGCCGTGTTGATCAACGTGACGGCCTCAGCTCCGCCGTCGAGGGCCGCCCCAGCCACCTCAGCAATGTCGGACACCGTCGGGCTGAGCTTGGCCCACAGAGGGATCCCCGGGCACCCGGCCGACACGGCGGTCATGACAGCGGCGGTCGACTCCGGTGAGTGGGCGAACATATGCCGCCGGTCCTCCAAGTTGGGGCAACTCACGTTGACCTCTATGGCTGTCAGTCCGTCGACGCCGGACAGAATGGCGGCTGCTTGCGCGTAGTCGTCCACTCGCTGACCCCAGATGCTGACCACCGTGCGAGCCCCCACCGCCAACAATCGAGGCAGGTCGTCTCGAATCCATGCCTCGAGCCCAGGTCCCTGGAGCCCCACGCTGTTGAGCATGCCGGCCCCGGCCTGGTGGACCCGAGGTGCAGGATTACCGGGCCATGGGGCGACCGACAGGGACTTGACCACCATGGCCCCCAACTCGGACAGCGGGGCGTAGGCCTCGAGCTCATCGCCATGTCCAGCCGTGCCCGAGGCGGTCATCACCGGGTTGGCCAAGGTGAGCGAGCCGACCCGTACGGCCAAGTCGACCCGGCTACGGGCGTCCGATCGCCGCCCCCGTCGGGTTCGGCCCCCTCGAACTGCGCCCGGGTCGTTCACCTCGCCGTCACTCAACTCGCCAGCACCCAACGGTTCATCGTTCGTGGTACTCCTGCAACGAACGGACCGACAGCGGGTGGCTGATCCAATCGGCGATACCAGCCGCTGCCGCCTTGGCTGCCGCCACCGTGGTCAGACAGGGCACCAAGTGAGCCAGCGCCGTGGCCCGGATATGGATGCCATCAGCCCGGGGGCCCCGGCCTCGTGGCGTGTTGATGACCAGATGGACCTTGCCGCTGGCGATGAGCTCGACAGCATCGACATTGCCTTGGTGGGCCTCCCCCACCTTGGCCACCACCGTGCCGACCGAGATGCCCTCGGACTCCAGCAGGGCAGCCGTGCCCGAGGTGGCAGCGATGTCGAAGCCAAGGGCCGCGAACTGGCGTGCTGCCTCGAGCCCGCCCGTCTTGTCCCGGTCGGCCAGCGACAGGAACACGGTGCCCGACGTGGGTAGCCGGTTGCCGGCGGCGATCTGGCTCTTGGCAAAGGCGAGCCCGAACGTAGAGCCGATCCCCATCACCTCACCCGTCGATCGCATCTCGGGGCCGAGCAGGGTGTCCACCCCAGGGAACCGGTTGAAGGGAAGCACGGCCTCTTTGACCGACACGTGACCGGTGACGGGCTCACGGAGGAGCCCCTCGGCCCGCAGCTCAGCCAAGGTAGCCCCGACCATGACTCGGGCTGCCACCATGGCCACCGGCACCCCGGTGGCCTTGGCCACGAAAGGAACGGTGCGGCTGGCCCGCGGATTGGCTTCGAGCACGTAGGCCTGGTTGCCCTTGACGGCGAACTGCACGTTGCACAGCCCACGGACTTGGAGGGCCTCGCAGATGACCCGCACGTGGCGCTCGAGCTCGGCGATGACCTCGGCCGACAGCGTCTGGGGTGGCAGGGCGCACGCCGAATCGCCGGAGTGGACCCCGGCCTCTTCCACGTGCTCCATGACGCCGCAGATGACGACCTCGCCGGTGGCGTCGCGCACGGCGTCCACGTCGACCTCGACGGCATCTTCCAAGAAGCGGTCGACCAGCACGGGCCGGTCTGCGGTCACCCCACCCTCACGACCCAGTGAGCCGCCGACGCCGGACATGGCTTCGACTGCCTCGATCAGGCGATCGTCGTCGTAGACGATCTCCATGGCTCGGCCCCCGAGCACATAGGACGGGCGGACCAGTACCGGATATCCGACCTTGCCAGCCACGACCACGGCTTCGGCCGCCGTGGTGGCCGTGCCCCCGGGAGGCTGGGGAATGCCGAGGCTCCCGCACAGTGCATTCCACCGCTCGCGGTCCTCGGCCAAGTCGATGGAGGCGGGCGAGGTGCCGAGCACCAGGGACTCGTCGATACCGGCCGCCAGCTTCAGCGGGGTCTGGCCTCCCAGGCTCACAATCACACCCACCAGGCGGCCCTCGCCACGTGATGCGGCCTGCTCGGCCTCGATGACGTTGGCCAGGTCCTCGTCGGTCAGCGGCTCGAAGTAGAGGCGGTCCGAGGTGTCGTAGTCGGTGGAGACCGTTTCGGGGTTGCAGTTGAGCATGATGGTCTCGAACCCGGCGTCGCGCAGCGCCATCGATGCGTGCACGCAGCAGTAGTCGAACTCGATCCCCTGGCCGATCCGGTTGGGACCGGAACCGAGGATGATCACCCGGGGGCGGTCCGAGGGTCGGATCTCGTCCTCGTCCTCGCTGGTCGAGTAGTGGTACGGCGTGTGGGCTTCGAACTCGGCCGCACACGTGTCGACCGTCTTGAAGGTCACCGGGGCGCCTGCTATCACCCGGGCGGCCCGCACATCGGCCACCGACACGGCGTCACCCAGCAAGTGGGCCAGTTGGGCATCGGAGAACCCGAGGCGCTTCATACGCCGCCAGTCGCGACGGTCCAGATCGGCCACGGTGGTCCCGAGGGTGACCCGTAGGTCGAGGGCCATCCGGGCGTCGGTGATCTTGGCCATCTCGGACAGGAACCACGGGTCGATGCCGGTGGCCTCGTTGAGGTCCTCGACCGACACCCCGCGGCGCAGCAGCGACTCGAGCTGGTAGAGCCGCTCGGGTGTGGCCACAGCCACGTCGTCGAGCAGTTGTTCGATGGCAACGTCGTCGACGGCCGACTCCGACGGGTCGGCGTTGAGTCCGGACCGCCCCTGCTCCAGCGAACGGACCGCCTTCTGCAGCGATTCCGGGAATGTCCGTCCGATGCCCATCACCTCGCCCACCGACTGCATCCGGGTGCCGAGCTCGCCGGTCGAACCCGGCAGCTTCTCGAACGCCCACCGGGGGATCTTGGTCACGACGTAGTCGATGACCGGTTCGAACGAAGCTGGGGTGGCCCCGGTGATGTCGTTGGTGATCTCGTCGAGTCGGTAGCCGACCGCTAGGCGGGCAGCAATCTTGGCGATCGGGAATCCGGTGGCCTTGGAGGCCAAGGCAGATGACCGGGATACCCGGGGGTTCATCTCGATGACCGTCTGGTGGCCCGTCAACGGGTCGACAGCGAACTGGACGTTGGAACCGCCGGTCTCCACTCCCACGCGTCGGATACAGGCGAACGAGGCGTCGCGCATCTCCTGGTACTCGACGTCGGTCAGGGTCTGCGCTGGGGCCACGGTGATCGAGTCGCCGGTGTGTACTCCCATCGGGTCGAAGTTCTCGATGGAGCAGATCACTACGCAGTTATCGGCGTAGTCACGCATGACTTCGAGCTCGTACTCCTTTTGTCCTGCGATGGAGCGCTCGACGAGCACCTCGCTGATGGGCGAGGCGTCGAGACCCTCGGCGGCCAGTTGGATCAGCGCTTCGGGGTTCTGGGCGATGCCGGTGCCGGCTCCTCCCAAGATGTAACTCGGGCGCACCATGATCGGGTAGCCGATCGACTCGCCGATGGCCATGGCCTCGTCGAGGGAGTGGGCGAAGCCCGATGCCGGGACCGACAGGCCGATCTCTTGCATAGCGGCCTTGAACTTCTCACGGTCCTCGGCCGTGGCGATGGCCTCGGGGTTGGCTCCGATGACCTCGACATTGTTGGCCCCAAGGACACCTCGCTCAAACAGGGCCATGGTCAAGTTGAGGGCCGTCTGGCCGCCCAGAGTGGGCAGCAGGGCGTCGGGCCGCTCCCGCTCGATGATGGCAGTCAGCACATCGGGGTCGAGGGGCTCGACGTAGGTCCGATCCGCCATGCCCGGGTCGGTCATGATCGTGGCCGGGTTCGAGTTGGCCAGCACTACCCGGTAGCCCTCTTCGGCCAGCACGCGACAGGCCTGGGTCCCCGAGTAGTCGAACTCGCAGGCCTGGCCGATCACGATCGGGCCCGAGCCGATGACCAAGATCGACTGGAGATCGTCGCGGCGCGGCATCAGCGCACCTGCCCGTTGGGGCCGCCGTTGGCATCTGCACCACTAGGGCCGCCGTTGGCATCTGCACCACTGGGGCCGCCGTTGGCATCTGCACCACTGG
>JBAXCY010000004.1:0-46955 GCA_037141235.1 Acidimicrobiales bacterium | reverse complement strand
ACGCCGGTGCTCATGTCTCGACGCCGGTGCTCATGGGGTCTCCTGCTTGCCCGGCTTCGGCCGGTCCGATCGAGGAGAGCACGATCGATGCCTTCATCGAATGAGACACCGCTCCGCGACGAAATGAACGAACTCTCCTCCGTGCATTGTAGGGGCCACGGCCGTCGCTCCACAATGGATTTTTGCCCAAATGGCCGTATCGTCGGGTCTTCCGTGCGTCAGGAGCCAACAGCCCTAGTTCAGGCCCTCAGAAGTCGATGCCGGACAACTCAGGGATGGTCCCTTCGGCCCGCGACCGGGCATCGAGCCACCGTGACCGGGCCGCATCACGTTCGGCGACGCTGAGTGACGGTTCGACAATGGCCCGTGGGGTCCAGGCTGCGGCTACGTCGTCCTCGCCGGTCCATGTCCCCACAGCCATCCCGGCCAAAAACGCTGCACCCAGGGTGGTGGCTTCCAGAACAGGGGAGATCTCGATGGGGCGTCCACAGGCATCGGCGAGGGCCTGGATGAACACGGTGTTCGCCGTCATGCCGCCGTCGACACGAAGGGAATCAACGGGAAGGCCGGAGTCCGCCTCGGCCGCCTCCAACAGGTCGCTTCCTCGATGGGCGATGCCCTCCAGGACAGCTCGGACCAGCTCTGGACGCCCACTCCCGCGGGTGATCCCCGTGAAGGTGCCTCGGGCGCCGAAGTCCCAGACCGGTGTGCCGAGGCCGAGCAGCGCGGGCACGAACCAGACGTCACCGGAGTCGTCACACTGTTCGGCCACCACCGATGATTCGGCGGCGTCCTCGATGATCCCGAGGTCGTCCCGCAGCCACTCCACGCAGTTCCCGGCGGACAGCATGATGGCTTCGATCCCCCAGGTGATGGTCCCATCCCGGCGCCAGGCGATGATCGGGATGGTCCCGGCCGGGCCGCGTGCCGCTTGGGGTGGCCGCTGCTCGCCCAAACACTGATCGAGCATGCCTCCGGTGCCGAAGGTGGCCTTGGCTTGACCGGCACGGGTGCAACTCTGACCGATGAGCGATGCCTGCTGGTCTCCGGCGACTCCGGCAATGGGCGGTGCTCCGACCAGCAGCCTCGCCGTCCCGACGACACCGGACGAGTCGACGATCCGTGGCAGGACAGCCTCGGGTATGCGCAGGGTGGACAGCAGGTGCGGACTCCACCCCGAGCCATCGCCGTGGATGAGGCCGGTCACCCCGGCGTTCGATGCGTCGGTTATGTGTAACTCGCCCTCGGACAGGATCCATGCCACCCAAGTGTCGATGGTGCCGAAGGCCAGCTCTCCTCGCTCTGATCGTGAGCGGTCAGGATCGGCGATATCGAGGATGGCAGCCAACTTGGTGGCCGATGCGTTGGGGGCGATCCGGATGCCCTGAGCCTGGAGCTCCAGGCACGTCCCTACGGTGCGCAGGTCCTGCCAGCCCAGCCCAGGCCCGACTGGCTGGCCGGTGGCCCGATCCCACACCAGGGTGGACGCCCGCTGGGTGGCGATTCCCACCGCGTCCACCGGGCCCCCGTCGGCCAGGCTCCGGGTAGCGACTTGGCGCACCGCGTCGGCGATGGCGATGGCATCGAACTCGACCAGCCCGGGGAAGGGAGTGTCCGGAAGGACGGGGACGTGGTGGATGTGCTCTACGGAGGCATCGGGGCGGACCACAGCACCACGGACCCCCGAGGTGCCGACGTCGATGACCAGGATGCTCATGGCCACACCACCGGACCGAACGGGCTGTCCAACCCGAGTTTGCCTGGATTGAGGATGCCGTTCGGGTCGAGGGCCGCCTTCACCGAGGAGAGCACTTCGAAGGACGCACCGAGTCCGTCGGCCATGAACCGACCCCGGTTGAGCCCGATGCCGTGGTGATGGCTGATGGCCCCACCAGCGGCGACGGTGGCTCGGGTGACCTCGTCCCATGCTCGGCGGTAGTACTCGCTGATCCATGTATCCCTGCCCACGGCGTCGTCGGCTCCGATCTCCTCGGGTGGGCGTCCGGCGAAGGTGAAGTAGAGGCAGGCGCCGTCGGTATAGGCATGGCTCTGATGAGACGAGGACACCAGGGTCCCAGGCACTCCGGCCAGTGCATCGAGCACCGAGCGGTAGAGGTCGGGAAGCACGGACCAGCGGGCCGACACTTCGACGGTATCGACCACCACCCCAGAGCGCCACAGCGGGGCCAGAGCGGACACGTCGTTGCGATGGGTCAGCCACCGGTCGACATGGGCGATGTCGAGGGCGGCAGCGCCGGCACACTCCCGGTCGACGATGCCGAGCGTGGCGCTCACCAGGGCCGGATCGGCCTCGTCGAGCACGATCAGGACGTTGGTGTCGGTCTCATCGAAGGAGCGGCCGGATTCAGTGGTGTCGTAGAGCCGGAGGACGGCCGGGGTGGCCCCGGCCCTCAGGATTCGGCGACAGGCATCGAGTCCTGCCGCGAACGAGTCGAATCCGAATACCCGGCGCCCTTCGCCATCGGGAACCGGATGGACGCGGAACCGACCTTCGGTGATGACGCCGAGAGTGCCCTCGCTGCCTACGAAGAGTTGCGTGAGGTCGGGACCGGTGGCTGAGCGCGGGCCGCGCCCTCCGGTGCGGATGACCCGACCATCGGCCAGTACCACCTCGAGGCCGATCACCATGTCCTCGATCTTCCCGTACCGGTTGGAGTACTGACCCGCACCTCGGCACGCCAACCACCCGCCCACGGTCGAGAGGTCCATCGACTGCGGCCAGTGACCGAGCGTCAGTCCGTGACCGTCGCGCAGCCCGGCTTCGACATCAGGGCCGAAGGTGCCAGCGCGCAGATCGGCCACCAGCGACTCGCTGTCGACGTCGCCCACTCCGGCCAAACCGCACAGATCGAGGGCAACCCCTCCGAACAGCGGGACCGACGCTCCGCACACACCGCTGCGGCCGCCGGCTGGCGTGACGGGCACCCGGGCGGCATCGCACAAGGCCAGCACCGCCGACACCTGGGCGGTATCGGTGGGGCGGGCGATCAGGGCGGGACGCGACGGTACCGAGCCGGCGGCAGCCCATCCGATAGCCAGTGGCCACCAGTCCCTTCCGGCCTCCGCTCGGTCCGCATCGAGCACCGACACGGCGTCACATGCATCGGCCAGCCGTCGAGCCAGGGCATCGTCGACCGGAACATGTACGGCGCCGAGCCGGTCCGTGACGGCGGACGGCTGGGCATCGATGGGTGTCACCGGCGTGGGCTGGCTCATGCGTCAGTCTTCCCCTGGGGATCGGTGGCATCGGAGACGGTGGTCAACGAGACCTCATCATCGCTCTGTGCAGCCACGTCGATGTCGAGCCCGGCCCGAGTCAACTGGGCTCGAAGGTGCGCCGCGTAGGTATCGGCCTCTGAGCGGATACGTCCCTCGTCCCACCCGAGCTCCGGGCCGATCAAGGCGGCAACGGACGCCGCGGCGTCGGCGGCGGCCCGGGCCTGGCGGTACGACGACTGGGTGCGGCGATCGAGCACGTCGGACACCGTCCTGGCCATCTCCCGCCGTACCGCCCAGAGCGCTTCGACGGCCAGATAGGGCAGACCGGCGACCAGGGGCTCGAGCAGCTCGGGTCGCCCCTCGGCCATGGCCAGCACGGACTCGGCCTCAGTGCCGAACCGGCTGGCGAGGTGGGCGGCCCTCGAGGCCACGGGGTCGGACCGATCGGGTCGCACGTTGGATCCTTCCCCACCGGCCTTGGGGGTGGTGCGGCGACCGGTGGGCGCCCCGTGCAGTCGCAGGTGCTTCGTCTGACACTTGCGCCCTTGGGTGCCGAGTTGGCGGACTACCTCGTCCACGGTGTCTTCCGCCATCTTGCGGTACGTGGTCAGCTTGCCGCCGTTGACCGTGATGAGTCCGCCATCCGATGTTCGAACCGTGTGCCGTCGAGACAGGTCAGCGGTGCGCTCACTGGATCCACCCTTCTGGTCGGGGGCGAGGAGAGGCCGGAGTCCAGACCAGATACCGGTGATGTCGGCTCTGGTGAGTCGGCGGGTGGAGATGGCGTTGGCGGCACTCAGGATGTAGTCGACGTCCTCGGGGGTGCACGACGGATCATCGAGCGGGCCGTCCCAGGCGGTATCGGTGGTGCCCAGATAGACCTGGTCGCCCCAGGACACGACGAAGATCGACCGCTTGTCCTCCTTGACGGGAATGACGGCGGCGATGTCGCACGGGAATGCTTCTTCGGGCACCGTGATGTGGATCCCCTTGGCCGGCCGGATCGAGTGCGGGTCCTGATGCTCGTCGAAGGTCCGGATCTGATCGGACCAGACGCCGGTGGCGTTCACCACGACTCGAGCCCTGATCTCGAAAGGATCGCCCCCCTCGGGAGAGACAACGGCGCCCCGGACCGCGCCCGAGGCATCGGTGACCAGTCCGGTGGCTGGGGTGTGATTGGCCGCGGTTGCTCCATGATCGAGTACCGCCGTCCGCAGCACAGTCAATGTCAGGCGAGAGTCGTCAGAGCGTGCATCCCAGTAGAGGAAGCCGGCGACGAGGCGGTCTGCCTGCAGAGTAGGCATGTGGGCCAGGGCCTGCTCCGGGGTGACCTTCTCGTGGCGGCGGCCGATGCGGACCCCGCCGGTGAGGTCGTAGAGCCACAGAGCGGTGCGGTACACGCGGGCCACGCTCTTGTTGACCATGCCGGACTTGCCGAACAGCGGAATGAGGAAGGGGAGTGGGGTGACCAGGTGGGGAGCGTTTTCGAGGAGGCGCTGGCGCTCAGCCAAGTTTTCGTACACCAGGCGGTACTCGCCCTGTTGGAGGTAGCGCAGGCCTCCGTGGATCAGTTTGGACGACTTGGAGGATGTGCCCGAGGAGAAGTCGGCCTTCTCCACGAGGGCGGTCCGAAGGCCCCGGCTGGCGGCATCGAGGGCCACTCCGGCCCCGGTGATCCCGCCCCCGATGACGAGTACGTCGAACGACTCGCCGGCCAGGCAAGCCAGGGCCTGGCCGCGGTCGAAAGGATCAACGTGCGCCGTCGACGCACTCGTAGGATCTGGCATGGGGGAAGCCTGCCACATGCGATGAGGAAGCCATATATCAACAATGATTGTCAACAAACAATGATTGCTGTTATGGTGACGGCGTGCATACGCCGGAGGAGTTGAGCGAGCGGTTCCGTGCGAGCGGACGCAAGGTGACGGCTCAGCGTCAGTGCATCTTCCGAATTCTACAGGGCGACGAGACGCACCCCTCGGCGGATGCCGTCTACGCGGTTGCTGTGCTCGAGATGGAGACGATCTCGCTGAAAACGGTCTACCAGACTCTTAACGACCTGGCGGATCTGGGTGAGATCACCGCACTGGACGTGGGGACGGGGATGACCCGGTTCGACCCCAACGTCGAGGACCCCCATCACCACTTGGTGTGCAAGTCGTGCGGAAGCGTCCGAGATGTGGTGGGAACTCTTCCCGATCTGACGCTCCCCGAAGGTGCCGATCAGGGATTCGAACTGGCCTCTGCCGAAGTGATCTTCCGGGGTCTCTGCCCGACCTGCCAGATGGCGTCGGAGCCAGGGGACCACGACCTAGCTACGGCAACCTGAACTTTTCGCAGTAACCCAAGCAACCCAAGCAACCCAAATAAGGAAGGAACACCGTGCCCGAACTCAAGGACAGCAAGACCGAGGCCAACCTCAAGGAGGCCTTTGCCGGAGAGAGCCAGGCCAACCGCCGCTACCTGTACTTCGCTCAGAAGGCCGACGTCGAGGGCTACCCGGATGTGGCCGCCCTGTTCCGCTCGGTCGCAGAAGGCGAGACCGGCCATGCCTTCGGCCACTTCGACTTCCTGCGTGAGGTGGGTGACCCCGTGACCGGCGTCCCCGTCGGTCCCACCGAGGACAATCTCAAGTCGGCCATCGAGGGCGAGACGTACGAGTACTCCGAGATGTACCCCGGGTTCTCTCGCACTGCTCGTGACGAGGGCTTCGACGAGATCGCGGAGTGGTTCGAGACCCTGGCTCGGGCCGAGAAGAGCCACGCCGGCCGGTTCACCGAGGGACTCGCCTCCGTCTCCTGATGTCGTGGTGGGCGGCCGGAGCGGATCCATCTGCTTCGGCCGCCTTACCTGCGCCCTGATCGGTCACCGGCAGCCATAGAACATGCAATAGATGAGACCTAGCGGAACTGGATACAGAAGACTTCGATGACGACTACGTATACGCCCGACGACCCCGCCTACCTCGACGAGAAGGATCTCCGAGTCGAACTCGAGCGGGTGTTCGACCTCTGCCACGGGTGCAGATTGTGCATCTTCCTCTGCCCGTCGTTTCCCACGTTGTTCGCCACTATCGATGCCCGTGACGGCGATGTATCGGCCATGACACCGGCCGAGCAGGACGAAGTGGTCGACGACTGCTACCAGTGCAAGCTCTGCTACCCGAAGTGCCCCTACGTGCCGCCTCATGAGTGGCAACTCGACTTCCCCCGCCTGATGATGCGGGCGCACGCCGTGCGCCACGCCGAGGGACTGCCGATCCGACAGAAGATTACTGATCAGGCTCTGGCCCGGACCGATGTGCTGGGCAAGATCTCGGTAGCAGCGGCCCCGGTGGTCAACAAACTCACCGGCACCCCCGGGTCGATCACTCGCAAGCTCATGGAGAAGACGACCGGTATGGCGTCTGAGCGGCTGCTTCCTCCCTACGCCCGCACCCGGTTCTCCACCTGGTTCAAACGCCGTGGTGCCAATCGGGGACCTCGAGCCTTCATTACCGGAGCACCTCAGGGTGAAGTCTCGGTCTTCCCGACCTGCTTCATCGAGTACATGGAGCCAGAGGTGGCTCAGGACCTGGTCAAGGTGTACGAACGCAACGGCGTGGCGTGCTCGATGCCGGAAGGGGCGGTGTGCTGCGGTGCCCCCTGGCTCCACCAGGGCAACGTCAAAGAGTTCACCAAGGCAGCCAAGAAGAACGTCACCGCACTGGCCAAGGAGGTGCGGGCCGGGAAAGAAGTCGTCGTGGCCCAGCCGACCTGTGCCTACGTGGTCAAGCAGGACTACCCGCTCTACTTGGCCAATACCCCGCTCGGCGCCGATGCCGCCATGGTGGCCGAGCACACCGCAGATCCAGCCGAGTTCTTGATCAATCTGCACAAGGCCGAAGGCACCACGCTCGACACCGAGTTTCCTGGGCGCGAGTCGGGTGCGGTTCCCGATCAGGTGACGTACCACGTGGCCTGTCATCTGCAGGCCCAGTACATCGGACTCAAGAGCCGAGACCTGCTCAAGGTGGCCGGCATCAAGGCCACATTGGTGCAGAAGTGCTCGGGTATCGACGGCACGTGGGGCTATCGAGCCGAAAACTACGAACTGGCTCGCAAGGTGGCTCAGCCCATGGCCAAGGAGATCGAGGCCGCCGGCAACGAAGTGGTCTGTGGAGACTGCCACTTGGCCAATGGAGCCATCGAACAAGAGACGGGGACCAAGCCGGTCCACCCGCTGCAACTCATGGCGCGGGCCTACGGTATTCCTAAGGAGCATTCATGACCGCCAATCCGCTGACCCTCGACGACATCGCCGACCAGCGCGCCTACGAACGTGAGCGCGATGGTTTCCGCACCGCGGTGATCGCAGCCAAGAAGTTGAGACGTATCACCGTCGGGCCGGTGGTGACCCTCACCTTCGAGAGCCGTATGACCATGCGCTTCCAGGTCCAAGAGATGGCCAGGGCCGAGAAGTTCACCACTGATGAGCAAGTCCAACACGAACTCGATGTCTACAACCGACTGCTGCCCTCGACGGGCGAGCTGTCAGCCACCTTGTTCTTGGAGCTACGAAGCGAAGCCGAGCTGCGGAACTGGCTCCCCAAGCTGGTCGACATCGAGCGCTCTGCCGTCCTGCAGATCGGGGACGGGCCCGGCGCCCACCTGGTGCAGTCGGTTCCCGAGGAAGAGCATGAATCCCAGATGACTCGGCCAGATACCACCTCGGCGGTCCACTATGTCCGGTTCCCGTTGACACCAACCGAAGTAGCGGCGTTCGAGGCAGGACCGGTGACGCTCATCATCAACCACTCGCAGTACCCCGATGGACGACCTGGGGTACCGCTGTCGGACGCCACCCGGGCCCAGCTGCAACAGGACCTGGCTGGCCAGTAACGACCAGGCCCTAGCGACCGAGGAACTTCGGAGGTCGCCGGTCCATCGATGCGGCGATCCCTTCGTGGAAGTCCTCGGACTCCATGAGGCGCAGCTGTTCCGATCGCTCGTGAGCCACCATGCCAGCAAAGCCGTCGATGACGTCGGCGCGCAGGGTCCGGCGGATCGACTGGACAGCCAGCGGTGCTGATGCACCGATCTCGGCGGCCAGCGCATGGGCCCCGGCTCGAGGGTCGTCGTCGACCCGGTCGCACAGTCCGATAGCCAGAGCCTCGACGCCGTCGATCCGACGCCCGGTGGTGAGCAGCTCGAGCGCCTTCTGGCGTCCCACCACGGCTGGCAGGGTCATCGATATGCCGAAGCCTTGATGAAACCCGAGCCGGGCGAAGTTGGCGGCGAACCGGCTCGTGGGTGCTGCCACTCGGAAGTCGCCGGCCAGGGCCAACCCCATCCCACCTCCGACGGCCGAGCCTTGTACGGCGACAACGACGGGTAGCGGGCCGTCGATCAACTCACGGGCCGTGCCGTACAGAGTGGCCAGGGCCTCGGGTTCTGGTTTGTTGGTGGCCCCGAAGTCCAGACCGGCACAGAAGTGCTTCCCCTCCGAGCACAGCACGACGGCCCGGCCGCCGGCGGATGCGGCCCAACGGATGGACTTGACCACACCGGACAGCAGCACGGCATCGAAGTAGTTGGCTGGCGGCCGGTGCATCTCCACCTCGGCCACATGGTCCGCACCGAGTACGACGGTGACGTCACCGAACGAAGTTCTCAACGCAGCATCCATCACGACTCCTCCTGGTTGGTTGCAACTGCCTGGTCGGCTGATAGGGCCTGATCGGTGGCCACTGCAGGCCCGACGCGAGCAGGCCACTGTGCTACCTCGGTGCGCACCTCGTCGTTGTGTTGCCCGCTGAGGGCAGCGGGCAGACGTACGGTCGGCCCTGGCGAGGCGGAAAAACGCACCGGTTGTGGGATCACTTTGTAGCGACCGGCCACTGGATGTTCGTCCTCGGGCAAGGCGTCCACCAGCTCCTCCAGGGTGGGTACGGCTGACGCTGGGATGTGCATGTCGGCACAGAACTGCAGCCACTCAGCAGTCGTGCGCTGGATGAGAATCTCGGCCACATCCCGGTAGAGGGCATCGGCATGGGCGATTCGTGACCGGGCTGAACTGATCCGTTCATCTTCGGCCAGATCAGGTCGACCGGCCTCACGGAACAGGTCGTCATAGTTCTTCCTCGTATAGGCCAGCACATTGATCCATCCGTCAGCCGTGCGCTGGGGCCTGCGCTCGGGGTTGAGGATCCGCGGATATCCCGGGGGGCCTTGCGGGGGGATGGCGGTAGCGGCTCCCGCGTGCTCGACGAGGGTGAACGACGTCATGACGTCGATCATGGGGATCTCGATGTGCTGTCCCTCTCCCGTGCGTGCTCGGTGCAGCAGGGCGGCCAGTACCGCATAGGTGATGGTGAGCCCGCTGACCTTGTCGGCCACCAAGGTGGGGACCAGCTCCGGATCGCCACCTTGGCGTCGGAAGGTATCGGGGATCCCCGATCCGGCCTGGATGACATCGTCATAGGCGGGGGAGTCGGCAGCGGGGGAGTCCGACGGATAGCCCTGGGCCTGGCAGAAGACGATGTCCGGACGAACGGCGGCGAAGTGGGCGTAGGTGAGACCCAGCCGGCTCAGTGTTCCGGGGCGCAGGTTGGTGATCACTACATCGACGGTGGCGGCAATGGCCAGGGCCTCGGCCCGACCGACCGGGTTCTTCAAGTCGAGGGTGACGTTGCGCTTGTTGCGCAGCAGGTTGAGGGCGATACCGGACAATTGTGGCACGGGGCCAGGGGTCATCACCCGGATCAGCGTCCCCTTCGGGTCCTCCACAGTGATCACATCGGCACCCAGATCACCCATGATCTGGGTGGCCAGTGGACCCATGACCACCGAACTCAGGTCGAGCACGCGCACGCCGTGGAGTGGTCCCGGTGACGTCGAGGGCATGGGGGTTCCTTAGGGGCAGTGGCTGGCGTCGTGCCGGCCCGTGTGGTGGCCCATGGTAGCGACCTGGGCCCATTCCCCCCGATGAGCGCTACGGCGGACGCCGAGGGGCGGATGCCTGCAGCGGCGATGTCCCACATCACCTCTTCCTCATACGACCAGGTTCCGTCGGCATGAATGGTGACACGCATCCCGAAGCTGAACGTGCGGAAGTTCGAATTGAGGAACGGACTGGACGCGATGCCCTACGTCTCGCATCCGACTGCCGCCCAGACCAGGCCTTCGGCCGCCTGTGGTTCGAGATCTGCCAAGACCAGCCCCGACCTCAGCAGATCAGCCCAGGTGGACGGTGTCGAGCCAGGTGCACAGCCAGGTGCGGTAGCGACTTCCAGCAAGGTGAGGCGAGCAGGGTGCCGATGTCGCCCGAGTGGGCGGCCCGTCCGGTGCTTACTACTGCCGGCGGCAAGGCACTCCGGTGCATCCGAAGGGAACACACATGAGCAGCGCAACTACCACCACGATCGTGGGGAACCTGACCAGGGACCCCGAGATCCGCTACACCCGTGACGGTCAGGCCACTACCAACCTAGGCGTAGCCGCCAACCGGAGGTGGCAGAACCGGGAGACGAACGAGTGGGAGGAGTCCACCTCCTTCTTCGACGTCGTCATCTGGAGGGATCTGGCCGAAAACGTGGCTCTCAGCCTGACCAAGGGGATGCGGGTGATCGTCACCGGCCGGCTCGAGCAGCGGAGCTGGGAGACCGAGGAAGGGGACCGACGCTTCAAGGTGGAGATCGTCGCCGACGAAGTCGGCCCGGCGCTGCGCTTCGCCACGGTCGACGTCCACCGGGTGGTCCGCCCATCAGTCGATGGTGATCCGACAGCATCGTTCGACGGGGAGTCGGCCGGTGCCTGAGGCCACGTTGGCTCCCGTGGATTCCACTACTGACCTACTGGATCGACCCCTCCGGTTCGGTCAGCGTGTGGTGCTTTCCAAGGATGAGGCGTTCCGGGCCTGTCAGGCGCTGGCCGATGCTGGTCGGGTGCTGGTCCGTTCGGGCGGGGCGCCCGAGGCCGACACCCTGGGCTCGCTCTTCTCATTGCTGGAGGAGCGGCTGGTCGCCCCGTGAAGTGAGTCCGTCCGCGATTGCGCCCCCGGCCGAGTGGCCGGGGGCGCAACGCGTGACGCGCCTAGTCAGATCAGCCGCCGCCCGGAATCAGATCCCCAGGTTTCAATCTTTGGTGGGCTCGAACTCCAAGGACAACGAATTGACGCAGTAGCGCAGGCCGGTAGGCGCTGGTCCATCGGGAAACACATGGCCGAGGTGTCCACCGCACCGTGCGCAGGTGATTTCCGTCCGAGACATACCGAACGACCTATCGACATGTTCCACGATGGTGCCTTCCGATACCGCCCGGGTGAAGCTGGGCCAACCAGAGCCGGATTCGAACTTCGTGTCAGTGGGGAACAACTCTGCTCCGCACCCGGCGCAGGTGAACATGCCGCTGCCCTCTACGTGGAGTAGCTCTCCCGACCATGCCGGCTCGGTCCCCTTCTGGCGCAGGACGGCATAGCGCTCGGGCGACAGACGGGCCTTCCACTCGTCGTCCGACAGTTCGAGCGGACCGATGGGGGAGGTGGATTCAGGGGTGACACTCATGCGAACTCCTTTGTGATGTGGGTCAATACGTGGCGCCCGAGGCAACCCGGCGAACCGGTCGCCCCGTGGCGAACACCTAGAGGAACGCCGAAACCTCCCCTCGTGTTCCCCTGGGCCAAGAACCCACCGATCATGCCGCCTTTCGGACCGCAACCGAATGGAGTCGGAGGCCTGTTTGCTAACGTCGCGGCATATTTCGACACGCCTGAATACCTCCTAGATGACACCAGGACAACGCCACCATGGACCTTAGAGACCGACCCGAAGACGAGGCCTTCCGCAAGGAAGTCCAGCAGTGGATGGCCGATCATGTGGTGGGGGAGTTCGCCGCCTTGGGCGGCCGTGGAGGATCGGGCGATGAGACCTTCGGCTTCGAGGTCCGCCTCGAGTGGGAGCGGGTCCTGGCCTCTGGAGGCTGGACCTGCTTGGGCTGGCCCACCGAGTTCGGGGGCCGGGGTGCGTCCATCGCCCACCAGGTCATCTTCAACGAGGAGTACGTGAAGGCCAAGGCTCCCGGACGCGTGAGCATCCTCGGGGAGGGACTCTTGGGTCCCACGCTTATCCAGTACGGAACCCCTGCCCAGCGCGACCGGTTCCTGCCCCGGATCGTGGACGGGACCGAGCTGTGGTGCCAGGGCTATTCGGAGCCAAATGCCGGCAGCGACCTGGCCAATGTGGCCACGCGGGCCGAACTCGATGGCGACGAGTGGGTCATTACCGGCCAAAAAGTGTGGACGTCGTTGGCCCACCAATCCGACTGGTGCTTCGTGGTGTGCCGCACCGAGCCCGGCTCCGTCCGTCACAAGGGGCTCTCGTACCTACTGGTGCCGATGGACCAGCCCGGCGTGGAGATCCGCCCGATCACCCAGCTGACCAAGACCTCCGAGTTCAACGAGGTCTTCTTCGACGGAGCCCGGACGGCCAAGGACCTGGTGGTCGGTGAGCCAGGTGAGGGATGGCGGGTGGCCCTGGCCACGCTGGGATACGAGCGCGGCGTGGGACTTCTCGGCCACCAGCTCTCGTTCCGCCGTGAACTCGACCATCTGATCGCCACTGCGCAGGCCAGCGGACGTAGCCGCGATCCGATCATCCGTCAGCGTCTGGCTCGCTCGTACGCCGAACTCGAGGTACTTCGCTACAACACGCTGCGGAGCCTGTCGGGCTACGACGGACCCGCCGCCCCGGCTGAAGCGTCGATCATCAAGCTGTTTTGGGCGACATGGCACCGCAGCTTGGGCGAGCTGGCCATGGACATCCGTGGATCTGACGCCCTGATCGCAGAGGCCGCGCCCTACGAGCTCGACGAGTTCCAACGGACCTTCCTGTTCAGCCGGTCCGAGACCATCTACGCCGGCTCCAACGAGATTCAGAAGAACATCATCGGCGAGCGAGTCCTTGGACTGCCGCCCGAACCAAAAGGAGACCTGCGATGACCGATACCACCAGGACGATGCCGCCGGCCCCGGAACCTCCCGCTGGCCACGGGCTGCTGACCGGCAAGATCGTGGTGGTGACGGCGGCGGCGGGCACCGGCATCGGCTTCGCCACGGCCAAGCGCTGCATCGAAGAGGGCGCCACCGTGGTGGTGTCCGATACCCACGAACGCCGACTCGCAGAGACAGCCGACGCCCTGGCCGCACTGCCGGAGTCCGATGGGGTCCGGCCGCTGGCCGTCGTGTGCAACGTCACCGACGAGCAACAGGTGCAAGGGCTCTATGACGCGGCGGTGGCCGAGCACGGCCGCTTTGACGTGGCCGTCAACAACGCCGGCCTCGGTGGGCAGGTCGACGTGGTCGACATGACCGATGAGCAGTGGGACCTCGTCCTCGATGTCACCCTGACTGGCACCTTCCGGTGCACTCGTGCGGCACTGCGCCACTTCTACTCTCGCGAGGGCGGCGGGGTGATCGTGAACAACGCCTCGGTGCTCGGATGGCGGGCCCAAGCCGGGCAGTCTCACTACGCGGCGGCCAAGGCCGGAGTGATGGCCCTGACCCGGTGCTCAGCCGTCGAGGCCGCCCCGCACGGGGTCCGCATCAACGCCGTGTCGCCCAGCCTGGCCGTCCACCCGTTCCTGAACAAGGTGATGGCCGACGATGAGCTGGCCGTGTTGGCGAGCCGCGAAGTGTTCGGCCGAGGTGCTGAGGTGTGGGAGGTGGCGAACGTGATTGCCTTCTTGGCCAGTGAGTACGCCACGTTCATGACAGGCGAAGTGGTCTCGGTCTCCAGCCAGCACGCCTGATCTGACCGAACGGGGCCGGATCGTCCGGGACTGACCGTCGCAAGACGTGATGATCTCCGCTGTACATACGATCGTATGCAGTAAGATCGTCGCATGCAGGTTGACCGATTCTCCGTGACCATGGACCCCGAGTTGGGGGCCGCAGTGCGAAACGCCGCCGAGCAGGCCGGATCCAGTGTGTCGGCGTGGTTGGCCGCCGCCGCATCTGACCGGCTCCGGAACCAACTGCTCGGATCGGCCCTCGACGCATGGGAATCCGAAACCAGTCCCTTCAGTGAGGCGGAACTCGAAGAGGCGGCCCGAACGCTCGGTGTGCGTCGGCGAGCCAGCCGATCCACCGCCTGATGCCGCTGATCCTCGATGCCGGTGCGCTGATTGCAGTGGACCGCCAGGACCGCACCGTAGGGGCCATTCTCCGACTGGCGCATCAAGAGCAGCTACCGGTTCGAACGAGCGCGGCGGTCGTCGCCCAGGTGTGGCGGGGCGGTGGACGCCAGGCCAACCTGGCGCGGGTGCTGGCCGGAATCGATGCCGTGGGCCTTGACGACTCTGCTGGTCGATCGGTCGGCGCCCTGCTGCGGCAAAGCCGGACCGACGACGTGGTGGACGGGCATCTGGCCTTGGTCGTCCAGCCGGGCGACATCGTCCTCACTAGCGACCCCGGCGACATCACCACCATCCTCGACGCCCGGGCCGTCGTGGCCACCGTTCGCTCGATGTGAACGACGCGGAGGTTCTCACGTGAGGCAATGCATGGTCGGAGGTGGCGACCCACGCGCAGCAAGCAGGTCGATCGACTGGGCAAGGTGAGGCCCACGGGACGATGCACTACCCTGACGGCGTGTCAGATGTGACTGATCCAAGGGGGGACCTGGAGTGGGGGACGCTCCCCGGCCTCGTCCAGGACGCCGCGGCCCGATTCGGCGAGGCCGAGGCCATCGTCGACCTGCACGGACCAGGTGGGACGACCACTCGATGGTCGTTCGACCGCTTGGCCGAAGAGGTCGCCACCGCCACTCGTGCCGTTATGGCCAGGGGCATCGAACCGGGCGACCGAGTAGCCATCTGGGCCCCGAACTGTGCCGAGTGGATCGTGGCCGCACTGGGTGCCGTCGGCGCTGGTGCCGTCTTGGTGCCGCTCAACACTCGTTATAAGGGAGCCGAGGCGGCGTACATCCTGCGCGCCTCAGGAGCCCGGCTGCTCTTTACCGTCCAGGGGTTCCTGGGCACCGACTACCCGGCGATGCTCGACGAGGCCATCGCCACTGGTGATCCGGTGTCCGCCCTGGAGGCCGTCGTCGTGCTCCGGACCGATGACGCCGGCACGCCGGTGACCGGTGAGGCCGTGGCGTGGGGTGACTTTTTGGCTGGTGCCCAAGGCTGCGAGGCCGCTGTGGCCGCCGGACGGACCGCCTCGATCACCCCGGACGACGTGTGCGACCTGGTCTTCACCTCGGGAACGACGGGCAACCCCAAGGGTGCGATGACCACCCACAGCCAGACGCTGCGGACGTTCGCCACATGGGCCGAGGTGGTCGGCCTACGAGCTGGCGACCGTTACCTCATCGTCAATCCGTTCTTCCACACGTTCGGATATAAGGCCGGCATCCTGGCCTGCCTGATGGCCGGGGCGACCATGGTGCCCGAGCCGGTGTTCGACGTCGGCGTGATCTTGGCGCGGGTGGCCGAGGAGCGGATCTCGGTACTGCCGGGCCCGCCCACCATCTTCCAGTCGATCCTCGACCATCCCGAGCGGAGTTCGTTCGACCTGTCGACGTTGCGTCTGGTGGTGACCGGCGCCGCCGTCATCCCGGTCGAGCTGATCGAGTCGCTCTGGTCTGATCTCGGCATCGAAACCGTGCTGACCGCCTACGGGCTGACCGAAGCCACCGGAACCGTGACCATGTGCCGCCAGGGCGACTCGGCCGAGATCATCGCCACCACCTCGGGTCGAGCCATTCCGGATGTAGAGGTGCGGATCATCGACGCTGACGGCAAAGAACTCGAGGCGGGGGAGCAGGGGGAGATCGTGGTCCGGGGCTACAACGTCATGTCCGGCTACCTCGACGCTCCCGAAGCCACGGCAGAAGCCATCGATCCCGACGGCTGGCTGCACACCGGCGACATCGGTTTCTTGGACGGCGCCGGTAACCTGGCTATCACCGACCGGCTCAAGGACATGTACGTCAGCGGCGGGTTCAACGTCTACCCGGCCGAAGTCGAGGCCGTCCTGCGTCGGCACCCCGGCGTTGCCCAGGTGGCCGTCGTCGGCATCCCCGACCATCGGATGGGCGAGGTCGGCCTGGCCGTAGTGGTGCTCGCTCCTGACGCAGACGCCGAAGATGTGGCTGCTGGCCTGCCCGCGTTCGCCAAGGATCAGCTCGCCAACTTCAAGGTGCCCCGTCGGGTGGAGGTGGTCGACGCCCTGCCGACCAACGCCAGCGGCAAGGTGCTGAAGCGCGACCTGAGGACCCGGTTCGGGTCCTAGGCCCCTCCCATCAACCATGCACCCATCAACCATGCACCCATCAACCATGCACCCATCAACTTCTGACTCATCCGATTCGTCACACCGATCAATAAGGAGCATCCCGTGAGAGGCATCGTCTACACCGGTACTGGCGTCGAGGTCACCGATCAGTTGGGCATTGGTGATCCTGGACCCACCGAGGTCAGGGTGGCCATCGGAGCCGCTGGCGTCTGCCACAGCGATCTCTCCGTCATCAACGGCACCATCCCGTGGCAGGCCCCCGCCGTGCTCGGCCACGAGGGTGCCGGTGTGGTCGAGGCGGTCGGGAGTGAAGTGCGCTCGGTAAAGCCCGGTGATCATGTAGTGATCGCCACCCTGGCCAGCTGTGGCACGTGCAGGGCCTGTGCCACTGGGCACCCGACCTGGTGCATCAAGACGCTGGGGAACGTGTCCACTCCCTTCACGTACAAGGGCGAGCCAGCATCGAACTTCGCAGCCACATCGGTGTTCGCCGAGTCGACCATCGTCAGCGAGGTACAGGCGGTCAAGATCTCGAAGGACGTCCCGATGACGTCGGCCTGCTTGATCGGCTGCGGCGTGCTCACCGGTGTAGGCGCAGTACTCAATCGGGCCAAGGTGCAGGCCGGGGAGACGGCTGCCGTGTTCGGCGTCGGAGGTGTGGGCCTCAACGTCATCCAGGGTCTCCGTCTGGCTGGAGCCAGTCGGATCATCGCCGTCGACACGCTGGCGTCCAAAGAGGGGCTGGCTCGCCAGTTCGGTGCCACCCACTTCGTTGACGCGTCAGAGACTGACGCCGTGGCTGCTATCCGTGAAATTGTTCCTCCCGGCCCGGCCCAGGTCGCGGGGGCCCTCGGGTGGACCGGTGGCGTCAACTGGTCCTTCGACTGCGTGGGTCACCCCGCCGTCCTGCGCAACGCACTCGACGTCCTCGACTGGGGCGGCAATGCCCTGGCCATCGGCATCCCGCCCCGGGGGACCGAGGTCTTGGTCGATGTGAACGCACTGGCTTACGTCGATCGTGGTCTGCTCGGCTGCCGCTACGGGTCGTCCCGTCCACACCACGACATCCCGCTCATGGTGGAGCTGTATCTGTCAGGCAAGCTGATGCTCGACGAACTGGTCACCGAGCAGAAGCCCCTCGAAGGATTCCGTGAGATTGTGGAGGACATGGAGGCGGGCAAGTTGGCCCGCGGCGTGCTTACCTTCTGACCCACCGGAGGATCCAACGGTCCCGGCGGCGCTCCGGACTGCTCGTTCAGGCCAGGCGGCCCAAGGCGACGTCGTAGTCGTCACCGAGGTGTCCAGCCAGGACGTCCATGGAGTAGCGGGTCTCCCACAGCACCACCGCGGCCCGAGACGCGTCCCCGTAGTTAGCAGCGTCGAACAGATCGGCCAGGGCCGAGCTGACGTGTTCGGTGTCGCCGGGTACTCGGCGGACGCCGTCTCCGGCGAGGCCTTCGTCGATCCAGACCAGGTCGCTGGTAATCACGGGGATGGCGCGCTGCAGGGCTTCCAGAATGACGAAGGGCGGGCCTGAGTCGCACCGGGTCGGATGGACGAGTACGTCGATCCGGGGAAAGACCGACTCCAGCACTTCACTACGGCTGACGCGGCCGAGCCACTCCACCGATCCGTCGGGGAGGATCAGGTCCGAGGGCAATGTGTCAGTTCCGACGATGACCAACCGGGCATCAGGATGCGTGGCGAGCAGCGAGCGGAAGGCGTCCACGACGACGCGCCCTCCTTTGCCTTCGAAGTCCGTGGAGATGAAGCCGATGGTCTGGGGCGGACCGGACCTCGGCTCCGACGGCGTCCCGTCGATGGCGAGCGTACGAACTACCACCTGGCGAGGGTCAGCACCGGCCTCGATCAAACTGCTGCGGTAGTGATCGGACTGGACCAGAGACAGCGCGGCGGCCCGAGGTGGGAACCATGGGACCTGCACGCCGAAGGTGCGCGCCAACAGGTGCTCCATCCATGTGGCGACCAGTACGTGCCGGTGTGACCAGTGGAAGCGGTATTCGTAGAGTACCGACAGGGGGAATCCGGAACTGATCACCAGGGGCGGATCACTCTCGATGAGGCGCAGCGAAAACACGTGGGAGTGCACCAGGTCAAAGGCGTCAGGATCGACCGTGAAGTAATGGTAGGGCTCACGGAAGAGCAGGCCGATGCGCCGCAGGGCCAACTCGATGCCGCGAGCACAGAATATGACGGTGTCTCGGGCCCGCATCGTCCCGTGCTTCGGCCGGCGTCCCCGCTCGACCAGCGTGCCATCGGCCAGCGCATCGATGTAGGTCGTGTAGGTCACCCCTTCTGGTGGTCGGGCCAGCAGTGCCTCGGTGAAAGCCACATCGCCACCAGCGATGTCATGGCCGGATACCGGGCTGAGGAGGAGGACTCGCGTGATGAGGGGACAGTACATGGGATAGCGGTCCCTTCAGGCCGGCCGTCCCCAGACGGAGCCCATGGCTGATGGGGCGAAGCTTCGATGCCACCAGCGATCAGAGGGCGTCGATGGACGGTGCAAGACCGTCGAACACGCGAGCCCAGGCGAACTGGGTCTTTGGTCCTAGGGCGCGAGCGCCCTGTTACAGTCGCCCCCGATATGACGGCGCATCCACTTGCAGGGGAGTACGCCACGCTGGTGGAAGTGCTGCGGGCCGCGGCTCGGATCAATGCATCGGTGGAGGCCTACGTAGAGCCGGCCACCGCCGACTGTCCTCGTACCGCACTCACCTTTGCCGCCTGGGACCGTGCCGCCGACGGGGTGGCTGGCCTGCTGGCCTCGCACGGCGTAGGGCCGGGAACTGTCGTGTGCTTGCTCCTCCCGAGTTCCATCGACTACATGGTCGTATATGCAGCAGTCGTCCGCCTAGGTGCCATCACCTCCGGCATCAATCTGCGACTTGGTGTATCGGAGGTGGCCTCCATCGTTGGACGCACCCACCCAGTGGTGACCGTGATCGATGAAGGAGGTGCGGTTCCCGATGGTCCCGTCGGCACCGTCCTCACCCGAAGTGCGTGTCGCCAAGCCGTCGACGGGCCGCCCCCGTCCGTCTGGCCGGTGCTGTCGGCGTCGGACCCGGTGGCGGTGGTGTGGACCAGCGGTACGACCGGGCTGCCCAAGGGAGCCGTGTTCGACCACGACAACCTGCGGGCGGTGGCGCAAGGAGCCGATGTCCTGTCCGAACCTGGCGACCGCCGCCTGTCTCCCCTGCCCTTCGCCCACGTCGGTTCGATGACCCGGATATGGGACGAGGCGGCCAACGGCATCACCACGGTGATCACGCCCACACCGTGGAAGGCGGCCGATGCCCTTGCCGTGATGGAGACCGAGCGGATCACCGTGGCCCAGGGGGTGCCGACCCAGTGGGCGCTGGTGTTGGCCCAACCGGCCCTGGCTGCATCCGATCTGTCCTCGCTCCGGATCGCAGGCACCGGGGCTTCGCGGGTACCGGCCGAGCTGGTGGTGGCCATGCGCCAGGCGCTGGGAGTACCCGTAGTTGTTCGCTATACCTCCACCGAGGCGTCGCTCGGCACCGGCACCGTTCCCGGAGACCCCGACGAAGCGGTGGCCACGTCCGTGGGGCACCCGGTGCCCGGGGTCAGCCTCGCCATCGCCGCCGACGACGGCATCCCGGTCGCCGCCGGTGAAGTGGGCCGGGTGCGCCTGCGATCAACAGCAGTGATGCGCGGCTACTGGGGTGGCCCGCCTAGTGGGCCGGGGGCATCTGGTCTGGTGTTCGACGCGGCCGCCACCGCCGAGGTGCTGGCCGCAGATGGCTGGCTGACCACTGGCGACTTTGGCTTCGTCGACGGAGAGGGACGGCTCCATCTCGTCGGGAGGGCCAACGAGCTCTACATACGGGGCGGCTACAACGTCTACCCGGCCGAAGTGGAGGGCGCCCTTGGCGAGCACCCTGATGTCGACCAGGTCGCCATCGTCGGCGTCCCCGATCCGGTGCTGGGGGAGATCGGGGTGGCCTTCGTGGTCCGTGCCGAAGGTTCGACGTCAGATGAGGCCGACCTCCTGGCCGGACTACGGGAGATGGTGCGTGGATCACTGGCCGACTACAAGGCGCCCGACCGGCTGATGGTGCTCGACCGTCTTCCCCTGACCCCGATGATGAAGGTAGACAAGAGGGTCCTGGTCGAACTGGCCACCCCGGAGAAGAATGGAGCCATGCTGCGATGACCGGCAACTCGACCCCCGCCCACGGTGGCGTCACCGACGACCCCATCAAGATCGGCACCATGCTCTACACGCTGGTCGAGCCCCACCGGGGCCACGAGGTGGCCTACAACCGCTGGTACGAGCGGGACCACTTCTACGCCGGATGTCAGATCGGTGCCTACAACTTCTCGGGGGCCCGCTTCGTGGCCACGGCCCCCATGAAGGCGCTGCGCTATCCCGCAGGTGAGGGCGCTCTGGTGGCCGATCCGTCGACCGGGAGCTACCTCGGGGTGTACTACGTGCTCGACGGCCACCACGACGAGTGGAACCGATGGGCCGTCGACCAGGTCAACATCTTGCACAAGGCCGGCCGGATGTTCGACCACCGCGACCACATCCACACCGGGCTCTACCGGTTCGAGTGGGAGCACCGCCGCGACGCGGACGGGGTGCCCGCCGAGATCACCCTCGACCACCGGTTCGCCGGTATGGCCTCGGTCTTCATCGAGCCAGCCGAGGGAGTGACCGGGGCACAGATCGGGACGTGGCTGCGCGAGCAGTACCTTCCGCCGGCAGTTGCGGGCACGCCCGTGGCTACGGTGCTCGGGTTCAGCCCGCTGCCGCTGCTGGCTGATGCTCCTGGCGACGTGCCCCGGGGTGAGACGTTGGATGAACGGGTACTGGCCATGTGCTTCATCGACGAGGCCCCCGATGGGGTGTGGCCCGACGTGTTCGCCCCGCTGGGCTCGGCCCTGTCCGATGCTGGGTTGGGGACGGTCATCTGGGCCTCCGCGTTCATCGGGACAGTGCCTGGTACCGACACCTATGCCGACCAGCTGTGGGCTGACCAGTAGCGCTGCCGCAGGCAAGCCCGCTCGCCCATCCGTTACGAACCACCCCGTACCCAGACACAGGAGCACGATCCACATGAACGACGCAGAGCAGGCCCAGATGGAGGAGCGGGCCCAGGCCCGAGAGTGGGTGTTCGCCCCTACCCTGTGGGGCCTGATCGAGGCCCGGGCGCAAGCCACTCCGGACGCCGTCCTCGCCCATGAGGACACCGGGCGCGAGCTGACCTTCGTCGGATACCGCGATGCCTGCCTGGGCGCGGCGGCGGGTCTGTACGTCGAGTGCGGCGTCACCGCTGGCACCAGCGTCAGTTGGGAGCTTCCGACATGGAACGAGTCGCTCGTCCTGGTCGGGGCACTCGCTCGTCTCGGGGCCCGACAGAATCCGCTGATCCCGATCTACCGGAACCGCGAGGTCGGCTTCATCACCGCCCAGAGCCAGGCCTCGCTCCTCATCGTCCCGACCGTCTACCGCTTGTTCGACTTCGAGGCCATGGCCAACGAGATCGCCGCCGACCGACCCGGACTGTCGGTCCTGGTCGTAGATCGCGACCTGCCGGAAGGTGACCCGGCCGTGCTTCCCCCGGTTCTGCCCGCTACGTCTGCGGACGATGCTCCGGTCACGTGGCTCTTCTACACATCGGGCACCACGGCCGATCCCAAGGGTGCACCCCACAGCGACCTCACGGTGATGGCCTCGGCGCTCGCCATGTCTGAGTGCCTCGACATCCGGTCCGATGATGTATCCGCCCTGGTGTTCCCCTTCACCCACATCGGCGGCATCGGATGGCTCATCAGCGCCCTGTTCACCGGATGCACGCTGCTGATCACTGAGGCGTTCAGCCCCATCGATACCCCTGCGTTCTTGGCCGACAACCAGGTGACCCTGGCCGGATCGGGCACCCCGTTCCACATGGCGTACCTGGCCGCGCAGCAGGCCCGGGGCGAGGGAGCAGATCCCATCTTCCCGAACGTTCGCTCCTACCCCGGAGGCGGGGCGCCCAAGCCGCCACAGCTCCACCACGATCTCAAACGGGAGATCGGCGGGGTCGGGATCATCTCGGGCTACGGGCTGACCGAGGCACCCATCGTGGTGATGGCGTCCATGGGGGATCCCGATCAGAAGCTGGCCGACACCGAGGGACGCCCCACGCCAGGTGTGGAGCTCATCGTGGTGGCTCTCGACGGCACCCGGGCCGGGCCCGGGGGCGAAGGAGAGATCCGGCTGAAGGGCCCGCAGATCATCAAGGGCTACCTCGACCCAGCGCTCGATGCCGAGGCCTTCGACGCCGACGGCTACTTCCGAAGTGGCGATCTCGGGATCGTGGACACCGAGGGCTATGTGACGATCACCGGCCGGCTGAAGGATGTGATCATCCGCCACGGCGAGAACATCTCCGCCAAGGAGGTCGAAGATCTCCTCTACGCTCACCCCTCCGTGGCTGATGTGGCCGTCATCGGCCTGCCCGACCCGAAGACGGGGGAGCGTGCGTGCGCGGTCGTAGCGCTGGCCGAGGGCACGTCCTT
Organism: Acidimicrobiales bacterium; assembly: GCA_037141235.1. GTDB lineage: Bacteria > Actinomycetota > Acidimicrobiia > Acidimicrobiales > RAAP-2 > Bog-756. The sequence continues at coordinate 23,888 of JBAXCY010000004.1, read as the reverse complement.
GGACCAGGCAGACATGGTGGCGTACCTGAAGGGTGAGGGCCTGCGGGTGAACGCCATCCCCGAGCAGTTGGAACTGGTCGATATCGTCCCCCGTAACCCGGCAGGCAAGATTCTGAAGCACACCCTGCGCGATCGTTTCGCCCCCCACCAGGCAGCACCGAACACCGGAGGAAACCCATGAGTCCGATCCGAAGAGTCACCCTCGGCCAAGGAGGCGACGAGCACGAAGCGGCCGATGCCGCCATGGCTGGGATGGTCATCGCTCGGTTCGAGGGCCGAGTAGCCGTCGTCACCGGGGCTGGATCGGGTATCGGTCGAGGTGTGGCCCAGCGCCTGGCCGCCGAAGGGGCGCTCGTGGCCGCCCTCGACGTCTCCACGGATGCGGTGGTCGAGACGGTGGCCGGCATCGTGGCCGCCGGGGGGACGGCGGTGGCCTACACCTGCGATGTGACCTCGGAGACCTCGGTCGCTGACGCCATGGCCTCCATCGTCACCGACTTGGGTCCTCCTCGTGTGGTGTGCAACGTGGCCGGTATCGGTGGTTTCTTCCACACCGCCGACATGCCGTTCGACCGGTGGCAGAAGATCTTGGCCGTCAACCTGACCGGGCCATTTCTGGTGTGCCGGGCCGCCCTGCCCCACCTGTTGGAGCATGGTGGATCCATCGTCAACGTGGCCTCGAACACCGCCCTCATGGGCCAGGCCTACTCGGCCGCCTACTGCGCGTCCAAGGGTGGTCTCTTGATGTTTACCAAGGCATTGGCAGCCGAATACATGGGCAAGGGCGTGCGGGCCAACGTGGTCGCCCCCGGGGGCACGGACACACCGCTGCTCGGCACGTTTGGGCTTCCCGAAGGGGCAGATCCGAAGCAGCTCACCAAAATCATGACGCCCATGGGGTTCTCGACCCCCGCCGAAATAGCTGCCTCCATCGCCTTCCTGGCCTCCGACGAGTCGTCGTACACAACGGGTGCCGTGCTGTCGGTAGACGGGGGACTCACCGTCTGACCAGGGCATTGGCCCGCCATCCGGCCCTCGACGGCACCCGGATGGCCGATAGGTGACCACGTTGGACGCAACCGGTGGTGCACGATGGAAGAACTGTCGTGCCGTCGGCGTGCAACAATGGAACATTGAGCGACGATCTGTCGCTTCTGACCTGTGAGGTGAACGATGACCGACATACGTCCGGTCGACAACTGGAGCTCAGACTTTGATGTGCTGAGCCAGACTTACGTCGATGATCCCTTCACCATCTGGGACGAACTCCGCACCACCTGCCCGGTGGCCCATACCGATCGGCGGGGGAGCACCTGGCTGCCCACTAAGTACCAGGACGTCGTGGACCTGGCTCATGACATCGAGCACTTCAGTTCTCTCGACATCACCGTCATCCCGTTCACCGGCGAGGCTCCCGAAGAACCGGTGCTCCCGTACGGCGTGCCGCCTATCTCGGCCGACCCGCCGCTGCACACGTTCACCCGACGGCTGCTCCTCCCGTGGTTCTCTCACACCAAGGTGGCGAGCTACGAGGCCATGACCCGGGAACTCTGTGCCGGTCTGGTCGAAGGGTTTGTGGCCAACGGTCGGGCTGACGCTGCCGCCGACTACGCCCAGCAGATTCCGGTCCGGGTGATCGGGGCCATCTTGGGAGTGCCACCGGAGATGTCGGACACCTTTACCGGCTGGGTCCGGGCCGTCCTCGAGTTCGCCGACGACATGGAGATCCGGCGCGAGGGCACGATTGCGCTGATCGAGTACTTCGTGGCCGAGGTGGAGCGGCGCAAGCAGGATCCGGGCGACGACCTCCTGAGCGCGCTGCTCCAGACCGAAGTCGACGGCCAGCCCCTCGAAGATTCGATTGTGCTCGGGGTGGCTGCCCTCACGTTGATCGCCGGGGTCGACACCACCTGGAGTGCCATCGGATCGTCGCTCTGGCACTTGGCCACACATGCGGAGGATGCCAAGACCCTGGCCACCGACCCTGAAGCCATGAACCTGGCTATCGAAGAGTTACTGCGGGCGTATTCGCCGGTGACTATGGCCCGCATCGTGACGGGCGAGGTCGAGTTCCAGGGCTGTCCGATGCAGGCGGGCGACAAAGTGCTCATGAACTTTCCGGCCGCCAACCGCGACCCTGATGCCTTTGAGCGACCTGATGAGGTCATCCTCGACCGGGCCCACAACCGCCATGTGGCGTTCGGCTCCGGGATCCACCGCTGCGCGGGGTCCAACCTGGCTCGGATGGAGTTACGGGTGGCCATCGAAGAGTGGTTGAAGCGGATTCCTGACTTCCGACTCGCAGACGATGCCGACGTGACGTGGGCCGGCGGTCAGGTCCGCGGCCCCCGCAGTCTCCCGGTGGTATTCCCATGAAGATCTGGGTCGATCCCGACAAGTGCACTGGACACGCCCGCTGCTACGGCTTGGCGCCCGACCTCTTCTCGGTCGACGACTACGGGTTGTCGTCGGTAGTGGGCGACGGCACGGTTCCTCCCGAACTCGAAGACAAGGCCCGGCTCTCGATCGCCAACTGCCCCGAGTACGCCATCGTGGAGATCACCGACTGAGGTTGGCAGACGCGGCGACGGCCACAGGGTCTGGACCCGGCGGCCGTCGACCGTCACTTCGTCTTGTAACTCCCAGCCGATGGGCCGGGAATGGAGCGTCCTACGACAGGCGCTCGACGATCATGGCCATGCCCTGGCCGCCGCCGACGCACATCGACTCGAGCCCGAAGGTTTTGCCGGTGTCGTCAAGGCCGTTGAGCAGCGTGGTCATGATGCGGGCTCCGGTCTGGCCGAACGGGTGGCCGAGCGCAATGGCCCCACCGTTGATGTTCAGCTTGTCGTAGCTGATGCCGAGCTCCTTGGCCGAGGGAACGACCTGGGCGGCGAACGCCTCATTGATCTCGACCAGGTCGATGTCATCGATGGTCATGCCGGCCCGGGCCAACACCCGGCGGATGGCCTCTACCGGGCCCAGTCCCATGATTTCGGGGTTGAGGCCGGTGACGCTCGAGGCCACGATCCGGGCCAGGGGGGTGATCCCGAGCTCGGCAGCCTTGGTGTCGGACATGACCACGACTGCGGCCGCACCGTCGTTGAGCGGGCAGGCATTGCCGGCGGTGACCGATCCACCCTCACGGAAGACGGGGTTCAGACTGGCTAGCTTCTCCAGGGTGGTGCCAGCACGGGGTCCGTCATCCTTGCTGATGACGGTACCGTCGGCCAGGGTGACAGGAATCATCTCCCGGTCGAAGAAGCCACGCTCTTGGGCGGCCACGGCACGCAACTGCGACTGCAGTGCGAACTCGTCCTGCTCCTCACGGGTGACGCCGGTCTGGTCGACGACGTTCTCGGCCGTCTGTCCCATGGAGATGTAGACGTCGGGGAAGGCACCGTCGAGCGGCGTCCAGTTACCGGTCGAGGTAGCGGTGCGCTCGGTGGTGCGGGCCTCGGCATCGCCGAAGTAGATGTTGTGGGGACCGACATCGGAAGCGCCGTGCATGTAGCGGCTCACCGTCTCGACTCCACCGGCCACGAAGATGTCGCCCTCGCCGGCCTTGATGGCGTGGGCAGCCATGCGGATGGTCTGCAATGACGACGAGCAGTAGCGGTTCACGGTGACACCGGGGACCTCGGCGAGTCCGCCGAGAACGGCGGCCACGCGGGCCAGGTTGTAGCCGGCCTCCCCGGCGGGCTGACCACAGCCCCACAGGACGTCTTCGACACTCTGGGGGTCGAGCTGGGGGACCTTGGCCAGCACCTCGCGGATGACGAGGGCGGACAGGTCGTCAGGGCGGCACTCGACCAGCGAGCCCTTGTTGGCCCGGCCGATGGGGGTCCGGCCGGTGGCGACGATTACTGCTTCGGGCATGTGTTGCTCCTCGGATACAGGCGGACGGGGCCGCGGTATGGGGGTGTCGGAGATGGATGGCGCAGATGCTGGTTCGCAACGAAGGTCCACGCAGCCATTCCGGTCCGGCCGCTCGCGTCCTTTGGAAACTTACCGAATGGTAACCCTAGCGGGGCTGGCGCTACCGGGCCGCACATGCGACGGGTCGACGTGTGGTGGCGTCCCGGGGTGGTGGAATGTAACGTGTTCTAGTCGTGATGGACCGCCCTATCGTGGCGGGCAGCACCTGACCGAGAGGGACACCATGGAGATCGGCTACACCGAGGAACACCAAGCGCTCCGCAACGAGTTGCGCGCCTACTACGAGAAGCTCCTCACCCCTGAGGTCGTCGAGCAGCTCCACATCGGGCATGGCATCGGCGGCGACATGCGCCGGGTGGTCAAGCAGATGGCCACCGATGGTTGGCTGGGTATCGGCTGGCCCGTGGAGTGGGGTGGCCAGGGCAAGAGCGCCATCGAGCAGTTCATCTTCTTCGACGAGTCGATGCGGGCCGGTGCCCCAGTGCCCATGCTCACTATCAACACGGTGGGCCCGACGCTCATGCAGTACGGCACCCAGGAGCAGAAAGAGTTCTTCCTTCCGAAGATCCTGGCTGGCGACATCCACTTCTGCATCGGCTACACCGAGCCGGAGTCCGGTACGGACTTGGCCTCGCTGCAGACCCGGGCGGTCCGCGATGGTGACGAGTACGTCATCAACGGGCAGAAGATCTACACCTCGCTGGCTGGAGATGCCGACTACATCTGGCTGGCCACCCGCACCGATCCCGATGTGGCGAAGCACAAGGGCATCTCGATGTTCATCGTGCCCATGGACACCCCGGGCATCAAGGTCGTCCCCATGCACCTGCTGGGCGATCACAACATCAACTACACGTTCTACGAAGACGTGCGCATCCCGGCGACCAACCTGGTCGGTGGGGAGAACCAGGGGTGGTCGTTGATCACCAACCAACTCAACCACGAGCGGGTGACGCTGTGCTCTTCTGGACTCATCGAGCGGGCCTTCACCGACACCCGGGCGTGGGCTCAGTCGACCAAGCTGGCCGACGGCCGACGGGTGATCGACCAGGAGTGGGTGCAGGTCCACCTGGCCCGTATCTACGCCCGTCTCGAGTTCCTGAAGCTCATCAACTGGAAGGTGGCCTGGACGGCTACCGAGGGTCACCTCGATGTGGCCGATGCGTCCACCATCAAGGTGTTCGGGACCGAGTTCTACCTCGAAGCCTTCAAGCTGATGATGGAGATCGTGGGCCAGGCCGGCTACCTGTCGAGGGGCACTCCTGAGGCGGTGTTGGCCGGCCGACTCGAGATGTACGCGCGCAGTCTCGTCATCCTGACCTTCGGCGGTGGCACCAATGAGATCCAGCGGGACCTGATCGCCATCTTCGGCCTGGGCATGCCCCGGTCGCTGCGCTGAGCCCAGCTACCCGGTAGCCCAGTACCCAACGCTGCCCCACCCAACGCCGCCCCACCCAACGCACCGAACGCACCGCACCGAACGAAGACGAAAGAGGACACATCATGGACTTCTCATTCAGCGAGGAGCAGGAGGCCGTCCGCGAGTTGGCCGATCGGATCTTCACCGACCTGTCGACCCAGGAGCGGCTCCGCGAGATGGAGACCGCCGAGAGCAACGACCGCTTCGATACCAAGTTGTGGTCGGAGTTGGCATCGGCCGGTCTGCTCGGGATCTCCCTTCCCGAAGACGTAGGAGGTGCTGGCTTGGGTTTCCTTGAGACTGGACTCCTGGCCGAGGCGGCCGGACGGACCGCGGCCTATGTGCCGGTGGTGGAGACACTGGCCGGCGCGGCGCCGGCCATCGCCCGCTTCGGCACCGAGGCCCAGAAGCAGACGTGGCTTCCTGGCGTCGTTGCTGGCACCACCGTTCTCACCACTGCACTGGTGGAGCTCGGTGGTACACCGGGCTCCCCGGCCGCCACGGCCGAGGCCACCGGTGACGGATGGTCGCTCACCGGGGTCAAGGCCTGCGTGCCGTCGGGCACCTTTGCCGACGCCGTCCTGGTGACCGCCCGCATCGAGCCGGCAGGTGTGGCGGTGTTCATCGTCCCGTCGTCGAGCGACGGCCTCACCATCGAGGAGCAGACGGCCAACAACGGCCAGTCCGAAGGGCTGCTCACGTTCGCCGGGGTCACCGTCCCGACCGACGCGCTGTTGGGCTCGGTCGAAGACGGACCTGGCATCATCGAGTTCATGGTCGCCCGCAGCACCACCGCCCTGGCTTTGGCCCAGGCCGGGGCGGCGGCCGCATCCTTGGCCTTGGTGGCTGAGTACACCAAGACACGCGAGCAGTTCGGCAAGCCCATCGCTACCTTCCAGGCCGTGGGACAGCGTGCTGCTGATGCCTATGTCGATGCCGAGGCCATCCGACTGACCGCATGGCAGGCGGCCTGGCGGATCGACGAGGGACTACCGTCCGACAAAGAGGTGGCAGTGGCCAAGTTCTGGGCCGCCGACGGAGGCCAGCGCGTCGTCCATGCGGCCGTGCACCTCCATGGTGGGGTCGGGGTCGATCGCGAGTATCCGATGCACCGGTTCTTCCTCAACACCAAACACATCGAGCTCACCTTGGGTGGAGCGACTGATCAACTGCTACGACTTGGGGCCACTCTGGCCGCCGAGCCGGCCTGATCCGCCTATCGCCCCGAGGTATCCGCACAGCACCAGAGGCCACGCCATGGTGATGGCGAAGCGTCCCGATGTGGAGCGTTCGTCCTGGCCGATCGCGGTAGCCGACTTCGCCGGCCTGCCGGGGCAGATGACCATAGCGATGGTACGAGTGCTGTTCCTGCGGACCCGTGTCGGTCGGGTCACGGCCCCATGAGCGGAACGTTCTCCCACCTGGGCATCTGTGTGGCTGATCTTGACCGGTCGCTGCGCTTCTACTGCGAGGGGCTCGGGTTCGCACCCGGCGCCTCCCATGAGGTGGGGGAGGAGTTTGCTGCCCTCATGGAAGTAGAGGGCGTCCGACTCCGGTCGCAGATGATCACCAAGGACGGAGTCACTGTCGAACTGCTGGGCTTCGACGCACCAGGTGTCACCGGCTCCGACGATCGGCGACCGATGAACCAGCTCGGGCTCACCCACCTGTCGATTCGGGTGGATGACATCGATGCCACCGCGGCGGCCATCGAGGCGCTGGGTGGGTCGGTGGTGCGCTCCACCCGGACTGCGCTCCCGTTCGGTGACGTCACCTTGGACTTCGTGTACTGCACGGACCCGGACGGAGTCCGGATCGAGCTCATGGACCTCGGCGGCTGAGGCCCTTGGCCGCAGTGGGCCGGCCAATGTCACCTGCTCCGCTACCGTGAAGGCGTGAGTACTGAATCCCCGTCCTGGACCGACATCGACCCCGCAGAGGTCGAGCAACTGCTTGCTACCGGGGCGTGGTTGCTCGACGTACGTGAGGACGATGAGTGGGCAGCTGGGCATGCGCCAGCCGCAGTCCATGTGCCGATGGGACAGGTTGCCGATCGGATGGCCGAAGTACCGACTGACCGGACCATCATCTGCATCTGCCGAGCGGGCGGACGGTCGGCCTCGGTCGCTACCCATTTGGCCGGCGCTGGCTACGACGTGCGCAATGCTGCCGGTGGCATGCAGGCATGGGCTGGAGCAGAGTTGCCCGTTGTGGATGACGACGGTGCTGCCGGCCAGGTCATCTGAGTTCGCCGGTACTGGAGCGTTTGCGAAGGTGACCGTCTATCTGGACGACTGGCGGCAACGAGCCCACCTCGGGCCCGTGGACGACCGTTGGTCCCACTTGGTGGCCGACACCGACGAGGAGCTTCACGAGTTTGCCGCTCGAATGGGGATGCGTCGGGCCTGGTTCCAAGAGAAGCCCGGGCGCCCGCACCACTCGCACTACGACATTCCGGAACGGGCCCGTCCTGAGGCCTTGGCCCACGGTGCCGTCGAGGTGACGTGGCGCCAGCTCGGCCGGATGCTCCGGGTATGGAGGACCCAGGCTGCACTATCCGCCGCCTCGCCAGACGCCGCCATCTGGGTGGCCCGATGACGAACGCCCTCGACCCGCGCACACCCGTCCTGGTGGGGGTGGGGACGGCAAGTGATGACGCGGAGGCGGTCGAGCTCATGGTCCAGGCCACCGAGGCGGCACTGGCCGATGCCGGGGGTCAGAGACTGGCGGGCGCCATCGACCGGGTGGCCGTCCCTCAGGGGAGTTGGGCCTATGTGGATCCGGCCCGCCTGGTGGCAGAGCGGGTGGGCGCCCGACGAGCCAAGACGCACCTGGTGGAGCTCGGTATCGCCCAACAGAGTCTGATCAACGATGCCCTGGCCGCCATCCTCTCGGGTGCCGCTGACGTCGCCGTGGTCGTCGGGGGCGAGGCCAAGCGGTGGGTCCGCGACCGTGAGAAGTCGGGCTCGGCACCCACGGAGACTCCGCAGCCCGGCGCGGCACCCGACGTCATCCGCCGACGGGAGGGTCCCCTCCTCGAGCCGGTCGAGGTGGCCCATCGATTATGGGACCCGGTGCAGCAGTACGCCATGATCGACAACGCACTTCGGGCAGCCGAGGGCCGGTCTATTGAACAGCAACGCACCGAGATCGCCGATCTGTGGGCCCGGTTTGCTGCCGTGGCCGAGGGCAATCCCGATGCCGCCTTCGCTTCGCCCAGAGATGCTCACTGGATCGCCAGGCCGTCGGCGGACAACCGGCCGCTGGCATTCCCCTACAACAAGTGGCACTCCACTCAATGGACGGTCAACCAGGCTGCTGCTCTGGTGTTGTGTTCGGTCGAGGCCGCTGAACGCCACGGGGTGCCGCCAGACCGGTGGGTCTTCCCCCGGGTGGGATTGGAGTCGAGTCACGCCGTGTCGTTGCTGTGCCGCGGCCGGATCTCCACGTGGCCAGCCATGGAAGTGCTGGGTGGAACGGCGGCGGCATGGCTCAGCCGACCGGTGGCCGAGGTCGAGGTGGCCGAGGTCTACAGCTGCTTTCCGGCTGCGGTCCGTGTCCAGCAGCGAGCGCTCGGGCTCGACCTCGTCGGCACACCGACGATCACCGGAGGGATGGCTTTCGCCGGTGGCCCGTTCAACAACTTTGTCCTGCAGTCGGTGGTCGCGGTGGCCGAGCGGCTACGCACCGAACCCGACCAACTCGGGATGGTGACGACGGTGAGCGGCCTGCTCACCAAGCCAGGGCTGGGGGTTTGGTCGGCCCAGCCCGAGGGACGCCCGCCGCTACTGGCCGACCTGTCCTACGAGGTGGCGTCGGTGACGGACACGATCGAGGCGGTGGCCACCCTGGAAGGCTATGACGGCATAGGCACGGTGGCCACCTACACGGTCACCTACGACGGTATGGACCCGGTCCAGGTGGTGGCCGTGTGCGACACCGACGACGGCAGACGGTGTGTCTCGATCAGCACCGACCCGGCGCTGGCCGCTTCGGTCTGTTCCGAGGAGCTGATCGGTACCCGGGTGCGGATCCGCTCGGGCGCGTTCAACCCGGACTGACTGGGGCGGACTGACTGGGGCGGACTGAGTAGAGGCCAGGGAGAAGAGGACCACCCGGGGCATCCTTGAGTCGTACAGTGGGAACCATGGCTGCAGCTGACGCACTTCGTTCCAACCGCACCGGGCTCTGGACCGGTTCGCTGGAGACCCTTATCGGACCACGCGCCCAAGATGCGGCAGCCGAAATCGATGCCCTGGGTTATGGATCGCTCTGGTACGGGGAGGCTTACGGGAGCGAGGCCTTCTCCACCGCCCAGGCCCTGCTGGCCGCGACGGACAATCTGGTGGTGGGTTCTGGGATCGCCAACATCTACGGACGCGGCGCCATGACCACCAACGGCGCCATCCGACTGATTGAGTCGCTCACCCCGGGTCGATTCGTGGCTGGTCTGGGAGTGAGCCACAAGCCGCTGGTCGAGCGGGACCGCAAGGAGATCTACCTCCCGCCGGTGCAGGCCATGGCGGACTACCTCGACGCGCTCGACACGTCGCCGTACTTCGGGGCCGATGCCGTGCGGCCCCCCATTGTGCTGGCTGCGTTGGGGCCGAAGATGCTGGGCCTGGCCCGCGATCGGACTGCCGGGGCCCATCCGTACCTCGTCACACCGCTCCACACGGCGTCGGCCCGGGAAACGCTGGGGACCGATCCGCTACTCATCGTCGAGCAGGCCGTCGTGCTCGATCAAGATCGCGACGAAGCACTTCGCCGGGCCCATGATCATCTGGCGATCTACACCGGACTGCCCAACTATCGGAACAACTGGCTCCGGCAAGGGTTCGTGAAGGAAGACTTCGTCAAGGGGGGCTCCGACCGCCTGGCAGATGCCTTGGTCGTCCAGGGTGATGAGGCGGCCATCGTGGCTCGGGTACGGGAGCACCTCGACGCCGGTGCTGACCATGTACTACTCCAGGTCCTCGGATCTGACCTCGGCCAGGTCCCCATGGACGAGTGGCGGCAGTTGGCTCCGGCCATGGCGGATCTCAACTGAGCTGTCCCGGCTGGGTGCGGACAAATCCACGGACCACGCCGACCTGGCGGAAGCCCAGGCGTCTGATGGATCAGGTCGGCCCGGCGACGGCCGCCTCGTCTGAGGTATCCCAGACTCGTTCCAGCAGGCGCAACATGACGTCAGGGGGCTGAGCTCCAGGGATGGCGAACCGCTCGTCGATCACGAAGAAGGGCACGCCGGTGCAGTCGAGCTCGACGGCCCGGGCCTCGTCGGCCCGGACTTCGTCGCCATACTCGTCACCCGCCAGCACCTCGACCGCCCGTGTCCTGTCCAGACCGACGTCTGCGGCCAGCTCGGCCAGAGTGGCCGGATCGGAGATGGCTCGACCCTCGGTGAAGTAGGCGGCCAGCAGGCGCTCCTTCATGGCATCGCCGACACCCTCGTGGTTGGCCAGGTGGATCATCCGGTGGGCATCAAAGGTGTTTCCGATCTGGACCTGATCGAGGTGGTAGTCGAGGCCGACGGTGGCGGCCAGGTCGGTCATCTGGCGGTTGGCCGCTACTGCCTGTTCGGGGCTCATGCCGTACTTGCGTTCCAGGACCTGATCCATGGTGAGCTCGACCCGTGCGGGTGTGGTGGGGTCGAGTTCGAAGCTCCGCCACTCGACCGTCACCTGGTCGGCATGCTCGAACTGGGCGAGGGCCGCTTCGAAGTTCCGCTTTCCCACGTAGCACCAGGGACAGACCACATCCGACCAGATCTCCACCTTCATGGATGCTCCTCCGTTCATGTGCTGTCGATTCGAACTGTCGGCACGCTTGGCCGACGGCACGCTGCTGTTCCAGCACGCTATCGGGACGGCGCCACCACCACGGCGCCACCACCACGGCGCCACCACCACGGCGCCACCGGTAGCGTCAAGGTCATGATCCTTGAGCATGCGCTGATCAATATCCGTCCCGGCACCCATCAGGAGTTCGAGGCCGCTATCACCAAGGCCAGAGAGGTGATCTCGGCTGCGCCCGGCTTCTGCTCGTTCGCCCTCCACCGTGGAATTGAAATGCCGGACCGCTACCTCTTGATCGTGGGATGGGAGACGCTCGAGGCCCACACCGACGGGTTCCGGCAGTCGCCGGCCTTTGCCGAGTGGCGGTCGCACATCGGGCCGTTCTTCGACATCCCTCCGGAAGTCGATCACTACGACCTGCTGGCGGGGCTGTCCTGAGCGGCAGGGCCCCCGTCGGTTCAGTCCTGGCTGCTGGCTAGGTTCCACGCCGCTGCTAGATGTTCGGTGAGTTCGCCCACGGGCATCCTGGCGTTCAGCCCACTGGTGGACGCCATGAGGTAGACGGGACGCCCGCCGACCGACCCGGGTTGTCGACCAGCGACCGCATGGCGGTCCACTACGGTGCGCCAGCCGGACAAGCCCACGAAGCACACGGCCCCGGGACGGAGCCACTCGGCGATCCCGCTCACCCGGGCGAACCCGGCTTCGTACTCCTCCCGAGTCACCTCGGCTGCCGTCCGGGTGGCCCGCTTGACGAAGTCGGTCATTCCCATCCCGCACGCCAGGGCCGCCGCTGGATCACGGTCGACGGTGACCAGACCGGCGGCCAGTGCTGCGGGCCAGAACCGGTTGCCCGGACGGCCGAAGCCGACACCGACGTCAGCCGAGTAGATCGATGGGTTGACCCCACAGATCAGTAGACGCATGCCAGGGCCGATGGTGTCGGCCAGGGTCCGCTCACGCACCACTCGAGCTCGCTCCAAACCCCCGAGGGCTGCCGTAGGGGCGGAGTCCACGGTGAACCCAGCGCCGTTGACCAGATCAGTCATCGGGCGCCCCAGCGAGGCGGCCGGGACGGTCAGGTCCATGACGGCACCTACGCCAAGCATCCCGTGCGCCCGCCGTAATCCGAGGGGAAGTTGTTCTGGCGGTGCAGGTGGCACACTCCACGACCACACGCCGTCTTGGTCTGGCGATGGGACCGGAAGTTCGGTCGGCTCCCCGGGTGGAGCGGCAGCGGGCACTCGATGAGCGTATCGGAGGCCCTTCCTGCCCACGAATGGTTGGGTGGCTTCAAGGGAGTGCTCGCCCACTTTCCTTCCCAAGCCCACATGGTGTGGCGGCTCGGTCGAGCCGACTACCGGGTTGGCGAACTCAGCGAAGGCTAGGTTCGCCAGCTTGGTGAGAAGGATGTACCGAGAAAGACCCATCGGCACCTGACTTCCGAACCGGATACGACCACTCGCCTCTTATCTGAGCGACCGCACCCCGGTCTGCTCTGGCCTCGAGCAGTCGCTTGGGCTCGGGACCGGACTGGCCAGGTGCTGAAGGACACACCCCTAATTCAAAAACTGGCCGGATCTGGTATCGGATCAGATACCGCATCAGCGCCGATTCCTGCCAACGCTCACCGACATGCGAGATGGTGACCTTCTGGATGGAGAGCCGGAAGGCGTGCATCGACACCTCGGGCCACCAGAGAGCAGCCTCCACCTTCGCAGTAGGACCGGAGCAGGCGCTCGTGAGCAGGCGTTGGGTCAAGTGGGAACACCGCAGCCCGGATCAGGTACTCCTCGGCGCCATCCCCGGTCGTCGCGTTGCTTGTCGGTCCATGGTGTGGCGGTGCCCGATGTGAGACACCTCTCATCCCACCAAGCAGGCGCACTTAGCGAAGGCTAAGCCCGCCGTCGACCAGGACCACCTCGCCGGTGACATATGCCGAGCGGGCCAGGCCCATGATCACTTCGGACACATCCTCGGGGGTGGCCGAACGCTGCAGCGGAGCCTGGGCCTGCACGAATTGGCGCACCACGGTCCAGTCCTCGGTCCACGGGGTATCGACCAGCCCCGGGGCTACGGCATTGACCCGGATATCGGGCCCGAGCGTGTTGGCCAGCAGCCTGGTCATGTGGGACATGGCGGCCTTCGAGCAGGCGTAGGGGATGGAACTGCCCACCGGACGCTCGCCGGCCAACGAGGAGACATTGATCACCTGGCCGTGCCCGGCTGCTCGGAGGTGAGGAACGGCGGCCACGGTCAACTGCCAGGTGCCGATCACGTTGGTGTCGAAGATGCGCCGCCACACCTCGGGGTTGGCCGCCTCGAGATCGCCGTGGGGGATGACAGCGGTCGTCCCGGCGTTGTTGACCAGGACATCGAGCCGGCCGTGGGAGTCCACCACCTGTTCGATGAGTCGGGTGGCATCAGCTTCGTCGGCGATATCGGCCTGGACGTAAGAGGCCAGAGGTAGCTCGGCGGCCAGGTCTCGGCCCGCATCGACCGAGTGCACGGAGTTGATGACCACGGTGGCCCCGCTATCGGCGAACTGACGGGCTGTGGCCGCACCGATGCCAGAAGACGACCCGGTGATCAAGACGACCTGTCCAGCGAAGCGGTCGTCGGAGCGGCTGGATGTCCCTGTTGGTGTGGTCATCCTCGGAGTGTAGGACTGGCGATCCACCGCCCGGTAGGTTCAGGGCGTGCATCTGCCGTCCTTGCTCCTCGGTGATCGTCGATGAGTCCTCGCCCGGACGGTGCTGATGCTGTTGGACCTGAGTCGATCCGGATCTCGTCTTCGGTCCGGATTCCCATCTCGGAGCTCCAATTCAAATTCAGTGCCAGCGGTGGGCCCGGTGGGCAAAACGCCAACAAGGTGGCCACCCGGGTCGAGCTCCGGTTCGATGTATCGGCGTCACCGTCGCTGGGTCCCTACCAGCGGGCCCGCATCATCGAGCGCCTGGGCACGGAAATCCGGGTGGTGGCTGACGACGAGCGGTCTCAGTTGCGCAACCGGCAACTAGCCGTGGAGCGGTTCCGCGAGCGGATGGTGGCCGCGCTCCATGTGGAGAAGATCCGGCGCCCTACCCGGCCGTCCAAGGGGGCCAAGGAGCGCCGCCTCGCCGAAAAACGTCGACTGTCGGAGCGCAAGCGGGACCGCAGGCCCGACCACGACGACTGAGACAGCCGGTCAGCCAGCCTTGCGAGTCCGGCGAGCCTTCGGCTCGGCCCAGGCGATGTCGAGCAGCTGGTTGATCTCCTCGGTGAGCCGTTCGGGGTGCACCCGCAACTCGACCATGGAGTTGGCCTGGATCAGGCGGCCCTGGGGAAGACGTCGAGCCAGCTGCTCGGCGTCGTGGAACGGGTGGACCTGGTCGACCTTGTGCCCTATCACCAGGGCCGGGACGTCCATGGCGGCACGCTGATCGACGGTCGGGGCAATGGGCCCGGCCAAGATGCCGTGCAGCACGGCCGCCGTCTCGCGAGGCTCAGCCGAAAACATGTTCATAAGACTGTCGAGCGGTCCATTTCCGGTGCGTGGCAGGCTCCGGAAGAGCTTGGCCATCCGTCCGACGATGGGCCGGGCAAAGTGTGCCGCGAGCAGCATGGGCACAAAGGTCAGGGCGGCCGCGGGCAGCGCCCACTCCAGGACGGGCATCTCAACTACGAGGCCACGCACCCGCTCTGGAGCTTGGGCAGCCACCATCAGACTGACGTTTCCGCCGAGGGAGACTCCCCCCACTACGGCTTGGTCGATTCCGAGGTGGTCGAGGAGGGCGATCACGTGGCCGGCGTAGGTATCCATCCGGTGGAAGGAAGCTCGCTGGGGCCGGGCGGACAGCCCGTGGCCCGGAAGGTCCAAGAGGATGACCCGGTTGCCCTTGACAGCCAGGTCGGCGGCCAGCCGCCGGTTCATGTTGGCGTCCATCAGGATGCCGTGGAGAAAGACCAGCACCCTCGGGCCTTGCCCGTGGACCTCGTAGTACAACTCGAGATTGTCGTGGATGAAGAGGCCGACTTCGTAAGGTGCCGATGACCCGGGATTGTCGTCGGGCAGGTCACTTGGTGCACGAAGCACCTTGGAGCCGGTGGTCTTGGTTGCGCTAGGCCGAGAAGCCCCTGTTGTTGCCATGGAGCCCACGGTAGGCGTCTGGCTGGCGGTTTACCAGGACCGGCAGCCGATTTCGTGTGTCGGTCAACACGGCCGGATCGAGGTCGGCGATGACCACACCCGGGCTCGGATCGGTCCGCTCGGCCAGAATCGTCCCCCACGGGTCCACGATCATGGAGTGTCCGTGGCATGCCGGCATCCCCTTGGGAAGCGTGCCGACCTGCCCGGCACCTATCACGAAGACCTGATCCTCGACCGCTCGGGCCCGCAGGAGGAGCTCCCAGTGGGCCGGGCCGGTGGTCGAAGTGAAGGCAGCCGGGACGGAGACCACAGTGGCACCGTCGAGGGTCATGATCCGATAGAGCTCAGGGAACCTGATGTCGTAGCAGAGGGAGAGCCCGAGTACGGGCGGCACGTCGCCTTCGTCGGCGAGCCCCCTTGCGTCCAGAGGCACCACCACCACCTGGCGACCGGCGGCGATGGTGTCCGACTCGCAGAAGGACACGTCGCGCAACGCCACGTCGAACAGGTGGATCTTGCGGTAGACGGCCATGGTCCTGCCATCGGGACCCAACAAGACGCTGGTGTTGGACAGGCGCCCGTCCTCGGATCGCGACCGCTCGGGAATGCTGCCCGCCACCAAGTGGATGCCGAGCCGTGTGGCCAGCGAAGAGGCCCAGGACACGGTGGGTCCATCCAGGCTCTCGGCTCCGGCTCGCAGGAACTCGGGGGTCCCCGCCACCGAGAAGTACTCGGGCAGGACCACAAGGTCGGCCCCGGCGGCCGCTGCTTCCTCGACCAGGATCTGGGCAGCATCGAGATTGTCGGCCAGTTCTTCGACGGCCGTCGTCTGGATGGCAGCAACGCGCATGTCACAGGGTAGGCCGCGAATCGAGCACAATGACCGACGGCGCAGTTAGGCGGGCGGGTGGCCGGACCTGAGCTACCAGCGACTGATCAGGCCTGGCCGCGCCGGACCAGGCATCGGGATCAGCCGACCTGCGTGGCGAGGGCTGCATCGAGCGCCTCGGTGGCGCTGTCCGAGGTGCTCTCTCGCACACCCACCAGCGGGGTGATCGAAGCCCAGCCGGCTTCCACCAGCGCAGCATCAGAGTCAGGCTCGAGCTCGGCCAGCTCCTTCAGCCGGTCGGCGTCGCCGCCCATACCCCGCATGTTCAACACGATGGCTCCGCCGGTGCGGTCGATTGCCAGCCCGTCCACCGGGAGCGGTGTGTGCTCCGGGCGCACCGAGCGAATGAGGCCGGCCCGGCCCAAACGTCCGTGCCGGAGTCCGAGTAGCTCGTCGGGGCGCACGGCGGGCACGTTCAGATTCAGCACCGTGCCAGCCTCGGCCTCGGCCAGGGTGGGAACTACCTGGCAGGCCAGTTCGACGGCAGTCTCCCAGAACTCGGGTGTGGTGGCCCAGGCGATACTTACCGCAAGCCCGCGGACTCCGAACTGTGCCCCGGTAAGAGCGGCGCCGACGGTGCCCGAATGGAGAGCCGACCGTCCGGCATTGATCCCGTGGTTGATACCGGACACGATCATGTCCGGGCGCGGGCCGAATCCTTCGATGCAGCCCAGGATGACCGCCAACGCCGGCGACCCGTCGATGCCATAGGTGGGTACGGCCGATAGACCGGGGATGTCCACGTGCTCGTAGGGAATGGACTCACGCTCGTAGACGGCCCCGACGGCGGCACCCGCCCCACTGTGGTCGGTGAGCGGGGCGACCACTACGAGCTCGTGCTCGTCGCCGAAGGTCCGGTGAAGACCACGGGCCAGGGCGGCGATCCCGGGTGCGAACACGCCGTCGTCGTTGGTGATCAGGATGCGCATGACTGAAGAGTTCCGTTCGTCAGCCGTCGCCGGTGACCTGTGCCAAAGGGGCATAGTCGCGCAGCGCCGGGGTCGTGGCGGGCCGGTGCGGCCTCGTGGCCTACCATACCGGGCGACATCGGCAGCCGAACGGCCGCCGTCCCCGCATCATGCAGGAGTCAGCCAGGTCTGTCCGGTTGCATCCGAGTATGGGGCGACGGGGAGCCGCCGGCATGCTTCAGCACTCCAAGGAACCCAGGCCACAACTCATGCCCGCACCGATCCCGTCCTCCGAGCAGCGCCCAGCGCAGACCACGCCTGCCACTGGCGACCAGTGGGTCATCGGCCACGGTCACCAGCGGGCGGTCATCACCGAAGTGGGGGCCACCTTGCGGTCGTTCACGGTGGGTGACCGGGATGTCATCGACGGGTTCGGTCCCGAAGAGTGGAGCCACGGGGGTCGAGGCCAGGTACTCGCACCGTGGCCGAACCGGTTGGGCGGCGGCGCGTACTCCTTCCAGGAGGTGGCCGCTCAGGCACCCATCAACGAGGTCGAGCAGCAGAATGCCATCCATGGGCTGGTCCGATGGCTTCCATGGCGGATGACCAGCCGAGCGCAGAACCGGGTGGGCTTGGTATGCGAGCTCCACCCCTCGCCCGCCTACCCCTTCGCCCTTCGACTCGAGATCGAATACCGGCTCGGTCGCGAAGGACTCACCGTCATCACGGACGCCCAGAACATCGGGCCCGGGGACCTGCCGTTCGGGCTGGGCTTCCACCCCTATCTGTCCGTGGGAACGGCCACCGTGGATCA
This sequence comes from Acidimicrobiales bacterium, assembly GCA_037141235.1. Taxonomy (GTDB): domain Bacteria; phylum Actinomycetota; class Acidimicrobiia; order Acidimicrobiales; family RAAP-2; genus Bog-756. The sequence continues at coordinate 5,991 of JBAXCY010000004.1, read as the reverse complement.
GGCTCGACTCCGAGTGCCGGCTGCCCGCCGCCTTATCAATGATGACCGAGGCCTGCCCAGCGCTGCGATCGCCGTGTCGGGGACCGAGTACGACTTCTCCGCGGCCCGCCCGGTCGGGGTGACCCGGCTCGACACCGCCTACTGCGAACTGGCCCGCGACAGCGACGGGCGGGTGCGAGTAGACCTCGATCACCCTGATGGCAATGCTGGTGTGACGCTGTGGGCGGACGAGCGCTTCGGTTATTTGATGGTGTTCTCGGGGGACACGCTCGACGCCGGATCACGACGGACGGCGTTGGCCGTAGAGCCGATGACTTGTCCACCTGACGCATTCCGGACCGGAACCGACCTGACCGTCCTTCGACCCGATGGGCGCTGGACCGGTTCGTGGGGGATCACACCGCGCTGATTCCAGCATGGGGCTGAGTCGAGCGTCTAGGGGAAGAAACCCGGCTGAACAGGGATAATGTACCCGTGTCTTCGACGTTGGTGCCTCTTGACATAAGGACCAGCGAGGGGTAGTTGACACCAAGACGCCAATTGGTCACTATGAAGTACATTCCGCAGAGGAGTCTGCGGGCCTTTAGGACATCGAGGGGATGACCAACGTGAGACGCTCACTTCGCTTGGCGGGTATGGCTGTAGTGGTTACTGCAGCAGTCATTGGATCAACAGCCGTGGTGGCGGCACCGGCGTTCGCCGACGCGGCGACAGCCACAACCTTGACGGTCACGGCCAACAAGACGACGATGACGTCCGGGAAGCCCGTGTCGTTTACGGCGGTGGTTGTTCCGGCCAAGGTCGGCACTACGAAGATCACCGGGGTGGTCGACTGGACAGTGGTCGGCCAAGACGGAAGCATCGTTCCGTGTACCACCATCACGGCGCTGACCGGCGGTGGCAAGTCGAGGTGTCAGATCGAAAAGGGCAACCTGCTCGGGGCAGCCAGCCTGTACACGGCAACGGCCACCTACTTGGGTGACGCCGCTTTCGCCACGAGTACCGGGTCAACGACTCTCGAGGTCACTGAGGGTGTTACCCGGTTGAAGATCGACATCAGCGCCGTCCCGACCAGTGGGGCTGCCACCACGTTCACCGCCACCGTGGTTGACGGACCGGCCACGCCGCTTGTCGCCGGCAAGGTGGTGTTCACGGTGAACTCGCAGTACCACGCCCCCGGCACGCCCTTGAACAGCGGTGGGGCGATCCGTTGCACCGGAGCGGCACTTCCTGCGGCCAGCAACAACACCAAGACGCTGGTAGCTCAGGTGGCATCCTGCAGCGTGCCTGCTGGATGGATGACAGTCCCCAACGCGACGAAGGCGAATCCGAAGCCACAGGACGGGTGGTCCGTTGTGGCGACCTACAACGGCAACTCGAGCTTCTCCTCCTCCTCCTCCTCCAAGCACGGGAACGCGAAGTTCTGATCAATCGCTAGGGCGACGGTGGTTTGAGCCGAGACCAGGTCGACTGGCGCGAGTTTGCGATTCGTTGAGCTGACGGAAAATGCGTGACGGTCGGATCCTGTCGAGTGTCGAGCCCATGCCTACGGTGCGGAAGTACTGCGGTGGACGAGTTCCGGTACTCCATTCAGCGAGTGGTGGACGCTGAACCCCTCGCCAACGATGGCGGATGCCGGATCCATGGTGAACGGCTAATCAGCGGCATCGGTCTGGCGCTAAGAGTAGGCATGACCTCCACTGATGTTCCAAGCACTGATCGTGACTCGCGGGCCATGACCGGGAGTTGTAGTGATGGGGTAGTCACGTCCGCCGGTGAGTGCATCGCAGAAGGTTCCGGTTCTCTTCGTCGAAGAGGGGCTACTGCACTAAGCCGGATACCCTTGCTGGCGAACGCGAGGGCAGAGGCCGAAATGGCGTTGGCCGACGGTTCATCAGCACTTCCGGCTGACCGGAGCGAGCTTCGCCGACGGCATCTAGGTCCGGAAAGAGCTTCGACGACACCACGGAGATGGCCTCACTTGGAGGCAGCCGCAAGGGCGCCTGGGTCAGGGCGGGCTCGTTCAGCGCCGCTTCTCACGGCGGATCTTCCAAGGTCAGACCGCTGCGGTAGATCCGAGACGCCTCACTCCACGACAGAAGACCTGTAGCATTTGGCAAACGCAGAGAGAAACTCCATCGGGTTTCTGCGGAGGAGACCCTGATGAGTATCGAAGTTGCCGTCATTGCTACTTGCCTTCCCCTACTGGTGCTGATGGCACTGGCCGCGCTGGCCCGCAGCCTCCGTCGCCTCGCACCGCTCCTGGTGCTCGACGTCCTTTGGGGCATGTTCGCCACCTACCTGGTGCTTCGGCCGAACGACTTCTTGATCAGCAAGGTCGGCATCTCCCTTGCCGTCACCATGTTGATTCCACTGGTCGAAGAAACAGTCAAGGCGCTGCCGCTCTTTTGGGTCACGGCGTCGAAGAGGTGCTGGTGGTTCGTAGACGGGGCCCTTCTGGGTGCTGCCTGCGGGGTGGGGTTCGCAATTCGAGAGACGTGGATCGATGTTCGCAATGCCGATCCCTTGAACTCGCTTGCCCTCGTTTTCGCTCGGTCCACCTCGACCAATCTCATGCACATCGGCTGTTCGGCCATCATCGGAGCAGCCCTTGCCCTGGCCGCTCGACGACCGATGCGAACCCGTATCCCCTTGATCATCCTGGGATTCGCCGTGGCCGCAGCTATCCACGCAACGTTCAATCACATCCAGCAAGGCGTTCATGGGCCGTTCGCCACCACGATCATCGGCATGGGGACGCTGGCCGTGGCGCTCGGGGTTATCGCGCTCGGGGTGCCAATCAGCCGGTACTGGGTCCGAGAGGACCTGGAACTCGAGGGTGCGACACCACACGAGGAGCACATCCTGGCCGGGGGACACGGGACTGCTCGTGCACTTGACGATTTCAGCGCCCTCTATGGTCCTGATGCGGCGCAGACGCTCAGCGAACTCATCGCCGCCACCAGAGCCTTGGGCATCGCCCATCACGGGGGACACGATCCTGCTCGAGTGTCGGAACTGAGCGCAGAAGTCGATCGGCTCAAGCGCCAGCTCGGTCCCGTCGGACTCTTGTGGCTCCACACGACCACGGACATGCAGGGTCACGCCGGGCTCTGGGCACATCTCAGCCACACACCAGCCAACTGAGCAACCACTTCGACGGCAACGCGCTTCGGATGATGATCTGACGCCCGGCAATAACTGACGGCGTCCAATCGATCCGCTGACTCAAACCTCGACACATTCCTCGCCGCAGTTACGGGCAGGGGTGCTCCAAGTCAGTTCGCACATTCCAAACGTAAAAATGGATCCATCTGTGTTACGTTGACAACAGGATATTCATTCATAAGGTGAAAACGGGGAGTTCGAATATGGCCACGTCCTACGCAGGTTCACAGCGGAAACGATTGGCGATTGCCGGAGTTGCGGCAATTGTCGTGGTGGCTGGCGTCACTGGGGTGGTGCTGTTCAACCAGTCGTCGTCGGTCAGCAGCCCCGGTGCAGTGACTGGAGCGCCCGGCGTTCCCACGTCGCTGTCTTTCGTTAGGGCGGATGTTAAAGACCCGCACCTGGGGTTAATTGAAGAGGCCAAATTTTCCTGGAACGCCCCCGCCGATTCAGGGAGCAGTGCGATCACTGAATACGATGTGAGCAGCAACGCGGGCGGTGGCTGTTCGGCCAAACCCCCTGTTACCACGTGCACTGCCATCCCCCCCCCCGCCGTTCCCTTGAGTGGAATAATTACCGGCTTCACATGGACCGTCACGGCCAAGAACACCCAAGGCACCTCCGACCCTTCCGTTGCAGTGAAGACGTGACGAATACGAAGGTTTCCTAGATCTTCGTAGAGAAGGTCCTCTCGGAACCCTTGGGCCCTTCACCTGTGAGGCATGCCGACCCCTCCTGACAGAGCACTGGTAACGGTCGCCGGCGGGCGCCGAAGGCTGACCGCCGGCGACCGGAGATCCAATGGGGAAGAATTGGGCATCAGCCCAGGTCACTCGTCAGGTCGGTTCCTGTCCTCCCGAACCGCCTCCGTCGCCCGGGCGGCCAGGACCAGCACGCGCAACGCCAGGGCATGGACGGCACCGTCCTCCTCGAGGTCGAACTTGTTGTGGAGTCGGTGATGTCCGGCCTCGAGCTCGCCGAGCAGATCACCAGTGGGTCCGTCGTCGCCCTGCCGCCCTTGGCCGCGAACTTGGCGTAGAGGGTATTGAGTTGGCGTGCTCAAGTCGAGTCACCCGCTTGCCGGAACTAGCCCGCTCTCATTGCCCACGGATCATTTTCGTGATCTGGGTCAGCGGCCCGTTATCCTTGCGTCCCAGGTTTAAGCGGAGCTGCCAGACCTACAAACGCACTTCGACCATCAAGCCTTGCTTGAGATGAACCGAAGTCACGTAGCAGTCCTGTGGGAAGGCCCTGATCCACAAAACATGCTCTGAACTGGTGCGCCCCCCCGGATTCGAACCGGGAACCTGCGGATTAAGAGTGCCTTCCAAGCCGTTCGGCCGGTGTCAACGAGTGCCGAGAAGCCCGGGATATCGGGGTTTTCAGTTCAGCCTGTCCGAGTCAGTTCGACCAGTATCGAGAAATTGGTGGGATGCTCGGTGGGATTTTCCGGACCGGATCTCGCGTCTCGGAGTCCGGTTTCGAATTCGTCAGCGACTGCCGTAACAATTCCACAATCGGTCGAGCGGGAGGACGTGAAGGCGGTCGTCGAAGGTGTAGGACCGTTCGCCGAGGTAGAGCGCGAAGCCGGCGACGAAGTTCTTGCCGACGGCATCACGGAGCTTTCGCAGCGGATTGAGTTCGGCTCCTGGGACGCGGCTACCCGTCTTGATCTCGAATCCGACGACGCCACCGTCGTCGAGTTCGACGACGAGGTCGACCTCGTCGCCGTCGTGGGTTCGCCAGTGGCCGACGCCTGCGATGTCGTCATTCCATGACGCTTGTTTCAGTAGCTCGCCGACGGCGAACGTTTCGAGCAAGTGCCCGAACTCTGTTTGAGCGGTTGCATCGAGCGTCGAGAGCTTTTCCGGAGTCAGGCGGAGCAACCTGGCCGCGATCGCAGAGTCGAGGACGTGGACCTTCGGTGTCGCTGCTGAGCGTGCAGTGAGCGTCTTGCCCCAGGCTGGAAGCCGGTGGAGTAGGAAGACCTTCTCCAAAAGGCTGACGTAGCTTTCTGTTGTTACCCGGTCCAGGCCGACATCGCGGGCAGCTTTCTCGATGTTCAGCACTTGAGCGGTTTGGCCGGCTAGGCGACCGAGCAACGTACCGAGCAGGTGGCCCTGTCGGAGACGGCTGAGTTCGCGCACATCGCGTTCGAGGGTGAGCCTCACGTACTCGTCGATCCAACGTTTCCGAGCGCGATCGGACGATGCAGCGAGTGCCAACGGGAAGCCACCGCGACAGATCCGAGCTGTGTAGTCGTCTCGCGTCGTCGTGGAAACTTCCGCGGTCACGACTGCTGTCGGAGTGCGCGACGCGGTGTCCAGGAAGTTCTCGCGCACGTTGGACAGCTCGCCCTGGGAAAACGGGTAAATGGTCAGCCGCGAGAGTCGGCCGGTAAGTGCTTGTGCGGCTGGTGGGAGTGCATCGTGGCGTGTTGATCCGGTGAGCACGAATCTCCCAGGTCGGGTGGCCTTGTTGAGTTCTGCCTTGATCGCGTCGAGAACAAGTGGGGCCTTCTGGTACTCGTCGATGCAAACCGTCTGTTCACCGCCCATGAATCGCGAGGGGTCGGCAATCACCGCATCTCGGGTCGCGGGGTCGTCGAGATCGATGAGGCGGCCACCTGACGATTCGGTCACTTCCTTGAGTAGCGTCGACTTGCCGACGCTGCGTGGCCCTTCAAGGAGCACGACGGGGTCGTCCGACATCCTTCCCACAACGATCGCCAAAGTCCGTCGGGTGCGCAGCGGTGCGCCAGGTTCGATCATTCGACGAAGGGTACCACGAACCTGCGATTTCGAGGGGCACGAACCTGCGATT
>JBAXCY010000003.1:0-50730 GCA_037141235.1 Acidimicrobiales bacterium | reverse complement strand
GCCGGGTCAGTGCGGCGCGGTCAGTACTCTTCGTGTCAGGCCGTGAAGCGAGCTGATGCTCCGGCGTCCACATCGATCACCGACCCGGTGATGTGGCGGGCCCCCTCCGAACAGAGGAACACCACGGCGGCGGTGACCTCTTCGGGTTCCAGCCACGGCACCGGCTGCACGTGCAGAGATGCCATGGGACCAGCCACATCTTCTTTGGTCGGCGATTCGAGGTCGGGGCGCATCAGCCCGTACAACATGTCGTTGTGGATCATGTCGGTAGAGATGTTGCCCGGAGCGACGACATTGGCCGTCACGCCGAAGTAAGCCATCTCGTGGGCCACCGACTTGGTGAGGCCGATGACCCCCCACTTGGAGGCGCAGTAGGCGGGGATGAGCGGGTTGGCCGACCGACCCATCATCGAGGAGATAGCGATGATCCGGCCCCACCGGTTGCGCTTCATGTGCGCAGCGGTGGCCCGCATGGCGTTGAACACTCCGGTCAGGTTCACATCTACCGTCTCCGACCACTGCGTGGCGTCCATGTCGACGATCGACCCGAGGGTGGAGATACCGGCGTTGGCGATCAAGATGTCGACCGAGCCGAGTTCGCCAACCACGCCGTCGACGAAGGCCATCATGGCGTCGAGGTCCCTCACGTCGGCCTCGACGGCCACACATCGCTTTCCTTCGGCCTCTACCAGGCGCACCGTCTCGGCCAAGTCGGCACTGGTAGCCAGCGGGTAGGTGACCGTATCCAGATCGGCGCATCGGTCGACGAGGGCGATGTCGGCGCCCTGTCGAGCCAACTCCACTGCGTGGCTGCGCCCCTGGCCCCTTGCCCCACCGGTGATGACGGCCACCCGTCCGGCGAACTGGCCTGTTCCGACTTGGCCTGCTGCTGCATCTTGCGACACGGTGCCTCCCCCGGCATGGGCCCGGTCCACCACACCGAGCAGCGGATCCGGATCCTTGTCCGGGATCCTATGTCGTGCGTGCAGATCGGCCCCAGGTGGCCAGTACTTTGCGGTACTCCTGGTCCCAAGCTCGGTAGGTCTGGCGGAGAGCCGGTCCCGGCCACGCAGCAGGAACCAGTTCGACGGGCAAGAGGGGATCGGACTGGAAGTGGCGCAGAACCGCCGCCGACAAGGCGAACCCGGGGGCGAGGTCGTCCGGACCGCGGGTCGAGTTGTGCGCAAGCCGGCCAGTCAGATCTGTTGCACGCGCCGCCCATCCCTCGAGGTCCCAGAGGGAGGCGGCCATGGCGATTGGATCACCACTGGGCGTTGCCATGAATGCAGACAGGTCCGGATCGTCCCCAGGAGTGAGCAGCACGTCGAGGTTGTCCGGGCGCAGCCATACTCCTTCGCGCTGCTCGGCGTAGCGGGCCTGGGTGAGGCGGCGTCGACGTGCGGCCCGGTGCTCGGGTGAGCTAGCCGCAGCGGTCACCACCACCATGCGCCACCCACCGTCCCATGGCCGGGTCCGACCCTGCAGACTGCGTTCTTGGCGCGCCCGGCGCTCGAGCAGCGGACCGGCAAGCCGGTAGCGACCCGCTCCGTCCGAGGCCGCCTCGCCCGAGGCCACCATCCGGCTGAGGGCGACCCTGGCCCGGTTGGCGTTGATGCCGAACAGGCCGGCCAGTTGGACCAAGTGGGCCACCGGCAACTCGGGCGGATCCTCGCCCAGGAGGGCGCTGGCCAGGACCGATCGGGCCGTCAGCGGTGTCTCACTGGCTGCTGCTCCACGGCCAGGTACCGGAGTAGTCAGGGGGGCCCTCGGGGGCAGGTCGGTCAGCTGCATCGATATTACTTAATTGCCTCGATTGATTCCATATTGTAATATACCCTGTATGGCATCCACCATGGTGGCCGATCAGGCCGATCGCCCCGAGGTCCTGCCCACCGAGCGCCTGCTGGCCAACGGCATGGCTCGGCCGGGCCTGCGATCCGATCTACGGCGGATCGCTGATGGCCGCAATGCCTTCACCCTGGCCTCGTTGTGGTTCTGGGTGGCCGTCCTCATCGGCGGCTCTGTGTGGATCGACCGTTGGTGGGCCTATCTGATCGCTTTCGTACTGATGGGCCCGATGTACTCCCGGTTCGCCATCCTCATGCACGAGGCCGCCCACAAGCTGCTGTTCACCAACAAGCAGAGTAACGACTGGGTCGGCACCTGGCTGATCGCCTACCCGACGTGGACTCCCATCAGCTTGTACCGACGGGGCCACTTCGCCCATCACAAGGAGGAGTTCGGACCGAACGAGCCCGACATCGCCTTCTACGGCGGCTATCCCTGTGACCGGCGATCTCTGGCCCGCCGGCTGGTCCGCGACGCCGTGGGGATCTCGGGGTGGAAGAACTTCGTACCCTTGTTCCGATCGCTCAAGGTGCCGGCGTTCCGTAGGACGTCCGGCTCGATCATCGGAGTACAACTCCTTCTGTGGGCTGTCCTGTGGGCCACCACCGGCCGTTGGTGGATCTACCCCCTGCTGTGGTGGCTCCCGTGGATGACCCAGTGGCGGGTGATCAACCGGTTGCGGGCCATCGCCGAACACGGCGGGCTCGAGGCCAGCGCTGACCGTCGAGTCACCACCCACAATGTCCACCAAGGCTGGATCGCCCGGTTCTGGTTCGTCCCCTTCAATACTGGCTGGCATCTGGCCCACCATGTCGACATGGGTGTGCCGTGGCGCAACCTCCCCCGCTTCCATGCCGAGTTGGAACAGGCCGGCTACGTCACCGACGGCATCACGTATCCGACGTATCGAGCCCTGTGGGGAGCGCTGGCCTCCGCCTGAACGGATCAACTGGGCTGGTCAGACGGGCCGACCCCGCATCGATCGGTAGGTGCGCACCAGTGCCGCCGTCGAGCTGTCCTGATCGGACAGATCTGGAGCATCTTCGGCGGTGAGGGCGGGACCGAGCTGGCCAGCCATCACTTTGCCCAACTCCACCCCCCACTGGTCGAAGGAGTCGATCCCCCATACCGCCCCCTCGACGAAGACGGTGTGCTCATAGAGCGCCACCAACTGGCCCAGAACCGACGGCGTGAGCCTCGGGGCCAAGATGGTGGAGGTCGGATGGTTTCCTGGCATCACCTTGTGGGGAACGACGGAGGCTGGTGTCCCCTCGGCCGCCACTTCCTCGGCCGTCTTGCCAAAGGCCAGGGCCTTGGTCTGGGCGAAGCAGTTGGCCATCAGCAAATCCTGACGATCGCCGTCCTCATGGGTCGAGTGGGCGAACCCGATGAAGTCAGCGGGGACCAGGCGTGTCCCCTGGTGGATCAGTTGATAGAAGGCGTGCTGGCCGTTGGTGCCCGGCTCGCCCCAGAAGATCTCCCCGGTGCTCCCTTCGACCGGCGTACCGTCGCGGCGTACCGACTTGCCGTTGGACTCCATGGTGAGCTGCTGCAGGTATGCCGGAAACCGCGCCAGCCGCTGGCTGTAGGGCAGGACGGCGTGGGTCTCGGCTCCAAACAGGTTCGAATACCAGACGTTCAGCATCCCTTGTATCACCGGAAGATTGGACTCGAACGGGGCCTCGGCAAAGTGGCGGTCAACGGCATGGAACCCGGCCAACATCTCGGCGAACGCCTCGGGGCCGATGGCCACCATCAGGGAGAACCCGATGGCGGAGTCATATGAGTAGCGACCGCCGACCCAGTCCCAGAACCCGAACATGTTGGCGGGATCGATCCCGAAGTCGATGACCCCGGCCTCGTTGGTCGACACGGCCACGAAGTGCCGGGCCACCGCTTCGTCACCACAGCCGAGGCCCTCGAGCAGCCACTGGCGAGCCGCGCGGGCGTTGGTCAGGGTCTCCTGGGTGGTGAAGGTCTTGGAGCAGATGACGAACAGGGTCTCGGCTGGCTCGAGGTCACGGGTCTTGGCGTACAGGTCGACTGGGTCGACGTTGGACACGAACCGGCAGTCGATGTCCGGATCGGCGTAGTCCCCCAGTGCCTGGTGGGCCATGGCCGGGCCCAGATCCGACCCGCCGATCCCGATGTTGACCACCGATCGGATCCGCTGGCCGGTGTGCCCCGTCCACTCCCCCGAGCGGATACGAGTGGCCACGGCGCCCATGGCGTCGAGCACGGCATGCACATCGGCCACGACATCTCGACCGTCGACCACCAGTCGGGCAGTTCGAGGCATCCGCAGGGCAACGTGCAGGACCGACCGGTCTTCGGTCGTGTTGCTGCGCGCACCATCGAACATGGCATCGCGTCGCTCGGCCACCCCGGCCCGGCGGGCTACGTCCATCAATGAAGCCAGCGCTCGGTCATCGACCCGATGCTTCGAGTAGTCGAGGATGAGATCGCCACCAGTGGCGACCATCGATACCCCCCGGCCAGCATCATCGGCGAAGAACTGACGGAGGTGGCGATGGCGCAGGCGTTCGAAGTGGCCCACCAGTTCGCCCCACTCGTCGGTGGACAAGAGATCCACTGGTGCCGAGCGGTCGTCCGTAGCTTCGGTCCCGTTCATACGTGCTCGCCTTCGTCGTCGTCCATCGGTGCTCAAGGACCGTTACTCCGACTTTAGGCAAGTCCACTGGGCCACTCGTGCCGTGGTGGCGGACCTGGCAACTACGCGGGTCTGAGAGTCTGAGAGTCCGGGGGTGGGCGTAACTGCTGTCGTAGACTTCTCGTCCGACGGCACTCGTCGCCACCCCGGAAGGAGCGCAACGGTGCCCGAGTCGACTGGAACCGGTGAACAGAGCGGAAACTCTGGCCAGCACGACCCGATCCCTACCCGCTACCCGCATCACGGTCCGGGGCCGATGGCGGCCATCGCCGGGGGCGGTGCCCTGGGCACGCTGGCCCGGTACGTGATCGAACGGGCCGTTGTCGTCTCGCCGACTGGGCTTCCGTGGGCCACCCTCAGTGTCAACGTGCTGGGGTCGTTCTTGCTCGGTGTGGTCGTGACCTTGGTGGTCGAGCGGTGGCCCACCGACCGCTACCTGAGACCGCTGGTGGCCGTAGGCTTCTGCGGCGGCTTCACTACCTTCTCCACGTTGGCAGTGGAGATCGACCGTCGGATCCAGCACGGCCATATCGGGGTGGCGGCGGCGTACCTCGGTCTGTCCCTGGTGGCCGGGCTCGGTGCCGCCCTGGCCGGCATCACCCTGGCTGGGGGACGGCTCCATCCCTCACTGACCGGTGCCTCCATCCCCGATCCCGATCTGCTGGCTGGGGACGAGGGTCGGCTGTGACTGCGGTGCTCCTCATGGTGGCCGGCTCCATCGGTGCACTGCTGCGCTACGAGGTGGAGTTGGCGGTGCGCCGGCACACCGTGAGCGACTTCCCCCGGGGGACACTGATCATCAACGTGTCCGGGTCGTTCGCCCTCGGGGTGCTCGTCGGCCTCGCTGCCCACCACGGCATCCCGACAACAGTGGTGGTCATCGCCGGGACCGGTCTACTCGGGGCCTACACCACGTTCTCTACCTTCAGCTTCGACACCGTCAGCCAGGCTGGTCGTGGGCAGTGGCGGGCAGCCGCCGTCAACGTGGGGGGCAGCCTGGTGCTCGGCCTGGGGGCTGCAGCCTTCGGCTTGGTGATCGGGCAGGCACTCTGATCCATTGGCGCCAGGGAATCGACCAGGGAATCGACCAGGGGCCTCAACCGTTCCGGATTGTTCACGAAACGATCACCGAGGGGTAGCCCTCCGGCAGTCCGCCGTTCACCTGCTCTCCGTAGGGTTTCCCCGGAGGGAGTTGCCGGTGACTATGCGTCTGGACAGATCTGAGCACAGGCGGACCACCGTCCTCGTCATCGAGGACGAGGAGTCCTACCGCGAGGCCTTAGCTTCGGGCCTCGACGGCGAGGGATTCGACGTCTCACTGGCCATCGACGGCTTCGAGGGACTGCGCCTGATCACCGAGCAGCAGCCCGATATCGTCCTGCTCGACATGCTCCTTCCGGGGATGAACGGGATCGATGTGTGTCGCAAGATCCGGGCCATCTCATCGGTACCCGTCATCATGGTGAGCGCCGTCGACAGCGAACTCGACGTGGTACTCGGCCTGGAGCTCGGGGCCTCGGGATATGTGACCAAGCCGTTTCGTCTGCGTGAGCTAGTGGCCCGCATGAACGCCATCCTGCGACGGGTCCAGCCTGATCCGTCACAGGTCGATGGTGGCCTCACCGATCCCATCGGCCGGACAGGGACCGTCAGCACCGTCGCCCCACGCAGCGGACCGGTCTTCGGAGCGGTAGCCGTCGACTACGTCCGTCGAGAGGTCACCCTGAGTGGAGCCCCGGTACATCTGTCCCGCAAGGAGTTCGACCTGCTGGCCGCCCTGCTCACCCCCGTGCAACGAGTTCGCTCGCGCGGCGAGCTGATCGAACTGCTGTGGCCCGACACCGACCTCGCCGACACGCGGACCTTGGACACCCACATTCACCGGCTGCGCACCAAGTTGGAGCCCGAGCCAGCCGAGCCCCGCTATATCGTCACCGTCCGCGGCATCGGATTCCGCATCGACCCTGGTGGAGATGCCGGTGTGTCGCCACCGACTGGTGGGCGAGTACACAACGCCCAGGACGCGCCGATCAGCGCCTGACTGTGGCTTGCGCCAGGAAGAATCGGGTCTAGCGGATCAGCCGAAGCGCCCGTTCACGTAGTCAAGAGTCCGCGGGTCAGTCGGCTCGCTGAACAGAGTGGCTGTCGGTCCGAACTCGATCAGCTCCCCCGCCTTGTCCTCACCCATGAGGAGGAAGGCACACCGGTCGGAGACCCGCATGGCCTGCTGCATGTTGTGGGTCACGATGATGATGGTGACCCGGTCCTTGAGTTCCACCACCAGCTCTTCGATCCGCTTGGTGGCGATCGGGTCGAGTGCCGAGGTCGGCTCGTCCATGAGGAGCACCTCGGGCTCGACGGCCAAGGCCCGTGCGATGCACAACCGCTGCTGCTCACCACCCGACAGTGTGCTGGCGTGTGCCTTCATCCGGTCCTTGACACTGTCCCACAGGGCGGCGCCAACGAGTGCCGATTCGGCGGCTTCGTCGAGCAGGGACTTCTTGCGGACGCCGTTGAATTTGAGCCCGGCCACGGCGTTCTCATAGATGCTCATGGTGGGGAACGGATTCGGTCGCTGAAAGACCATGCCCACCCGGCTGCGCAGCAACGTGGGGTCGGTCGAGGGCGCATAGACATCGAGGTCGCCGAGCTGGACCGTTCCAGTCACTGCAGCCGTGCGCACCGTGTCGTGCATCCGGTTGAGCGCCCGAAGCAGGGTCGTCTTGCCCGAACCCGACGGACCGATGAGCGCCGTCACTTCGCCCGCGTGCACATCGAAGGTGACGTCGCGGACCGCCGTGCGGCCACCGAAGGCCACCGCCACATCGGCCAGGGTCATCACCACCTTGGGTTCCGGCTGGTCCACGACCACCTCGTCGCCGTACACGGCCACACCTTCCTCCACCCTTGCCCCGGTTGCCTCAGCCTCGATCATCGACGCTCCTTCTGCAGTCTTGCCGCGAACAGGCGGCTGCCGATACTCAAGATGAGGACGACCACCATCAACAGCAGCGCCGCACCCCAGGCCACCTGGACCAGATCGGCGTAGGGCTGGCTGCTGTCGTTGTAGATCAGGATGGGCAGAGCCTCCATCGGCTTGGTCGGATTCCACTGGAGGTACTGGTTGCCGAAGATCGTCAACAGCAGCGGAGCAGTCTCCCCTAAGCCCCGAGCCACAGCCAGCAGGACCCCGGTGATGATTCCCGGTAGTGCCGTGGGTACCACTACCCGACGTGCGATCGTCGCCCGGCGGGCCCCGAGCGCCAGGGCCGCTTCGTTCAATGACTGCGGCACGCCCCGGATGGCGGTCTCTCCAGCCCGAGTGATGACCGGCAACATGATGAATCCGATGGCGAACGCGCCAGCTAGTCCGCTGTAGCCCCCGAAGTTCTTGACGATGGCGATGTAGCCGAAGATTCCCACGGTGATGGAAGGGACACCGGTCATCACATCTGCAGTGAAGCGCAGCGTGGCGGCGATCCATCCGTTCGACTCAGCCAGGAACAGTCCGCACATCAGGCCGAGCGGCACCGTGGCGGCCACGGCGATCAGGGTGATTTCGACTGTTCCGACGATGGCGTTCCACACACCTCCGCCAGGGATCCCTTCGGGGGTCGTCGACTGAGTGAAGAAGTCGACGCTCCATGCCGGCAGCCCCTTGGCCGTGACATAGATCAAGACGGCAATCAGCGGGATGATGGCAATGCCGAGAAAGGCCCAGCAGACACCGAGGGCGATGCCCGAGCTGAGCTTGCGCCGGCGGAGACTGGACGATGCGGCCACCTGGATGGCCCTGCGCCGTTCCATCGTGGCATCGACCGGCTGTTCGACGGGAAGCTCCAAGATGGTCATCGGGGACCTGCCTGCGAGTTCCCACCCGAGGTGGACCACACCAGCCACCGGGCGAGCGAATTGACCGAGATCCCGATGATCAGGAGGACCAGCCCGGCGCCGAACAGGGCGGCGAGTTCGGTACCGCTGGACTCGCCGAAGTTGTTGACGATCAGCGAGGGGAGCGTGGCTGCCGGGGACTTGAGCGAGTGGGCGATGTATGGAGAGTTTCCAATCACCATGGCGACGGCCACCGTCTCACCGAGGGCGCGGCCCGTGGCCAGGGTGAACGCACCGAGGATGCCGGTCCGCGCTCCGGGCACTACCACTTTGTGCAGTACCTGCCAGCGGGTGGCCCCCAGCGCCATAGCCCCCTCCAACTGCTCGTTGGGCACCACGGCCAGGACGTCCCGGGAGATGGCCACCATGGTGGGGAGGATCATGACGAACAAGATGACCCCGGCCAGCAGCAGGCCCACCCCGCCGTTGGGGCCGTTGAACAGCCCCGTCCACCCCAGCACGGCGGTCAGGAACGGCTCCACGGTGGTCCGGAACAGCGGAGCCAGCACGACCAGACCCCACAGCCCATAGACGACACTGGGCACCGCAGCCAGGAGTTCGACTGCCGTGGACAGCACAGGCCGGATCCGATGGGGCACCAGATAGGCCAGAGCTAGGGCCGTGCCCAGCCCGATCGGCACAGCCAGCACCACGGCGATGGCTGTGGACTCGAGAGTTCCGAGAATAAAGGGAAGGAGCCCGTACTTGCCGTGCGACGGATCCCACGTCTTTTGGAGGATCCATGAGTAGCCCAGCGTCACGAAGGCCGGGTGGGCCTGGATGACGATGGCGACGACCAGCCAGACCGCCAGGGCCCCCACGATGACGGCAGCAACCGCCAACATCGTGCGATACCCGTTGTCGGGCAGGGACATTCGCCTACCTTGGCGGGTCACCGGAAGGACAGGAGGTGCCGGTGCGGGCGCATCGACCATCGTCATCGCCCCACCATCCCGTCGTTCGTCACCGGTTCAGATCCACGCTCTCGGTCACCGGTTCACTTGGAGTCGATTACTTGGTCAGGAGAATCTGACCGGTCGGGCCGGTGACGGTGAGCAACTGGGTACGGTTCTGGTTCTGCACAGCCGGAGGCAGGGCCACGTAGCCGAGGCTGGCAGCCAGGTCCTGGCCGCCGCCGGTGTGTGTGGTCCAGTCCAAGACCTTCACTACCTGAGCACCGGTCGTGGCGTCGGCCTGCTTCTGCAGGAAGATGGCCCAGCTGTAGCCCGAGATCGGGTAGCTGGTGGCTCCGGCCTGGTTGACGATGGAGAAGTCCGTGGCGCTCACCGTGGTCTTCTGGTTGGCATCGGCGGCCACCGTGGAGAGGGAGGGGACCACGAAGCTGCCCGCCGCGTTCTTGACTGCAGCGTACGAGAACTTGTTCTTGATGGCGTAGGACAACTCGATGTAGCCGATCGAGTACGGGGTCGACTGGATCGACGCGGCCACACCCGAGTTCTTGGGCGACTGCACTGCAGCAGCAGGCCAGGCCACCGTCTTCGACGTGCCGAGGGCCCAGGCCGTCGGATTGGCGGCCTTCAGGTAGTCGGTGAAGATGTAGGTGGTTCCCGAGCTGTCGGCACGGACCTGGGGCACGATGGTCTGGGCCGGGAGGGTGACACCGGGGTTGAGAGCGGTGATCTGCGATGCGTTCCACATGGTGATGGACCCGTCAAAGATCCCGGCCAACGTGGGTCCATCCAGCTTGACCCGCTTTGTCACTCCGGGAAGGTTGTAGGCCACAGCCACCCCACCGAGGATGTCCGGGATCTGCACGACCGGCCCAGATGCGGCTGGCACCTTGGCCAGATCGGCAGTGCCCATGGGTACGTCCGATGCGGCAAAGGCCACGGTTCCGGCCTCGAAGGCAGTAATGCCCGAGCCGCTGCCTACCCCCTGGTAGTTGACCTGCAGGCCCTGGTTCTTGCCGGTGTAGGTGTAGAAGGCGGTGGAGAAGAACGGCTGCACGAAGGTCGAGCCCGATGCGTTCAAGGTGCCGGCGGGCGCCTTCAGGTCAGCGGCGAGGTACGCGGCATTGCCCGTGCTCAGCACCCCACCGGGGACCGTGGTGGTCGTAGTAGCCGGAGCGGACGATGAACTGCAGGCACTCAACAGTGCTGCTGCTGTCAGCCCGAGGGCGGCGAGTGCCGCCGTCCGGCGAGTCCGCGTGGTGGTCGTGGTGATCGAATCGGTCATCGCTGCCCTGTCCTCCGTGGTCGAAAGTATCCGCACCGTGCGAGGGCTCCTAGGGAGCCACCTCGTCACGTGATTAGGACGGTAACCACATGAGTTGAACGAAAGATGAACGGGAGATTAACTAGGTGCGAACATCAGGGATGCCCGGTATGAATTCACCGGGGGGGGGATCCACCGCAACAATCTCAGTCCTCCGTGGAGAACTCCTCGATGATCCGAGCTAACTCGAGCGGCTGATCACCCTGGATGCTGTGTCCGGCGTCTTCGACCACCACCACCGAGTCGTCCGGGCGGCGGCGGCGGAACTCGGCCACGTCGTCGTCGTCCACCACTGGGGATCGGCTGCCTCGCACCAAGAGCACCGGGACGGCGATGGCCGCCAGTGCGTCCCACTGGGAGAGGAAGTCCACTCGCTCGACGTGGAGGCCGGTATCGACCGGGGGGCGCCCCAACTGATGGCGCCATGTCCAGGTGCCATCGGCACGCTGGACCGTGTTGTGCAGGACTCCCCGACGCAGCGACGACTCCGACCGGGTCGGATTGAACTGGATGGTGCGCTCTAGGATCTCGTCGAACGACGCAAAGGTCTCGGGTCCGGACAGGAAGGCGGCGATATCCGAGGTCTTATCGCTGTTGACGCCCGGCGTGATGTCGACCAGCAGCAGCTTGCGCACCAGACGGGGGTGGCGTTCGGCCAGGGCGATAGCCGTGGCGCCCCCGAGGGACATCCCGACGACCACACCGGCCTCGGGGGCCAGCTGGTCGATGACCTCGGCCACGTCGTCGGCCATGTCTCCTGGATGCAACCACGGCGAGTCCTCGGGCCAGTCCGAGTGGCCGTGGCCAGGAAGGTCGATGGCCAGTAGCGGTCGATCCAGGGCCAGAGCCACGGTGTCCCAGGTGTGGGCGTTCTGCCCGCCACCGTGGAGGAATACCAGTTCAGGCACTGACTGCCCCCAGACCAGGGCGCTCACCTGCCGGCCGGCGGTCACCTGGACGAAGGCGCGCTCCACCACCGGCGGAGCGTGGAGAGGGATTCCCACTTCACCGGCGTTTTCGTGGAACAGCGAGAACTCGTCGTAGTGGGGTGCTGGTTGGTCGCTCATGGCTTCTCCTCTGTGGCGGGTCTGTCGGCATGACGGAGCTGGTCCACCAGCTCACCCAGGGTGTCGTCGGCCACCAAGTACGGCGTGTAGAAACCGACCCGATCCACTTGGCCGCCGAAGCGGTCAACGATGTTGGCGGCCACTTCGGACGGTGACCCCACCGCCGCCAATGTGGCCAGCATGGTGTCGTCGATGCGCGAGGGCATCTCGTCCCACCGACCCGATTTTGTCAGGGCGTTGAGCTCGGGCTGGAGCTCTTCCCATCCTTCCGCTTCGAGCACTGGGCGGTAGGCCGGGGTCGAGGCGTAAAAGGAGAGCAGCCACCGGCCGGCCAGTCGGGCCATGTCGAGCTCGGCTTCGTCTCGTCCACAGCACACGATCACCTCTCCGGTGACGGTGAGGTCCGATCGGGTCCGCCCCGCCTTGGCCAGTCCTTCCTCCACCGCCGGCAGGGTCCGGGTCCGGAAGTGGGTAGCCGTGTTGAACGGCATCACCAAGAGCCCGTCGGCCACCTCGGCGGCTAGGGACACCATCTGGGGCCCGAGCCCACCGAGGGCGATGGGTGGCAGACCGTGGGGGTGCGGCCCCGGGTTGAAGAGCGGTGGCATCAAGGTATGCGAGGTGAACTCGGATCGGAAGTCCAAGCGGTCGCCGGTCTCCCAACTGGCGAAGATGGCCCGGAGTGCACCCACCATCGCCCGCATCCGCGCGATCGGGCGATCGAACTCGGCTCCGTACCGCTTTTCGACCTGGGCCCGGACTTGGCTGCCCAGACCCAGAGTGAACCGTCCTTGCGACAGGAACTGGAGGTCCCAGGCCTGATGGGCCAGTTGCACCGGGTTGCGGGGGAAGGCGATGGCCACGTTGGTGGCCAACTCCAGCGAGGTCGACGCTGTGGCCGCCAGGATCAGCGGGGTAAACACATCGTGGGGCCCTTCGAAGGTGAAGGCACCATCCACTCCGATCGCCTCCAGGCGACGTGCGTGGGAAGGAGCGTCCTCGAGACCGGCTAGCTGCGTATCGAACTTCACGCTGTCATGCTCCCACCCGCCGAGGGGTGGTGGCGTCACCACCGGTGCTCCCTACGATCCGTAGACGGCAACAGATGTTGCCTAGTGCCCTCTGCACCCGGGTGTCTGCTGGCAAACTGAAGCCATGACACCGAGGATGTGCACCCCCGAAGAGGCCGCTGGGCTGATCAGCACCACCGATGCGGTCGGCTTCGGCCTGGGGCCGGCCAACCCGGACGCGTTCTTGACCGCACTCGGCGGCCGGAACGACTGGGAGCACCTGACGTTCGGCGGTGCACTGCTGCTCAACTACTACCCGGTGTTCACCCACCCCAACGTCAACTACCGGTGCGGGTTCTTCGGACCGGCCGAGCGGCTCCTCGATGCGACCGGGGCCAACATCGAACTGGTGCCTGGTGGGTTCCGCCAGTTCGCGCCCATTCTCCGCCGCTATAACCCGCGGGTCATGACCGTCCTGGCCGCGCCTCCTGAGAACGGCATGATCAACCTCTCCCTCCACCTAGGTGCCACCTACGACGAGTTGGTCCTAGCCGGACAGGACCCCGACCGACTCCTGGTGGTGGAGGTCAACGCGAACCTGCCTCGTACGCACTCGCTGCCCCCCGATTTCACCAACACCATTCCGCTGGACATCGTAGATGTGCTGATCGAGACTGACGCCACCCCGTTCACCCTTCCCGCCGGTCCCATCGACGAGGTAGATATGGCCATCGCCGAGTTGGCCCAGTCCTTCATTACCGACGGCGTCACGCTTCAGATCGGAATCGGTGCCGTACCGAACATCGTGGCCACCAAGCTGGCCGAGGGTAGGGGCGGCGGTTACGGCATCCACTCGGAAATGTTCACCGACGGGATCATGCTGCTCCATCAGGCCGGCAAGATCACCAACGATGCCAAGCACCTGTTCAACGGGGTGTCGATTACCACCTTCGCCCTGGGATCCGCCGAGCTCTATGCCTGGCTCGATGGCAACGAGGACGTGGCCTTCGTGCCTGTCCAGGTCGTGAACGACCCGTCAGTCATCTCGCGCAACCACGCCTTCGTCTCCATCAACGGGGCCCTCTGTGTCGATCTCTACGGTCAGGTGGTGGCCGACAACATAGGTGGTCGCCAGATCTCGGGGGTGGGCGGCCACGAGGACTTCGTGGCCGGCGCAGGAATGGAACTCGACGACCAGTCGTTGATCTGCCTGCACTCGACTGCCGTCGTCGAGGGCGAGGTCCGGTCGCGGATCGTGCCGGTACTGCCCGAAGGTTCGATCGTGTCGACTCCTCGACATCACACCGGAGTCATCATCACCGAATACGGATCGGCCGACCTCTCGGGGTGTACGGTCCGCGAACGTGCGAACGCCTTGGCAGAAATCGCCCACCCCGACTTCAGGGCGGAGCTACGGGCTCGAGCCGCCGCCCTCTGACGCCGCGAACCCGTTGAGCTCTACCGGTGCGGCTCCGGGTGAACGTCGGGCCGACACGCCCTCAACCTCGTTGCGTATCGCCAGTTTCAACGTCCATATGGGTGTCGACGGCTGGGGTCGTCCCTACAACGTCCTCGGTGAGTGCGAGGCGCTCGATGCCGACGTCCTCGTATTGCAGGAGTCCTGGACCCCCGACGATGGGACCCCGAGCACAGCGGCCGCCATCGCCAAGGAACTCGGCTATCAAGTGGTGGCCGAAGCGCACCTCGCTAGGGCCAGCCTCTACGAGCCCACTTCTACCGATACATCTCGTTGGGCTCCCGCCTTCGGTCAGGTCCGCAAGGGCCTCCAGTTGGACGGCGAACGTTGGAAGGTGCCGCCCGGCGGCCGCCATCAGATAGCCGAACACGGGCGATGGGGTGTGGCCGTCCTGTCCCGGGTGGCCTGGCGCGATTCGCAGGTGATCGCCTTGGGCAAACTCCGACGTGATCCGGCCAGCCGAGCCGTGGTCCGCTTCACCGTCGACCTTGGTGGACGCCCGCTGATCGTCCACGGGACCCACATGTCCCACATCACCCACCTGTCCCCGACCCACTACCGGCGTCTGGCCCGCCTCCTCCCGCCTATCGACCAGGCAGCCGTCCTGGCCGGCGACATGAACATGTGGGGACCGCCAGCCTCGTCGTTCTTCTCTGGTTGGCGGCGGGTCGTCATCGGAAGGACGTGGCCCTCACAGCGCCCTCACAGCCAGCTCGACCACATCCTGGCCACGCCAGTAGTTCAGGTCGTCGATGCTTGGGTGGCCGCGGCATCAGGGTCTGACCATCGACCCGTCGTGGCCACCGTGGCGATGGCGTGACCGAGGCCGGCTCGGCTCGGATCGACTCGGGTCGGCTCGGATCGGCTCGGGTCGGCTCGGGTCGGCTCGGATCGACTCGGCTCGACTCGGATCGACTCGGCTGAACGCCACACCCTGCACGAACAGTGTGGGCGGGGATAGCGTCGTCCCATGACCGATGCCCTGGACGACTTCGAACGCTCGAGTTTCACTTCTGAGGGGTCGACCCGCACCGTCTACCGGATCGGCTCGGGGCCGGCCGTGATTGTCATGAGCGAAATTCCTGGCATCACCCCCAACGTGGCCCGCTTCGCCCGGATGGTGGCCGATATCGGATGCACGGCGGTCATGCCCCACCTCTTCGGGGAGGACGGCAAGGATCCGTCGCTGCCCTATATGGCCCAGTCCCTGGTCAAGGCATGCGTGTCCAAGGAGTTCACCATCCTGGCCCTAGGCAGGACCAGCCCCATCACCACCTGGCTGCGGGCCCTGGCCCGCTCCGAGCACGAACGCTGCGGTGGCCCTGGGGTGGGGGCGGTCGGGATGTGCCTGACCGGTGGATTCGCCTTGGCCATGATGGTCGACGATGTGGTGGTCGCCCCAGTGCTGAGTCAGCCGTCGTTGCCGTTCCCCGTCAACGGGGCGCACCGGTCTGCGCTCGGGATCAGCGATGCCGACGCCGAGCGGGTGCGAGAGCGGGTGGCCGCTGGGGTGTGTGTGCTCGGGCTTCGCTTTACCGGTGACAAGGCCTCACCTCCGGAGCGGTTCGCCGCCTTGCGCGACCTCCTGGGAGACGGCTTTGTAGGCGTGGAGCTCGACTCGTCTCCCGGGAACCCCCACGGACACAGGAAGGCGGCCCACTCGGTCCTCACCGAGGACCTCGACGATCGTCCAGGCACGCCCACACGTGCGGCCCTCGATCAGGTGCTCGAGTTGTTTCGCAGTCGACTGGTGGGATGAGCTCACTGGTCGAGGCCTGGCGCCGCCGGGGACATGATCGACTGTTGTGCGGACAGCGGATCTTCGCCGTCGATATCCCCTGCTCGGGTGGCGAGATCTCTCCCCCGCTCGTGGTGCTCCACGGCTTCCCCACCTCATCGTTCGACTTCCACCAGGTGGTTGACGCCCTCGCTGTCGACCGCCGGGTGATCCTCTTCGACATGTTGGGATTCGGACTGTCAGCCAAACCGGACCGTCCCTACCGACTGATCGACCAAGCCGACCTAGCCATGGCCCTGCTGGAAGAGTTGAGAGTCGACCGGTTCGGACTGCTCACCCACGACATCGGCGACACGGTCGGGGGCGAGCTGTTGGCCCGCCAGATCGAGGGCACCTGGGACGTCGAGGTGACCGATCGGACCCTCACCAACGGCACCATCTTCATGGATCTGGTGCACCTCGCCGATGGACAGAAGCTCCTCGAAGCACTCCCTGACGAGCGACTCGAACCGGGAGTGCTGGGCCGCGCCGGGGTGGTCGCCGGCCTGGTGGCCACCTTCAGCCCCACCGCTGATGTGGCGGCAGAGGAGATCGAGGCCGCCTGGGAGTTAATTTCGGAGGAGGAGGGCGAACGCCTCCTCCCTCGGCTGGCCCGATACATCGAAGAGCGCCGCCAACACCAGGACCGGTTCACCCCGCCGCTGGTCGATCACCCATCGCCACTCACCGTGGTGTGGGGGATCGACGATCCCATCGCCGGGCCCGCTATGGCGGAGCGGTTGGCCCAAGCCAGGCCTGATGCCCGGGTCGTCCTGCTTGACGGGGTCGGGCACTATCCGATGGTCGAGGCACCTGAGCGGTTCTTGGCTGCGCTCCAAGGTCCGAGACTCGCGACCTGATGCGTCTCGCCACTCCATAAGGCCCGGCGGAGTGCGGGCCGATCAGGCCGGTCAGGCCGTGGCCAAGATCTCCCCGTGGAGTGCCGCGAACCACCCGTCGGGCGACGCCGCCCAAGAACGCCAGGCCTCGGCGAAGGCTTCCAGATCCTCACGAGTGGCAATCCCGTGGGTCAGCAACTGCTCGGCCAGCGTGGACTGGGTGAACCGATCGGCCCACAACCCGCCCCACCAGGCCCGGTCGCCCTCAGTGGCAAAACACCACACCGAAGCCGACGGGGCCACCTCGGTGAACCCGGCTTCGTGGGCCCACCCCAGCAGCAGCCGCCCTGCATCCCAGCGGGCCCGGTTGATTCGGGTCAATGCACCATACGCGACCAGCGCCCGATCGAGGTCGCTGTTGGGCGGGGCGAAGGTGAACGCCGGGTAGTCAGAGTCACGGGCGGCCACCAGTCCCCCCGGCCGACAGACGCGGCGCATCTCGACCAAGGCAGACACCGGGTCGGCTACGTGCTGGAGCACCTGGTGGGCATGGACGATGTCGAACGTGTCGTCATCGAAGGGCAGGGCGAACAGGTCGGCCACCTCGAACGTAACGCCGGTGACGCCGTCGCGGGCGGCCGCTTCCCTGGCCTCTTCGATCACCCCTGCGGCGGCGTCGACCCCGACCACCCGTCCCGGAGCTACAGCCCGGGCCAGATCGCAGGTGATGGTGCCCGGGCCGCAACCGACATCGAGCAGGTCGATGCCGGAAACGAGGTGCGGCACCAGGTAGGCGGCCGAGTTGGCCGCGGTGCGCCAGCGGTGAGAGCGGAGGACACTGTCGTGGTGGCCGTGGGTATAGGTCGTATCGGGCATCAGCGGTCGACTCCTTCGACCGGCCGGCCGTCCTCGAGGTAGATCGTTCCTGTTGTGCCCAGTGCGCGACCCACCCTGCGGCCCACCGGTCCGCTCAACATCTGGAGCGCCGCTTCGGGGGCTTCCCATCGGTGGTCTTCGATCTCTCCGTCCTGCAGGACTACCCGGCCGCGCTCGGCCGCAGGTACTTCCCCACAGTCGAAGAGGAACCGCATGCCTCCCGGCCGGTTCGGTCGGGGGTGGAGAAAGTCCACACACACCAGGCGACCAGCCGCGACCGTCAGTCCTGTCTCCTCGATCACTTCCCTCTGGCACGCCTCCCAGGGCGACTCGCCGTCCTCCTCGATCTGGCCACCAGGGACTGTCCAGCCCGACTTGTAGGTCGGCTTGAGGATGAGGATCCGTCCAGATCCGTCATGGAGCAGCGCACCAGCCGACGCGGGTACCCGGGGAAGCACATAGTCGGACATGGCTCCATCATCACCGATCCAACAACGAGGTAGGGCCACCGAACCGACAGCCCCTCCTACCCCGTCATGACGGAGCCATCGAGAGCGGCCGTGGCCACGTCTTTGGCCCAGCGATAGTCCGGCTTACCCGATGGCGAACGCCGGACCACGTCGATGAACACGACATTGCGAGGGATCTTGTAGCCGGCGAGGTGCATGCGACAGTGATCGCGCAGCTCTTCTGCGTCCGGTGCCGAAACAGTACCGGCACGGATCTGCACCACGGCCGTCACCTGGGAGCCCCATCGCTCACTCGGGGTTCCCACCACGATGGCGTCGATGACGGCCGGGTGGCTCTTCAGTGCCTTCTCCACCTCTTCGGGGAAGATCTTCTCGCCACCCGAGTTGATCGACACCGAGCCTCGTCCGTAGACGGCGATGGTGCCATCGGCCAAGTGGCGGGCCAGGTCCCCGGGAATGGCATAGCGGACCCCGTCGACCATCGGAAAGGTCTCCGCCGTCTTGGCCTCGTCCTTGTAGTACCCGAGTGGAATGTGCCCACTAGTGGCCAGCATCCCCATCCGGCCGTCTCCGGGGGTGCACACCGTGCCGTCCTCGGCGATCACCACGTTGGTGGCGTCCATGACAAAGGTCGGCGCACCGTCTTCGCTCTGGCCTGCCAGCTGACCCTGGCCTCCGGTCTCGGAAGCGCCGAATCCATCCATCACCAGCACGTGCGGCAGGAGTTCGTTGATCGACGCCTTGAGAGACGGCGACAGGATGGCGCCGCCCGAGGCGTAGGCGACAAGCGTCGACAGGTCGTAGCCATCCGTCCCCCGGACCTCCAGGAGGTCGATGATCGGGCGGGCATAGGCATCGCCGATGGTCATGACCACGCTGGCCCGCTCCTCCGAAATCACCCGTAGGGCAAAGTCGGGATCGAACCCGACGTCTCGAATCACTACCGCGTACGTGCCCGAGAGCATGGCGGAAAAAGCGATCCACCATCCCCCGCCGTGCATGAGCGGGCACAGGGTGAGCGTTCCCGGGATCGGATAGACACCACCAGCTCGGGCCGCTACGCCTGCGAGGTCGGCGACCGGGTCGATACCGAGCGCCGGGCTGCCGGCTCCGCCCACCACCGACAGGTAGATGTCCTCATGGCGCCACATCACTCCCTTGGGCATTCCCGTCGTTCCCCCGGTCCACAGCCCGTACAGATCGTCGGGCCCTCGGCCCTCGATGATGGGCCGCTCCAAGGATTGATCGGCCAACAGCGCCTCGTAGCTGGCGTCGGCCACCAGCACCGGGCACGGCCAGGCCAGGGCCTCAGCCGCCCGGCCCGCCCGTTCGGCCAACTCGGGTTCGGTCACCACCAGCTTCAGATCAGCAGTGTCGAACAGGTAGGCCAACTCCTCGTCGACGTATCGGAAGTTCACATTGACCGGCACGGCACGGACCTTGAAGGCGGCCAGCGTCACTTCGATGTACTGATTGCCGTCGTAGAGGTGGCAGCCAACGTGGTCACCGGGCTCGATCCCGAGGTCCTCCAATACATGAGCCAGACGGTTCACCCGTGCATCGAGCTGGGCGAACGAGAACCTAACCTCATCGTCAGAGGTCGACCGGACCACCAGTGCCGGCGCATCTGGCACCGTGTCGACCACCGTTTCGAAGATGTCGGCGAAGTTGAGTCCGGCCATAGTCCCCCCCGGGGATCGGATGTGGTGCAAGCGTACCAAGACGCTAGATGGCCGCACTGCGCAGGAACTCACCGTATTCTCCTAGTGCATGTTGGCTTTCCCTGAGCGTCCAGAGGGGTGACGAACTCGACATGATCAATCCGTACTTCGTCCTGATCGCTCTCGCCATCGATGCGTTCGGGGCCATCATCTATGCCCGTCAGACCTGGCGTGGTCAGGCCGAGCCCGATCTGGTGTCCTGGACCATCTGGGCTGTCGTTCCCTTCCTGGCCTTCGCCACCGAGCTGCAGCAGGGTGTTGGCATCGAGTCCCTGATCACGTTCAGTGCCGGAGCCGGACCACTGCTGGTCGTTGTGGTCGCCCTGGTAAGCAACCGGCCGCCATGGAAGATGCACCCCCTCGACTGGCTCTGCGCCAGTATCGCTGTCGTCGGTGTACTGCTGTGGCTCTTCAGCCGCAATCCGGTCTTCGGCCTGTGGGCCTTCATCGGTGCTCAACTGGCCTCTGCCACCCCCACCGTGTTCAAGGCGTGGCACGAGCCGTCCACCGAGAGCGCTACTACCTACGTGGCCAACGTGATCACTTCGGGATTCGCCATCTTCTGTTCGGCAGAGCTGACCTTGGCCACTCTTGGGTTCCCCTTGGAGGAGATGTTCATCACCGGGCTGATCGCCTTCTTGGTCATCAGCCGGATCGGGCCGAGGTTGCGGGGTGAATCCGAGCCCCGGGTGGATGATCCGTCCGAAGCGGTGTGGCCGTATGCCAAGTCGCTGGACACCCACTTCCATCCCGAGCACCGTCCGCACCTCCCGCACCATCGCCCTCGGTACTTCGAGCACAGCCGTCGGAGGAGTTTGAAACCTCCAGATGCGGTGGAAGACCGGGTGTGACGGCTAGTTGTCGTCGCCCCCGCAACCAGATCCAGCCAGGACCCGCTTCGACCTACTTGGGCAGACGGTCGAGCTGGCGCAGTACGGGCTGGAGCTTGGGGTGGTCGCCGAACAGCGGAGTAGCCAACTTGCGAAGCTCGGCTTCGGCGTTGGCCGGATCGGCGAACCGGTAGTACTGGAATGGCGGCCCGGCCACATGGGTGTCGTCCACCGGCATCGTCATCAAGTAGCGCGCCAGCGGGCCCAGTAGGGCGATCATCGCCCCATAGAGGAGGCCCAACTGATGGTGACGGTCCTCGGTATGGGGGGCGAAGATCCGGTCCATGATGACGTACAGATAGCTGTAGACGGCGTTGGTGAACTCGGCCACCGGCTGGACGTCGGACGGCAGGGTCTCGAGGGTGGGGTTGAACACCACCGGGAGCACCCCGCTGCGTCCGGTCTCCTCATGGTCGAGCAGCTGGAACTTGGCGTAGTGGGTGAGCTCGGCATGATCCGGGTCGGCGTATCGGTCGGACGACAGCCCTTCACCCTGGTGGAGCACGATGTCGAAGACGGCATCGGCACCGGCCATGCTGTCGACCATGACCAGGCCTCCTGAGGAGGCGGAGTCAAAGCGGGGGACCAGGTAGCCATGTGGATCGTGTAGCTGCCGCTCGACCTGAGGGTTGGCGAAGATGTCCTCGTTGGCGGCCACAGCCACTGTGGCCTCGTGTAGCCCGCTGTAGAACTGACCCAGCGACTCGAACTCATCGACCTGTGCGGGTGCACCGGGCTTGCCTGGACGTTCGATGGCCAGGAATGCTCGCTCGACCAGCGCTCGAGAGTACGGCTCGAGGGTGAGGATCAACTCAGGCTTGTGGTGGAGAAGGGGCGTCGGGTACGACGGGATGACCTCGGGGTCGTAGAAGCGGGGCTCACCGCCAATGCCCAGCAGGATGTTGGCCAGCAGTGTGGCGTGCAGCATCTCTTCAGCGGCGATGCTCTTGATCAACTTGGCGGCATCACTGGCCTGATCGGCCAGCGAATACATGGCGTACAGGTACGGAGGGAATACCAGAATTTCGACGATGATCGCCGTCTGGAGGTGGTCCCTGAGGTCGTCGACGTTCTCGATCGGCATCGGTCTAAGCCTGGAATCCGGTGTTCAGGTGGGACCCGTCGCACAACGGCTTATTGGCCGATGCCCCACAGCGGCAAAGTGCCACCCGGTTGCGCGTCTCCATCGGCGCATCGTCGGCCCGGGTGATGGACACCCCTCCGGTGATCATCAGCGGGCCGTCTCCGATAGGTGACACCTGCATCGGCATCGACGGCTCGACCGGTGAGCCATGGACCTCGATGGCGAGCGCTCCCGACGGGCAACGCTCGACCATGCCCACCAGCATCGACAGTTGCTCGATGTCCGCCGTCTTCGGGATCGTCTCGAAGTAGTTGGTCAGCTCGTACTTGCAGAACCGTGAGTGGTGGCACATCTGGGGGTCCACCGACACGGTTACTCCTGGTCCCTCGTGACGTTCGGCCCGTTCATCGAAGGTCGACGAGGGTGCGGTCTCGGTGCCCTCGAACAGCACGAACCCGTGAGATCCGTCACAGAACGGCTTGTTCTGCGACTCGCCGCAGCGGCATAGCAAGTAGGTCTCCGTGTGTTCGATCTCGTCGTCGAATGTCCAGGCGATGGCTTCGCCCTCTTCGGTACGGACGACGCGTCGGGGTCGGATCGGGAGATCGCCGGTCACCTCGTAGGGTCCGTGCGGCTGAACTTCGATGTGCGGGCCGTGCTCGCTCACGTGGACTCCTCTGCTTCCGGCGATCATGGATCTCGGATTGATTTTTTGGATCGCCGCGTACGCCGGTGTGGTCATCTCAGCGGACTACGGAACCTTCGCTCCCACGTTACCCCGGACTACAAATGTGCATCCGGAACGTGCGAGAACGACTGCCTTGGGATCGTAGTGTGTCCGCTTGATCCGCACCTCCTCCACCCACGATCGCGTCGCCGTGCTCCCGCTTGCGGGGCGGGCCGAGACTCGGTGATGGCCACGCTTACGAAGTGCACGAGCCTCAAGAACTCGTTGTCCACCGATTGGATCTGACGGAAATTGTGCACGCATTACCTGTGCTCCTGGGTTCACCGCCGGGTGCAGGGGAAGCGAGTCGGATGCACCATGCGCGTTCATGCCTTGCAGGCCGGGGTCCCTCCAGGAAGTAGATGCCGATAGCGGGCCACCACCCGGTATCCCAATGGAGCTACCCAGGAGATCGGCGGGACGAGGAGGATCCGGCCGACGACGGCCCAGTGTCCATGCGATGCACTTAGCCCATGGGCGATAGCCCGAGATCCTCCCTCGACACAGTCGCCGTCGGCCCACCACGCCGAGCCAGCCAGGTCGCTCGGGCTCAATTGGAGCTGGTCTATCCGATCAGCCGACAGCTCTTGCCATGGGATCGCTCGGGGGGCATCGGTGCCGGACCAGCGACGCGACAGCCAACTCGCCGAAGCCGTGCAGAACCCGCAGTCACCGTCGTAGATGAGTTCCGGTCGACCGCGGCGCACCCTACGCGGGCTCGATGAACTGATCCGACGACACCTCGGACTCGCCGGCTTCTATGGCCCGCACGATGCGCTCGGCCACTAGTTCGGGGTCGAGACCGACGGGTAGCTGGGGCGGTGAGCCATGGATCGCTCGGTAGGCCAGGCCAGTCTCTGTATGCGGCGGGCGGGCGTCGATCACTGTGATGCGCTGACGCCGGAGTTCGCGAGCCACCGATCGGGCTGCCGAGCTGAGTGCGGCCTTCGAGGCGCCGTAGGCAGCCATGCCTGGTAGTGGCTGCTCGGCCAGCACCGCGCTGATCATCAAAAGGAAGCCTTTCGACTCGGCAAGCAGTGGAGCAACACGTTTTGCCAACCACATCGGCCCGACGACGTTGGTGAGGAAGAGCTCCTCGATGACCTCGTCCGGCGTGTCCGTCAGAGTGCCGAACGCCACCACACCGGCGGCGTCCACCACGCCGTCGAGACGCCCGTACCGTGCCATGACGGCATCGACCAGCACGTCGCCCGCTCGTGGGTCTCGAACGTCGAGTTCGACGATCAGGCCGTCGGACGTCGCAGCAGTTCGTTCCAACGAGGCGCGGTGCAAGCCAGCGAAGACGACGTGCGCTCCCCGTGATGCCAGGACCGCAGAGATTGGCGCACCCAGACCACCTGCAGCTCCCACCACCGCTACGACTGCACCGTTCAGGTCACGATCAGGCACTAACGCCTCCCATGTTGGTCGATGTGGATTTGGTCGAGCCGGGTCCGAGAAAGGTCGACCGGCGTCCTACCGCTCACGAGGCCAGTTCCTGACGGCCGGCCGCATCCTGCGAATACTCCACGAATCGAGCGAAGAGCGAAGTGGCCCGCTGAAGATCCGGGGACGCAGCACCGACGGACTCGGACAGTGAGGCCTCGAGTCCGTTTGCGTACTCGGGGTCGGTGGCACGCAGAAGCGCGATGCCTACAGCCGATGCTGCCCGCACCGATTCCGGATTGAGGGTCCACAACGTTTCGAATCGCCGGTCGCGTTCGGCCGTGCCTGGAGGAGCGGGTAACTCCCATCCGGCCACGCACGCCGAGAACCCTGGCGCGTCGCAGACCAAGACCCACTCGCGCAGGACAGGCGAGTCGGCGGGAAGAGCCACCTCTCTTGGGCGAGCAACGCTGTCCTGGCTGTGTTCGAAGTCAGCAAACACAACGGTGCTCTCGGATGTCCTGTTGAGTTCACTCCATCGGGACTCGGACTGACGGTAGTACTGGGCGTGTTGGAACGCTCCCATCAGCACCGGGCGGCGTGCCTGGGCCAGGCACTCGTCTTCGATTGCTGCAGTGACGGCGCCGAGAGCTCGCTTGCCGAGGACACAGGACCGGAGCCCGTGGTCGGCTGACCGAAGTGCGGCGAAGAAAGACGTAGCCGGTCGGATCGACCCACTCGTCGCCTGGCTGATGGCCGCACGCAACGGAAGACCCGAGCGTCGAAGACGAGCCACCTCAGTCACCTGATCGACGTGCTGGCCGTCGTAGCGACGGTGGCCGGCGTCGAGCCGCATCGGCACCGGAAACCCGTGCCTGGACTCCCAGGATCGAAGGGTGGCAGCAGGGACTCCAGTCCGCCGCGAAAGCTCGCCAATGCTCAAGGGGGTGGAGGGAGTGGAGAGGGTGACAGCATTCTTGGGCACGATGCATAGGTTACTGCACGATCGTGCATCAGTTCCACCTAGAGTCGAAGACGTCAAGGAATCAGGCACACAGATCTCCTTCTGGGTGCCGGTGCAAGCTGTCGCCCCGTTCGTGGCGGCGGAAAGCGAGGCGTCAGAATGTCAGGCCACCTCAATCCGAATGCGTCCATTGCTGGCCCAGCAGGGCAGTCGCTACCCAGCGTCACTGGCAATGACGTCGGACGAATCGTTTGGATCCCGGGCGAGTTCGATGACCGAGCGTGGCGACGGTTGGCGGCTTGTCGTGACGTCGATCCGGCGGTGTTCTTCCCGATCGGGTTGACCGGTGAGGCGGTCGAACGGATCGACGAGGCCAAGGCCATCTGCCGCGGTTGCCCGGTGCGTCTCGTCTGCCTCCAGTACGCCTTGGCCACCCACCAGGACGATGGGGTGTGGGGCGGCTATGACGAAGGGGAGCGCCGCGAGCTTCGCCGCAGGTGGCGCCGGATGGGCAGCCCGGTGCGCTTCGTGCCGGGAGCTTCTTGCGCCGGTGTCGACGGCATCGACGGCATCGGGCGGTCCGATTGGACCCCCGAAGCCAGTTGATCTGCGATGAAGCTGCTTCAGCCACCCGGAGCGATCTCAACAAATCGGATCGTCATGGAGCAGAAATGGAGCAATATCGTCTGGGCCCACTGGCCGGTCGATCCGAGCCAGGTCGCTGCGCTTCTCCCTCCCGGTCTCTCTCCAGAGACTTACGACGGTTCCGCCTGGATCGGCCTCGTTCCCTTCCAGATGTCGGACCTTCGCCTGCCGGGCGTACTCTCTGGGGTCTCCTCGGCACTTCGGGTTGCCTCGTTCGGCGAAGTCAACGTGCGCACCTACGTGCGGGGTCCAGATGGAAAGTCCGGCGTGTGGTTCGCCACCCTTGATGCTGACCGGTTGCTGGCTGTCATCACCGCCCGGGTGGCGTTCGGACTTCCCTACCGGCGCGCGGCGATCCGACTGAGCGTCACCACCGAAGGCGGGTGTGAACACATCGCCTGGAACAGCGTGCGCCGAAAGGACTCCGCCCGGGCGGCGCTGATCGTGGCACCTGACGACGTGGAGCCCCAAGTGGCGGCACCGGGACTCCAACACTTTCTAGTCGAGCGGTATGCCCTCTACTCCTGGTGGCATGGCCAACTACTACGAGGGTCCCTGTCACATGCACCATGGATGGTCCGGGGGGCCCGCTTGATCGACGTGGACGACGGAACGGTGGCCGCCACCGGTATCCGCGGCGCCGGCGCCCCCCACTTGCTGGTGGGTGAGCCAGTCGAAGTGCGTATTCACCCGTTCAGTCGTGTCCGGCCGTCTGCGTCGAGTGACATCAGAGTTCGGGCCCGACGGCGGGTGTCGGTGTCGGTGCCGGTGCCGCAACGTTGAGGTTCACGGTGAGCAAGTGCATTGCCGCTCCGCCAGGCTCCGCATGGGAGTTACTGACCGCAACCGGAACCTGGACTCGATGGGGACCGAGTGTGACTGCCGTCGAACCGGCCGATGCTGACCTGTCGGAAGGGCTCACGGGGCGGGTCCGGACGGCCATCGGGGTCTGGTTGCCGTTCCGAATCACCCAACTGGAAGAGTGCCGATCCTGGTCCTGGTCTGTTGTCGGGATTCCGGCGACCAGTCACCACGTCGACGCCATCCCCGGGGGGTGCCGGGTGACGTTCGGTGTGCCATTCCTCGGATTTCCGTATCTGCTGATTTGTCAGCTTGCCCTTGGGAGGATTGCCCGGGAACTTGAGGCGGCGGATTCGCATGGTCCCGGTCTGCCGTGAGGTGACAGTCGGAGCCGATTCTGCGAATCCACGGCCGGTTTCCGGGCCTGCTGACTCTGATTCTGCGAACGATCCGCCGAGGACGATGGGAATCTGGCCCTAATCGCCCTTGGGGAGAGGGGCCAGGTGGAGACAGTGCTGGCGGTAGCCGCCTGCCCGATCAGCACTGAAGCTCGTGGGGTTCATCAGTTGGTAATGGCAGGCCACAGGTGATGTCCCGGCCGGTACGCTCGTAGCCGTGCCCACCGAGTTCCCAGTGCCGCTGCGCTACGGGATTATCGGAGTCGGCATGATGGGACTCGAACACCTCCGTAACCTGCATGCTCTGCCTGAAGTCGTCGTGACCGCCGTGGCCGATCCGCATCCCCGCTCACGGGAGCGGGCAGCCTCGGAGTCGCGGCGAATCGGCGCACCACTTCCGTTGATCTTTGAGTCCACCGCCGACCTCCTCTCCTCTGGTCTCTGTGATGTGCTCGTGGTCGCCACCCCCAACATGACCCACGCCGCCGTGCTCGCCGAGATTTTGGATACCGAGATTCCCGTCCTGGTGGAGAAGCCCCTGTGCACCACGGTCGCCGACTGCGCCCAGGTCGTAGTTCGGGCTGAACACAGATCCGGTCTGGTCTGGGTCGGCCTGGAGTACCGCTACATGCCGCCGGTCGCCGCGCTGATCGATGCCGTTGCGTCGGGGGCGGTGGGCCAGGTGCGCATGGTGGCCGTGCGCGAGCACCGCTTTCCGTTCCTGTCCAAGGTCGACGACTGGAACCGGTTCAACCACAACACTGGCGGGACCCTGGTGGAGAAGTGCTGCCACTTCTTCGACCTCATGACCCTGTTGGCCGGAGGGCAGCCGGTCCGAGTGCTCGCCTCCGGGGGCCAAGACGTGAACCACCTCGACGAGCGCTACAAGGGCGAGGTGCCAGACATCATCGACAACGCCTTGGTCGTGGTGGAGTACGACAACGGCGTGCGGGCCTCGCTCGACC
Source organism: Acidimicrobiales bacterium (assembly GCA_037141235.1). Lineage (GTDB taxonomy): Bacteria > Actinomycetota > Acidimicrobiia > Acidimicrobiales > RAAP-2 > Bog-756. Next base: position 22,988 of record JBAXCY010000003.1, on the reverse strand, counting down.
TGTGCATGTTCGCCGAGGGTAGCGTCAACCAGGAAGAACTCTCGGTCGTGGGAGACGAAGGCAAGGTCGAGGCCTTCCTCCCGAGTGGCCTGGTGCGAACGGGGCGGCGTAGTAGCGGAGGAACCGGGGTGGTAGAGACGGTGGTGACCGATCGGCGTGTCGCCCACGAGGGATATCACCACGGCTCCAGCTACCTAGAGCACCTCGCCTTGCTGCAGGCGGTCCGGGCCGGAGGGCCGGCAGCGGTGACCGCTCGGGACGGTCTGCTCAGTGTCGCACTGGGAGTGGCAGCTCAGCGCTCCATCGCCGAACAACGGTCGGTGGACGTTGCCGAGGTGCTCAGGGGCTGAGTGGCATAGTCCCAGGCGGCTCGGTATTGAGCGGACCGTGATCGAGCAGCGGCAGGACGAGCCGGCCGAACCGCTCGCACTCGTCGAGGTGGGGGTAGCCCGACAGGATGAAGGAGTCCATTCCCAACGAGCGATAGCGCTCTAGCTTGGCGGCCACTTGGGCCGGATCGCCCACGATCGCAGCCCCGCACCCCGAGCGGGCTCGGCCGATACCCGTCCACAGGTTCGGCTCCACGTAGCCCTCGTCGTCGGCCTCGCTGCGCAGTTCGCCTTGGCGGGCCACACCGGACGACGCCGAGTCGAGTGATCGTTGGCGGATCTGGTCGCCCGCCTCGTCGTCGAGGGCGGATACCAGGTGCCGGGCAGCTGCCCGGGCTTCTTCCTCGGTTTCACGGACGACCACGTGTACCCGATAGCCGAACCGCAGGGTCCGCCCTTCGGCCGACGCCCGCTCTGACATGTCGGCAACGACCTCTGCCACTCGCTCCTCGGTGTCGGGCCACATCAAGTAGACGTCAGCTGCCTGGGCGGCCATCTCACGTGCCGGATCGGACAGCCCGCCGACGTAGAGCAGCGGACACCGACCGGACACCGTGGCTATCCTTGGTGGGTCCAGCCGCAGGTCGTAGAAGTGTCCGGACAGCTCAGTCGGTCGGCCGTCAAGCAGGTCGCGCAGTACCGACATCATCTCGACGGTGCGTTGATAGCGGGGCTGGGTAGCCAGTGACTCTCCAGGAAGATCGCTGGAGATGATGTTGACGGTCAGGCGGCCGTTGAGCAGTTGGTCGAGTGTGGCCAGCTGGCGAGCCAGTTGGGGCGGCCAGACCTCGCCGGCCCGCACCGCCACCAGGAGCCGGATCCGCTGTGTGCTCCTCGCCACCGCCGCGGCAAAGGCCATGGTGTCGATGCCCAGGGCATACCCCGAAGGGAGCAGCACATTGTCGAACCCTTGGGCCTCGGCCTCGGCCACGATTGCGGCGCAATGGTCCACCGAACTCGCCAAACGCGGGTCGGGTACAGCAAGCACCTCATAGTCGTCGTCGCACAGTGCCCCGAACCAACTGATCTCGGGAGGAGCCGACTTGGATCTGGTCACGGCCGGGTACGTGGCGGCCAGGTCGAGGTCGGGCTGTTTCGTCGGATGTAGATCCACCGCTGGGCATGCTACGACGCCTGAACCTTGTGAAGCGGCGAGTAGCCAACACTTGCTGTCAGTGACTAGACCCGGGCCATGTTGTCGAACCGGGCGTGGTGGCCGATGAAGGCCAGCCGGGTGGTGCCGGTCGGACCGTTGCGGTGCTTGGCCACGATCACCTCAGCCGTGCCCTGGGTCTCCGTGGCGTCCGGGTTGTAGATCTCATCGCGGTAAAGGAAGAGGACGACGTCGGCATCTTGCTCGATCGAGCCCGACTCACGGAGGTCGGCCAGCATCGGCCGCTTGTCCGGGCGGCTCTCGAGCGACCGCGATAGCTGCGACAGCGCCACCACCGGCACCTCGAGCTCACGGGCCAGGATCTTGAGACCTCTGCTGATCTCGGACACCTCGACCTGACGGTTTTCCGATCCGTGGCGCCCAGTCATGAGCTGCAGGTAGTCGATGACCACCAGGCTGAGTCCGACACGGCTCTTGAGGCGGCGGGCCCTGGCCCGGATGTCCATGACGGTCAGATTCGGGTTGTCATCGATGTAGATGGGTGCCTCGCTCATGCGGCTGATGGCATTACCGATCTTGGGCCAGTCCGCATCGCGCAACTTGCCCGTGCGCATGCGACCGGCATCCACCCGGGCCTCGGAACTGAGGAGGCGCTGGGTGAGCTCCATGTGGCTCATTTCGAGTGAGAACAGCAGGACTGGCTTCTTCAGCTTGACTCCAGCGTTGGCCACCATGCCCAGGGCGAAGGCTGTCTTTCCCATGGCGGGGCGGGCACCTACGACGACCAGGTTGGAGGGCTGCAGGCCAGCGAGCTGCTCGTCCAGATCGGTGTACCCCGTGGCCAGTCCGGTGACGGTCTCACTACGGCCGAACAGTTGCTCGAGGTGGTCCAAGGTGGCCCCGAGCAGGTCCTCGAGCGGCGTCATGGAGTCGACCACCCGTCGTTCGGCTACATCGAAGACAAGGCTCTCGGCTCGATCCAGCACCACCGAGACATCCTCGGGCACGCTATATCCGAGTTCGGAGATCTCCCCGGCCACCGCCACCAGTCGACGGAGCAGCGCGAGTTCTTCGACGATCTTGGCGTAGTACTCGGCGTTGCCGATCGACGGTGTGTTGGCCTGGAGGGTGACGAACACCGAGGTATCGCCGATCGAATCGAGCATCTCCCGACGGCGGAGCTCCTCGGTGACGGTGACCCAGTCGGCTGGCTCACCCCGTCCGTACAGCGAGGTGATGGCCTCGAAGATGTATCCGTGCGAAGCCTTGTAGAAGTCTTCGGCCTTGCAGTTCTCCATGGCCGCGGCGATCGCATCGCGAGACAGCAGCATGGCGCCAAGGACAGACTCTTCTGCCTCGAGGTTGTGGGGAGGGACCCGTCCGACCGTGTTCGTGCCCCCCGATCGGGGGGTGATCAGTCGTCGGGTTGTCGTGTCGTCAAATGCCTGAACCATCGTGTCTCAACCTTCCCCCATGTTGCCTGTGGAACGTAAGACCATCTTCTTGGGGAAAGCCTGGTAATTCCTGGGGACAGCATGGTGGTTGCCTGTGGATGGAATGTGGACAACCGTTGTCGACCTACAAACCCCCTGCCCGACCCTTCTTTGGTCCTGTGGAAAACCCTGTGCACCTGTGTCGACGTCGATCATCTCTCCATGATGAACCGAGGGTGTGACATCTGACCTCGGTCGTCGTCGTGGCCCGGCAGACCAGGGCTCAGGACGGAACAGGGGGCACAGCCACAGCGCCCCGGACAGACGAACGCCCCGACACCAAATCGGTACCAGGGCGTTCGCAGATACTGTCATCATCCGATCAGGGGAACCCCCGGTGATCGGTCCGGCTTAGTCTTCGGCGACCACGTCGACGGTCAGCTCGAAGACAACTCCGCCGACCAGTTCGACGCGCACGTTGTGCCCGCCCACCGTCTTGATGGCTTCGGCGAGCACCAGGTCGTTGCGGTCGATGATCGCCCCGTACTGGTCTTCGACGGCCCGGACGATGTCCGCGGTGCCGACAGAGCCGAACAGTCGCTCGTTGGACGCCCGTGCCGGGATGGTAATGGTCTTGCCTACCAGGGTCTTGGCGACCGTCTCGGAGCCTTCACGGTCCCGAGCGTCACGGAGGTCACGCGACTTGCGCATAGAAGCAGCCTGGGCTTCGACGCCGTCAGAGGCGATGATCGCCTTGCCTGCTGGCAGCAAGTGGTTACGGGCGAACCCACCGGCGACATCGATGATGTCCCCGCGCTTGCCAACCCCGTCCACGTCAGTGCGGAGAAGGACCTTCATCACTCCCCACCTGCCTCAGCTGCGTCGTCGACTTCGACGACTTCGACGACTTCGACAGCCTCGACGACGACCAGTTCATCACCGTTGTCGAGTTCCACCACATCAACCTCGACAACCTCGACAACCTCGACAACCTCGACAACCACATCGGCGCTGCCATCGAGCGGGGGCGTACCGTCGGGAATGGCCGTCGATGCGCCCTCCTCACCGAGGGTCCGCTCTTCGTCACGGCCTCGTCGACCACCGCCACCGAATCCACCGCCGCCGCCACGGCCGCCACGGCCGCCGGGACGCTCGGTCGTCGTCCGCTGCGTGTAGGGCAGCAGCACGAGTTCACGCGCTGTTTTGATGGCGATGGCGATGTCGCGCTGGTGCTGGGTGCAGTTGCCTGACACCCGACGAGCCCGGATCTTGCCTCGGTCGCTCATGTACTTGCGCAGCAGGGCAACGTCCTTGTAGTCAACCCACTCCACCCTGTCCTTGCAGAGCGCACACGGCTTCTTCTTGATCCGACGTCCGGTGTCCTTGGGAGCGCGCCGGACGGTGGCTCCTCCACGATCGTTGTTCCTGGCCATGATTAGAAAGGCTCCTCGCTGTGTCCGTACCCGGTGTCGGCAGGTGCGCCGCCACCGCTTGATTGTCCGCCGCCACCACTAGGCGGACCGTTTCGTGCGCCGCCGCCACCGCCACCGCCGCCGCCACCGCCGCCGCCGGGGCTCTGGCGCTCGTTCTTCGTGACCTGGGCGGTTGCCCAGCGGATGCTGGGGCCGACTTCGTCAGCGACTACCTCGACCTTGGACCGCTTGTCGCCGTCCGGGGTTTCCCAACTGCGCTGCTCCAGGCGACCGGTGACGATCACCCGAGAACCGCGAGTGAGGCTTTCCGCCGCGTTCTCAGCCATCTCACGCCAGCACACCACGTCGAAGAAGGAGGTTGCCTCCTCCCACTCCTGGGTCTGGCGGTTCTGCCAGCGGCGGTTTACGGCCAGGCCGAAGCTGGCCGTGGCCTGTCCGGTGTTCGTGAACCGGAGCTCGGGGTCGCGAGTGATGTTCCCCACCAATGTGACTGCGTTGCCTGTCACGGTCAGCCCTCCTTGGTGGTTGCCGCTGCAGCTGCGGCTCGGCGGCCAGCGACCTTGTCAGGAAGCCGGATGACCTTGTGGCGCAGTACCTCGTCGGCCAGCACGAACACCCGCTCCATGTCCGCTACGGCTGGCGGCTCGGAGTTCAACTCGATGACTACGTAGTAGCCCTCGCGCTTGTGCTGGAGCTCGTAGGCGAAGGTCCGGCGACCCCAGCGCTCGACGCGGCCGGGGTTTCCTCCCTTGGCCTTGAGCGCAGCCAGGGCCCGGTCAAGGACCCCGTTGACCGCAGCCTCATCGGCTCCGGTATCGAAAATAACCATGGTTTCGTATGGCCGCATGTACGGCTCACCTCCCTCTGGATCGGGTGCTCTGCACCCGAGCCCCACGGCGTGGGGCAGGTCGGAACATTGACAACGACCACCTGGTAGTGATGCTGGTGGTCGGAACAGCCAGAGCACTCTAGCCGAAGGTCAGTGGTAGACCTCCCGGTCGGCCGGGTAGGCCCCCGACCGGACGTCGGCAGCGAAGGCCGCCACTGCCTCAGTGGCAACATCAGCCAGCTCGGCGTAGCGCCGGACGAACTTGGCACTACGGGCCGTGACACCGAGCAGATCGTGCATGACGAGGACCTGACCGTCGCAGTGCGGACCGGCGCCAATACCGATAGTCGGCACTTCGAGTGCCTCGGTGAGAGCAGCCCCCACCTTCTCGGGCACCACCTCGACCACCGTGGCAAATATTCCCGCGCTCACCAGGGTCTGGGCTCCTTCGATCAACTCGGCGGCGGCGTCATCATCACGGGCCTGGACCCGGTAGCCCCCCATGGTGTTCACCGACTGCGGGGTGAGCCCGAGGTGGCCCATGACCGGAATTTCGGCCCGTACGAGTGCCTCCACCATCGGGGCGCGGACCGATCCACCTTCGAGCTTGACGCACTGAGCGCCGGCCCGGATCAGCACGGCGGCGTTGCGCACCGTGTCTGCCGCGTCGACGTGATAACTCATCCACGGCAGGTCGCCGACGATCAGTGCATTGGGTCGGGCTCGAGCGACGGCGGCCACATGGTGGGCCATGTCCTCGATCGTGACCTGCAGTGTGTCCTCGTAGCCGAGGACGACGTTGGCCACCGAGTCGCCTACCAGGATCATGTCGACCCCGGCGGCATCGGCAATGCGGGCACCCGGTGCGTCGTAGGCAGTGACCATCACTAGGGGGACATGCCCGTCGCGCACTTTGGCCGTGCGGATCATCGGGACCGTTATGGGCGCTGTGTTGGGCGCGGAACTCTGGTCGGACATGGGTTCCTCCTCATCGACCGTCCAGCGCCCTCGGGCTGCCGGCGGCATCGGCGGGGAGACCCCGCGGAGTACGAACTACTTCGGAATCATCGTAGTGCGCTGGCTCGCCCGGGTACAGAGGCGATCAGTAGTTGGGACCTAACGCTTCTTGCGGCTCCGCATCGGCTTGCGGGCCACGGCGTCCACTCCGGCCCCGGCGGGGTACATCCGGGTCAGATGGTTCCACCGGCAGTCGCTGCAGACCTCGATGACATAACAGACGACCGGCTCCTTGCGCCGCCAGTAGCGGGTCAACTCGGCCTGGGTGGCCACGCATAGGCCCCCGGGTGGCAGCTTGACCCCGAACACGAACGTCACCTCGACCAGTTCGGACGCTTCACAGATCGGGCAGGGATCCCCGATCGGTCGCCCCAGATTGGTAGCGGCCCGGATGAGTTCTGGGTGGGCGTCGCACACGTCGAGGCGAGACAACCGCCCCTTGCGGAACTCACGGATGACCGAGTTCCGGGCGAGCAGATACTCGACCTGGCCCCCGGTGGGGGAGGTCTGCAGACCATCGAGTGCTCCCGGTCTGAAGCTCACCTCGCCAGGGTACCGCCTCGATCGCGCCAATTGACCCAGGGGTGAGGGGAGGTCGATCCGGATCCGTCAGAACCCATATTTCGATGTATCGGACTGATACATCGAAATGATGTATCGTGTGCGTCATGCCTCCGGTGACCACCGCCTCCTCGACCTGGATCGGGGCCTGACGTGCTCGATCTGGCCATCCTGGGGCTCTTGTTCGAACAGGAGATGCACGGATACGAAATCCGGCGGCGCCTGCGCGACGAACTCGGCCTGTTCGCCAACATCTCCTTCGGCTCCCTCTATCCCGCGCTCTCGCGGCTGGAGCGTTCGGGTGCAGTGACGGTGATCGAGTCCTCCGGTCCGACGGCATCTATTCCGGCGACGGGATCGCTGAGCGGCGAGCGAGCCGGTCTGCGGGCCCGCCGGGCGGGCACCGCTCTCGGTACCAAGCGATCGAAGAAGGTCTACCGAATCACCGACGGTGGACGCATCCTGTTCGAACAACTGTTGGAGGGAGACGAGCCGGCTGGCGCCGATGACGCCCGTAGCTTCGGGCTGCGCCTCGCCTTCGCCCGACACTTGGCCCCGGCCGCTCGACTGGCCCTGCTGGAACGCCGGCGGGCCCAGCTGATCCGGCGCTTGGCGACCGACCGCCAGCGGGCCTCTGGTGACCGGCTCGACGTCTACACACGATCGTTGGTCGAGCACAGTACCGAGGCGACCGAGCACGACATCGTCTGGTTGGATCGGCTCATCGAGGCCGAACGCCAGAAGCAGTCGGTGTCCCGTTCCGACCTGACCGACCTGACTGACCTGACCGACCTGACTGACCTGACCGACCACAGCGATCCGCTGTCCGACGACACCATGACGTCGACCTCCCCCACGGGAGCGTCATGACGTCGACCTCCCCCACGGGAGCGTCATGAGATCCATCACCCTCCGGGGTGCACCAGCCAACGTGACCCTTCGGGGCGCATTCAGACATACGAAAGGAACTACATCATGAGCAAGATCCGAGTTGCGATCGCCGGCGTAGGAAACTGCGCCAGCTCGCTGATCCAGGGCGTCGAGTACTACCGCGACGCAGAGGCTGGAGACACCGTCCCCGGCCTGATGCATGTCGTGCTAGGCGGCTACCACGTCAGCGACCTCGAGTTCGTAGCCGCCTTTGACGCCGATGCCGCCAAGGTCGGCACCGACCTGAGCAAGGCCATCTTCGCCGGACAGAACAACACCATCCGGTTCGCCGCCGTAGGAGACATGGGCATCACCGTGCAGCGGGGCCCGACCCTCGACGGCTTCGGCAAGTACTACCGCGAGACTGTGGAAGAGTCGCCGGCCGAGCCGGTCGACGTGGTCGCCGCCCTCAAGGACTCCGGCGCCGAAGTGCTGGTCAGCTACTTGCCGGTCGGCTCCGAAGAAGCACAGCGGTTCTACGCCGATGCCTGCCTGCAGGCCGGGGTCGGGTTCGTGAACGCCATTCCGGTGTTTATCGCCTCGGATCCGGTCTGGGCCAAGAAGTTCCACGATGCCGGACTCCCTATCGTGGGTGACGACATCAAGAGCCAGGTCGGCGCCACCATCGTCCACCGGATCCTGACCCGCCTCTTCGAAGACCGGGGACTAGCCCTCGACCACACCTACCAACTCAACGTGGGTGGCAACATGGACTTCAAGAACATGCTCGAGCGGGACCGTCTCGAGTCGAAGAAGGTCTCCAAGACCCAGGCAGTCACCAGTCAGATCGAGCACGGTGACCTCGACCCCGACGACGTCCACATCGGCCCCTCCGACCACATCCCGTGGCTGCACGACCGCAAGTGGGCCTACATCCGCATGGAGGGCCGCAACTTCGGCGACGTCCCGCTCAACCTCGAGCTCAAGCTCGAAGTCTGGGACTCCCCCAACTCGGCCGGTGTGATCATCGATGCCGTGCGATGCGCCAGGATCGCCCTCGACCGGGGTATCGGTGGCCCGCTACTCGGCCCTTCGGCGTACTTTATGAAGTCCCCGCCGGTGCAGTACCACGACGACGTGGCGCACCAGATGGTCGAGGCATTCGCCGACGGCGACCCCGGCCCGGTATGGCCTGAGGCCTGACCCTCAGGCGGAGGGCCGGCCCTGTTCGGCCCACCACACATCCAAGCGACGCAAGGCCTCCTCTTCATCGAGGGGGCCTTCGTCTATGCGAAGCTCGAGCAGGAAGGCCAAGGCCAGTCCGACCTCTCGTCCCGGTACCAGGCCCAGGTGGGCCATCACCTGCGATCCGTCGAGGTCCGGCCGGATGGCGTCCAGCTCCTCTTGATCACGCAGATCGTCGATGCGGGCCTCGAGCTCGTCCATGCGGCGATCGAGCGCCCGTGCCTTGGAGGCGTTGCGAGTGGTGCAGTCGCACCGGGTCAGTTCGTTGAGCCGGTCCAAGAGCGGGCCGGCATCACGCACGTAACGCCGGACGGCCTTGTCGGTCCAGCCCAGCCGGTAGGTGTGGAACCGGAGGTGGAGATTGACCAGTTCGGTCACCACATCGACCTCATCGTTCGGGTAGCGCAGGGCCACCATGCGCTTGCGCGTCATGCGAGCCCCGACCACCTCGTGGTGGTGGAACGTCACCCCACCGTCGACGAACGCCCTGGTGCGGGGCTTACCGACATCGTGGAAAAGCGCCGCCAAGCGGAGTAGGCGGTCCGGCGATGTCTTGTCCACTACGGCCATGGTGTGTCCGAGCACGTCCTTATGGCGGTGGATCGGGTCCTGCTCGAGCGCGAGACCAGGAAGTTCGGGTAGGAACTCGTCAGCCAGTCCGGTCCGCACGATGAACCACAGGGCGGTCGACGGCACGGCCACCACCATGATCTTGTCCAACTCGTCGCGGATCCGCTCGGCCGACACGATTGAGAGCCTTCCGTGTCCGGCCTTCACCGCATCCACCAGTTCGTCGGTGGGCTCCATGTCCAGGCGGGCGATGAACCGAGCCGCCCGAAGCATGCGCAGCGGGTCATCAGCAAACGACACCTCGGGGTCGAGCGGCGTACGCAGCCGTCGCTCGGCCAGATCGACCAGGCCACCGAACGGGTCGATGAGCTCGAGTTCGGGCAGACGGAGCGCCATGGCGTTGACGGTGAAGTCTCGCCGAGACAGGTCGTCCTCGATACTGTCGCCGAAGGCCACCTCGGGCTTGCGTGAGTCCGGGTGGTAAGCCTCGGCCCGATGGGTGGTGATCTCGTACTTCTGATCACCCCGAAGGCAGGCGATGGTGCCGAAGCGCTTACCTTGGGTCCAAACGGCGTCGGCCCAGCCTCGAAGCAGTGCCTCGATGTCGTCGGGTCGGGCGTCGGTGGTGAAGTCAAGATCGTGATCGATGTTGGCCGTAGCCGCTTCGGGGTCAGCGATGATGGCGTCGCGCACCGACCCTCCGACCAGGTAGAGGGTGTGGCCGGCCGCCCGAAAGCGGTCGGACAGGTCGGCAGTTGCTTCGACCAGTGGCCGCAGGCGCTCAGGGAACACGCGCCCAAGGTAGTGCGGCTGACATAGGCTGCGTTTCGACGTGGACCGGCAACGAGCCAGAACCTGCCCTGGGGGCAGCGACCCCGGCGGCACCGGACCAGCCAGCGGCAGGTCCTTCCCGTTCCCGGTGGCGCTGTCCGATCGACGGGCGGGGCGCGGAACCAGACGTGCCAAAGCGGCGCACCCAGTGGTCGTCGCGGTCTTGAGCGTTCTTGCAGTGGCCGGCCCCGTGTTGGCTGGCGGTGTGGGTTCCCCGGCGTCAGCCGGAACCTCGACGTCAGCATCCGCCAACGTGCTAGCCGCATCGGCTCCCTCGCTCGTCCTGTTGTCCCAGACTCCGTGGGTCACTCCAGGGCAGGCATTCGACCTCCACCTGAAGGCCACCTCCACCGTCTCGGCCTCTACCCTCGGGGTGTCCGTGTCGGTCTACTCGTGCTTGTCGAGTCTGTCCGGATTCGACCAGTCGCTGAAGTCGGTCCTGAACGGCGCCCCGGTGTCCTCTACTACGTCGCCACTGCCCGTCAGTGGTCTCCCCCCGCTGGCCGGCGGTGGGTTCGACCTGTCCATGCCGGTCGTCATCGGGGGGAGCGCAACGTCAGCTCCCTCACCGAGCGCCCCGTTCACAATTCACCTGCTGCCCGCTGGCGGGCAGTGTCAATCGTTCCCTGCCGGGGTATTTCCGGTACGCATCCAGCTGATCGACACCTCGACCTCGTCGGTGGTCGGCGCATTCATCACCCATCTGGTCTTCAGTGAGGCCACCCCCGACACCCAGCGCCTGCGGGCTGCTCTGGTCCTGCCCGTGCAGCTGACCCAGGTCGCAGCCCGAGCGCCATCACCGGCCGAGCTCTTGATCCGGCCCTCGGCCGCCCTGGCCACTCCTTCCGAGCGAGCCGTGTCCGCGGTAGTCGCCACGGTGGCCTCCATTGCGGTGCAGCACCCGTCGGTCCATGTGACCTTGCCGGTGAGTGGGCAGACCGTGGAACTGCTGGCCAACACCGGCCATCAATCCACTCTGACCCAGCTCGCGCAACTAGCTGAGACTCCCGAAGTGCATCAGCTGACGACCGCACCGTTCACCCCCGTGGATGCTGCGGTCATGGTCGGATCCGGCCTGGGTTCCGAGCTGACGCGCCAGGTAGCGCGCGGAACAGAGGTGGTAGGCGGGGTCACTGGTCGGGCCCCACCGGAGCCGAGTGCCGGCCTGGGCCCATGGATCACTACCGACGGAATGGACGTATCCACCGTCGGAGCCTTGGCCTCGGGGGGATTTCGCCAACTCGTAGTTCCGGCATCAGCGCTGACTGTCTTGCCCTCGATCGGATCCACGGCCCAGCCCTTCGTGCTTTCGGGTCCCCGAAATGCCCAGCTCACTGCGATTGCCTCCAGTGACGACCTCAGTGCCCGATTTACCGGTACGCCGGGAAACCCCGTCCTGGCCGCCCATCAGCTCGTCGCCGAGTTGTCCCAGATCTACTACGAACGGCCCAACGGCAGCACCCCCCGAGCGGTGGTGGCCACGGCCCCGAGTTCCTGGTCGGACGACCCCGCCTTCGTCGATGCTCTGCTCGGGTCCCTGAACGCAAACCCTCTGGTCCAAGCGGTCACCACCGCAGAGGTCTTCGCCCTGTTCCCGGTGCCAGCCACCTGTCGCAACGGATGCCGCCTGGCTGCGGCCAACGGGGTGGGGGGTCTGCCGACAGCTGCCATCAAGAGTCAGCGGCTCCGCGTCGATGGGCTGGCTTCTGCGGTCACCGGCGCACACACGTTGACCCAGCAGCTGGGGGATGTCGTCCTAAGTGCCGAGTCCCAGGGCCTGCGTTCATCTCAGCAGTCGTCGGTCGCGGTCAATGCTGCTTCTGCCATCGACGCACAGCTTCGCCAGTTCGCCGTCGAGGGGAACCAGACGATCACCTTGACAGCGAAGAGCGGTCTCGTCCCGGTGACCCTGGCATCCACGGCCCCCTACCCGGTAACCGGCTCCCTCGTCGTGAGCAGCGACAAGTTGCTCTTCCCGAACGGTGAGACCTCATGGTCCCAGCCGGTGACACTCCTACCTCGACACTCCAACGTCATCTATGTGCGGGTGCGCACCCGAGTGTCCGGGGTCTTCCGTCTCCAGGTCAGCGTGCGCTCGCCGGATGACTCTTTACGCCTGGTGACCGGATCTCTGGCCGTCAGATCTACCTCCTCGTCGGTCGTGGGTGTGGTCCTGACCGCAGGGGCCGTGGTCGTCCTAGCTGTGTGGTGGTTCCGCACCTCGCTCAAGCGGAGGCGCCGCCAACGCGCCACGGAAGAACCTTCAACACCATGACCGACGAGGATGCAGCGGTCGAGGCCGGGGCCGCAGCCACCGGCCCTCTACACATCCCCACCCCTCCAGCCGGAGCCCGTAACCGGCTGCTCGGAGCCACCGCCGGCATGGCGCTCGGCACCACGCTGTCCAGGATCACCGGAGTCGGACGGATCATGGCTCTGGCCGCCGCACTCAGCGGCGGCGGGTTCGCCGACGCCTACAACCTGGCCAACACCACACCGAACATCATCACCGACATCGTCATCGGCGGGGTCCTAGCCGCCACCTTCGTTCCGGTATTCGTTTCGGAGTTGACCACCAAGGCCACCAAGGAGGCGTGGGAGGCCATCTCTTCGGTGGTAACCGTCACGGTGGCGATCGTGCTGGTGGCAACGGTGGCGTTCTTCATCCTGACCCCGTCGATCATCGACCTCTACACCTCGACCAACCACCACGCCAGCGCCCATCAGCAGCAGGTGGTGGCCACCTTCCTATTGCGCTGGTTCGTCCCTCAGCTCACCTGCTACGGACTGATCGCCCTCATGACGGCGCTGCTCAACACCCAGGGCAAGTTCGCCGCACCCATGTTCGTCCCCATCGCCAACAACCTCATCGTCATCGGAATGCTCCTGTGGTTCCACGCCCTGGTGCCGAACCCGAACCTGGCCAGCATCCAGGCCCACCACACCGCCCTGCTGCTGCTCGGAATCGGAACGACCATCGGGGTCGTCGTCCAAGGAGCCCTACTCGTGCCCTCACTCCTACGATCGGATCTGCAGATCCGTTTCCGCTGGCAGCCGGGCCACGAGGCTGTGCGCAAGATCACCCGTCTCGCCGGGTGGACCTTCGGGATCGTGGTGGCCAATCAGATCGCCTTGGTGGTCATCCTGGCCCTCGCTGACGGTGCCCGCATCCCGGGGGCGGTATCGGCGTACACCTACGCCTACGCGTTCTTCCAACTCCCCTACGGCATCATCGCTGTATCAGTCATGAGCGCAGTGACCCCTTCGCTCTCGGCCCGGTGGGCAGTGGGAGATATCGCCGGATTCCGACACCGCATGACCTTCGGACTGCGCAGCATCCTGGTCATCATCATTCCCTCGGCCGTAGGCATGATCATCCTGGCCCATCCACTGATCGACCTGATCCTGGCTCACGGCGCCGAGACGGCGGCTCAGGCGTCGACCACGGCCGCCACATTGGCCATGTTCTCGTTGGGCCTGCCCGGTTTCTGCACGTTCTTGTACATGGTGCGGGTACTCCAAGCCATGCAAGACACCCGAACGGCCTTCCGGATCTACCTGATTCAGAACGCCCTGAACATCGTGCTCGGTGTGGCCCTGGTGGGCTCGCTAGGTGTCCGAGGTCTGGCGCTTTCGGTAGCGGTGTCGTACTCGGTAGCCGCCGTCATCGCCTTGTCTGTGGTGGCCAAGAAGGAGAAGGGCCTCGGGGGCCACGAACTGACCACTCCGGTGACCCGGGTGCTGATCTCCACTGCCGTCATGGCCGTTGCCACCCTGCTGGCTGTCAACGTCTCCGGAGCCACCTCGGGCTTCGCGTTGCTGGCTCGAGTGGTCTTCGCCGTGGTCGTCGGCGCTGCCGCCTTTGTCGGAACGACTGTGCTGTTGGCCTCCCGGGAGGCCAGACGGGTGCCAGAGCGTCCCGATGCTGGACCCGAGGTCACCAGTTCCGACGCCGCCGACAGGCTGGCCGATGGTCTGGCCAATGCCGACCCCGACGACGGAGCCGGGTCCGATACCCCCCGCCACCGGGCTGCGTTGGCGTCTGTCCGTCTGGTGACGCCGGGCGCGTCTGCTTCTGGCCATGCGCCGGCGCCCGACGAGTCTGAAGGGGATGGCGGCCCCTCAGACGACTCGTTCGATGAGCCTGGCGATCAGCCTGGCGATGAGCCTGGCGATCAATCCTCCGACTATCGGTTCCGTGAAAGACTTGACTCCGGGACTGACGTGGCTCCGGTACGCCATCTGCGTCCGGTGCCCGACGAAAGCGAGGACGCCTCACCAGGTGTCCTGAGGGGTGACCAGACAGCTGCTGGGCGACCGGCGGATCAACCGGGGGCGATCGAGCCCCCCACGGACGAGGAGTAGCACCATGGCCCGCATCCGGGTGATCACTGACAGCGCTTGTGACCTGTCGGCCGAGGTGGCAGCCGCACACGGCATCGTCATCGTCCCTCTCTCGATCCGCTTCGGCGACGAGGAGTTCGTCGATGGCAAGGATCTGACCACCCAGGAGTTCTGGGCCCGGTGCAAGGCCAGCCCGATGCTCCCTGAGACGGCGGCCCCATCCCCAGGGGCGTTCCAGGAGGCCTTCAAAGCCGCGGCGGCCGACGGCTACGACGGGGTGCTCAGCCTCAGTCTCTCCGGCGGAGTTTCTGCCACATTCCAAGCCGCCACCGCGGCAGCCAAGGCCGTAGCCGACACCATCGATGTCCGTGCCCTCGATTCACGCTCCATGACCATGGGACTGGGTCTCATGGTCCTGGAGCTAGCGGACATGGCCTCGGCGGGGGCAGATCTTGATGCCCTCGAGGCCAGGGTGGGCGAACTGGTCCCCCGGACTTCAGTATTTGGGGCAGTGGAGAACCTGGAGCACCTGTCCAAGGGCGGTCGCATCGGCGGAGCCAAGGCGTTGCTCGGTTCCGTGCTCTCCATCAAGCCCGTGGTCACCTTGGTCGACGGCGAGGTAGCCGAGGAGTCCAAGCAGCGCACCCGAGGCCGATCGCTGCAGTACCTGGCCGACAAGGCACTCACATCGCCACCGTTGAGCCGCATTGCTGTCGCCCATGGAGATGCTTCAGACATCGATGACTTCCTCGCCCTGCTCAAGGACCTGTCCTGCGAGCATCCGATCGTGGTGAGCGACCTCGGAGCCGTCATCGGAACGCACACCGGTCCAGGGACGATCGGTGTCTGCATGGTGAGGGTGGATTGAGGGCCCCATCTAGGAGGTAGTCACCACTTCCGGCAGCACCAGACGTTGATCGGAGTAACCTCTGGCCATGGATCCGATGCCTCAACATCACGCCTCATCTCTGCCCGGACTGGCTGGCCTCGATGACTTGCCCGTCAAGGGCGCCGACGCAGTCGACATGGTCGTCGATTTCATTCAGAACAAGGCCGTGCGGCCGCTCACCTTGGCCACGCGGGCCATCGTCTTCGGCATCATCGTGCTGACGGCCAGCATCGCCACAGTGACCCTTCTGGCCATCACCATGATCCGGATCTTGACCGTCTACATCCCGGGCAACCGTGTCTGGGTGTCCGACCTGATCGTCGGCGTGATCTTCGTGGTGACCGGTGTGGTCGCCTGGTCGAAGCGGATCGACCGTACCCCCGCTGCTGCGGCCCTGGCATGACCGAGTCCCGACAGGTCATCATCGTCGGGTCCGGCCCGGCTGGCCTCACGGCGGCCATCTATGCGTCCCGCGCCCAACTCTCTCCCCTGGTCATCGAAGGCGAGCCGTCATCGACCAGTGATCAGCCTGGCGGACAGCTCATGCTGACCACCGAGGTGGAGAACTTTCCTGGATTCGTCGAAGGAATCATGGGTCCCGACCTGATGGTCGCCTTCCGTGAGCAGGCTGCACGGTTCGGTACCGAGTATGTGACGTCCAAGGTGTCCCGGGTGGACCTGTCCAGCCGCCCGTTCCGCCTGTGGGTAGGCGATCCAGATGCAGCCGAGCCCACCTATGCGGCCGATGCCCTGATCGTGGCCACCGGAGCCAAGTCATTGATGTTGAATCTGCCTAATGAGGAACGTCTGCTCGGCTACGGCGTGTCGACGTGCGCCACCTGTGACGGCTTCTTCTTCCGAGGGATGGACATTGCCGTAGTCGGTGGGGGCGACAGTGCCCTCGAAGAGGCGCTGTTCCTCACCAAATTTGCCGACAAGGTCACCCTCATCCACCGTCGTGGCGAACTGCGGGCGTCCAAGGTGATGCAGAAGCGAGCCATGGACCACCCGAAGATCGAGTTCTTGTGGCACAGCACCGTCATCGATGTGATGGGCGATACCAAGGTGTCCGGAATTCGGGTGCGGAACCTCGAGTCGGGCGTAGAGACAGACATGGCGCTGTCCGGGCTGTTCGTGGCCATCGGCCACCAGCCCAACACGGCGCTGTTCGAAGGCCAGTTGGACATGGAGTCGACCGGCTACCTGCGGACGGTGGGGACGACCACGTATACCAACGTCGAAGGGGTCTTCGCCTGCGGTGATGTGCAGGATCATCGCTACCGCCAGGCCATCACCGCAGCCGGGTCGGGTTGCATGGCAGCTATCGACGCCGAACGGTGGATCGAGGACCAGGCCGCCTCCGGTCACTGACCTGATCGGCTCTCCACTGAACACGGGCGGGAATGCGGCGGTGGTCCTTGTGGTTGACCTAGCGTGTCAGCGCACAGGCATTCGTAGGGTCCGATCCGGTCCCAGAAGGAACAGGCACCATCATGAGTGAGAACATCGCAAACCTGACCGACGCTAGTTTTGACGAGCATGTCATGGCCTCGGACGTTCCCGTGCTGGTGGACTTCTGGGCCGAATGGTGCGGCCCGTGCAAGATGATCGCCCCTGTGCTCGAGGAGATCGCCGCCGAGCAGGAGGGCAAGATCCAGATCGTCAAGCTCAATATCGACGACAACCTCGATATCACCCGCCGGTTCGATGTCATGAGCATCCCCACGCTCATCCTGTTCAAGAACGGCGAACCTGCCATGCGGATCGTCGGGGCCAAGGGCAAGGGCCAGCTGTTGCAGGAGCTGTCCGCCCACATTTGAGCGTGCCGGCGGACCATGAGACGTTCGTCTGTGTGGTGCTAGCGCAGCGAGGGGTCGTCCGTTGAGCCCCGAACCTGAGATCAACCTCGACATCGGGGCTGAAGGTCAAGCGGTCGCCGATGTACAGCAGCGCCTCTCCGAGTTGGGCTTTCCTCCAGGTGTCGATGATCGCGGGTTGTTCCGGGAAGGTACTCGAGCCGCAGTCGAGGGGTTTCAGTATCGGCGGGGTCTCCGTGTAGACGGGATCTGTGGACGCCAGACGTGGTCTGCCCTGGTGGAAGCCGGTCGCAGCCTCGGTGACCGGTTCCTCTATCGGCGCTCCCCCATGCTGCGCGGCGACGATGTGGCGGAACTGCAACAGCGGCTCAGCGCGCTCGGGTTCGATTCCGGACGAGTAGATGGGATCTTCGGCGACCTAACTTCGGGAGCGCTGGGTGAGTTCCAGCGCAATGCCGGTCTCCCCGTCGACGGGATCGCTGGCGGGGACACAGTCTCCGAACTCCTTCGCTTCGGTACCCGTCATGACAACTCCGAACTCGTCTCCTCCGTGCGAGATCGAGAGAGACTTCGCCAGTCGCCCACCACCGTGGACGGCCGCCGGGTGTCCCTCGGAGAAGAAGGTGGCCTCGGGGTCACCGTGGGGGCTCTGCGGCGTCTCCTGGTCAGCCAGGGGGCTCTCGTGACCACCCACCATCACCCTGACGGTTCGATCCAGGCATCAGAGGCCAATGCTGCTGCTGCCGACGTCTATGTCGGCATACGGTTGGGCAGCGCCCCTGGGTGTTCCACTTCGTACTACTCCGGCTATCAGTACTCGTCCCCTGGGGGGCGCCGCTTGGCCGAACTACTGCAACTGGCGCTTCCCACTGCGCTCGGACTGTCGGATTCCGGGAGCAATGGAATGTCCCTGCCAGTGCTGCGCGAGACACGGATGCCGGCCGTGATCTGCGAGATCAATCCGGCATCGGTCCTGGTCGAGCGGTCGGCGGTCATCGCCAGAGCAGTGGTGGACACATTGTCCGAGTGGGTCGGGAGCACCTGGGACTGAGTTCAGAGGACTGAATTCATGGGACTGAATTCAGAGGCAATCGCTTCCCTGGCTGGCTCTACCTCTACCTCAGGTCTGCTGCCAACAGTAATCCACAACCTCATGCACAGGTTGTGGACGAATCTCTAGTGAGGCTTCAGGGATGGCTATTCTCACTCAGAGTAGTCGCTTTACCAGCGATTACATGTATTATGTCAGTTATTCTCACTTTAAGTGAGTCACGTCAGCCACCTGAGCTCTCAGAACCGCCCACCATGAGCTTGTAGATGCGCTCGAGATCCTCGAGCGTGGCGAACTCCACTACCACGCGGCCCCTCTTGGCCGACATGTCGACCTTCACCCGAGTGTTCAGGTGGCTGGCCAACAACTCTTCGAGCTCCAAGATCCCTGGTGGAGGCAGTTGCCGGGGCCCGGGTACTGTGGGCACCTGCTGCACTGATGCGCCTGAGTGCGGCCCGTCAGCCTCTCTGCCCTCTCCCCCATCGACCACCGTGAGGACCCCACCCGGGGTCGGCACGCTATCGACGCCACCTTCGGCTTCCTCGTTGTGTGCTCTCACCAGGTCTTCGGTGGCCCGGACGGTCAGACCCTCAGAGACAATCGCACGCGCTAGTAGCTCTTGGTAGCCCCGGTCCGGTGTCCCCAACAGCGCTCGCCCGTGCCCAGGACTGATCTGCCCCTCTGCCAACATCCGCTGCACTCCTGATGGAAGCTGCAGCAGGCGAAGAGTGTTCGTGACCGCTGTGCGGCTCTTCCCCACCCTGGTGGCCACCTGATCGTGGGTGAAGCCGAACTCTTCGATGAGTTGCTGGTAGGCGGCAGCCTCCTCCAGCACATTCAGATCCTGGCGGTGGAGGTTCTCCACCAGGGCTTGCTCCAAGCTATGGGTATCATCCGACGTCTGGATGAGCACGGGGATGGTGTGCAACCCGGCGCGCCTCGAGGCTCGCCACCGCCGCTCACCGGCGATCAGTTCAAACTCGTCTGATTCCTCGTCCCCTAGGCGACGGACCAGGATTGGCTGAAGTACGCCCAGCTCTTTGATTGAGGCTGCCAACGAGGACATGGTCTCCTCATCGAAGTTTACCCGAGGTTGTCGAGGGTTCGGCTTGATATTGCCGATGGGCACCTCGCGAAGAGCAGAAGTTCGATCGCCTGTTACCTCAGTGGGAATGAGAGCGCTGAGTCCTTTACCCAGCCCGCTACGACGTGCCACCGCTGACCTCCTTAGCTAGTTCCCTATAGGCAATGGCCCCGCGTGAGGCGGGGTCGAACGCAGTGATTGGTTGTCCGAACGATGGTGCCTCAGAGAGTCGCACTGTCCGGGGGATCACTATTCGACACACCTTGCTGCCAAAGTGCTCACGCACCTCAGTGGCCACTTGATCGGCCAACTTGGTCCTGGCGTCATACATGGTCAGGACAATGGTCGATATGTCCAGGCGAGGATTGAGATTCGACGCCACTAGGTGCACGTTGCGCATCAACTGGCTCAAGCCCTCAAGGGCGTAGTACTCGCACTGGATGGGAACCAATACCTCAGAAGCGGCGGCCAGTGCATTGACGGTGATCAGACCGAGTGAGGGGGGGCAGTCGATCAGGACGTAGTCGAAGTCGTCGATGACCGACTCGATGGCCCGCTTCAGCTTCAACTCGCGGCTGAAGGCGGGAACCAGTTCGATCTCCGCCCCAGCCAACGCGATAGTTGCCGGCGCCACGAACAGGTTCTTCATGCTGGTCGGCTCGATGCAGTCCTCCATCGAGCAGTCCCTCATCAGCACGTCGTACATGGAGAGTTCGAAGTTCCTGGCGTCGATCCCCAGACCGGTGGTGGCATTCCCCTGTGGATCGAGGTCGATCACGAGGACCCGGAAGCCGAGTTCGGCCAGAGCTGCTCCCAGGTTTACCGATGTGGTGGTCTTTCCTACACCCCCCTTCTGATTGGCCACCGCCAGCACGCGGGGGAGTGGATTACCCGATGCGGCTTGGGGCTGCCGTCCTGAGGTGGGGGCCGGTGTCGGACTTGGAGCGGGAGGTGCTTGCTCGAGTGGAACTTCCTGAATACCGTCACCCGCCTCTACCGACGTCTCTTCTTCTGTCGTTCCAGTGTCCACGTCATCCCCTACTGCTTCCGGTTCTGCTTCATCTACGCCGTGAGCGGCAATCTCTCCAGCGGTCTCAATCTTGGAATCGGCTGGCCCCGAGGTGTTCGAGGTGGTCTTCCCTGGCTCGCCATGATCGGTGCCTCCAGAATCCCCCAGCGAACTGAGACTCTCTTCGGCTGGAGTCGCTCCTTCAGTGCGCACGCTAGCGTCGACTTTTTCTACGCTCTCGAGCTCGTCGACCAATGTCGCTGATTCCGGGCTCGCTGTTCCGCTCGCCGAAGCGGTTCCTTCAGAGGCTGATCCCTGAGAAGAAGGCCCAGGCCTACCACGACGTCGGCCGCGCATTATCGTCTCCTCAGTTGGGCAGGTTGCAAGGGCTTCATACTCGCCTGTCCCGACCTTCAGGTCAAGCATCCCGATCAATGTTTCACGTGAAACATCAGAGGTTCTTCCAAATGAGCGTGGATCGCCGGTGAGGACTGCTCCGAGCTGCACTTTTCCTTGTGGGAGCAGACTTCGATCTTGGGTGCTGGTGACTACCCACCTCGTGATGCCTGCCGACGGTAGTGGGGGAGAGGTGCCTGACGGTGAGCCCCCAACTTCCCGTACGTGCCCTGGGTGGAAACATCGGGCCGACAATTCGGAAACGGTCTGAGCAAAGAGTTCGTTCGATCTCGCGACATCCACACCACGCCTACTTGGCCTGACGTCAGAAGGTCGTGCTGTAGTTGAACCCGGTCCACTTCCCACCCATTGGTCCCCCAAGCCTCGGTGCGTCGTCTGCTGCCTTCGATCACCCGTCAGCGCTCTTCTAGTCCGGGATGGCCCGGCCTCTGTCTCCCGCCGATCAGAACCAGTGACTCGCCCTCGAACTGGGGCTCGAGGGAGTAGCGAGTCATCTTCTGGGTTGGTAGGACGAAGCGCAACGATCCGTGCACTCCATTCCCTCCGTACTGATGCTCCCTGCCTCACGGCCCTCACCCGGGGATGGGCCTTCACACGGGTTGCCATCCGGCTCTCCCATCACTCAGCAGGTCGGGAGAACCACCCTCCTCTAGTACCCCCGGTGCAGATGAAGATGTGCACTTATCCGGAGATCTATATTGCCAGAGGTGCTGCACGAGGCTCCAGGAACAAGAACCTGCACCCTCTATTGGCCGACCAAACCCTCGCCGTCCAACTGGTGTGCAGACGTCACCGACCTGACTGCACCTCAATGGTGAAACAGACGCCGCTGGGCTGATGACTAGATTCAGCTTCCATCAGCCAAGGGTGGATGCCATCTACTGGCCCTACCAACCAGCGCTGAATGTAGCCCAGCGGTGCTCGGGTTCTGGGTTGTCGATATCGAAACTTGTGTACTTGGAGTCTATTTCGGGCGGGCGTGGTCTAGACATCACCATGAGGCCGGGCGCAACCCTTGGGGAGGGTGGCCCACCCTCGTACCGACCGCAGATCTCCCCTGGCCACACCATCTAGGACTGGTCGACCTACCTGTCGCTGAACCCTCGACAGCCCATCATTCGAACTCGTTCAGAATGATCAGGTGCGATACCAGGGTCTCTCTCTAGTCCGCTCCACCTACGGGCATCGGACCCAAGTACCTCGCCCGTTCGACCAAGATGTTTCACGTGAAACATAGGCACGGCTGAGTTCGGCACCGCATCAGGTGCTGATCTATCTACCGTGGGGCCAGGAAGCGCTCAGAAGATGGGTCGCTTGGCCGGAATCCCCACCCGGCGGGGGAACCGCTCATCGATTCGAAGCACTTTCTTCAACACCTGATATCCGAATCGAACGGAAGGCCGGACCGTCTCGTCTGGCTCCATCCCGACCGCAGCCAGGCCATCCCGGGGCCACCGTTCTCCAGAGTCGGCATTGGGCGGTTCAGAGATCACCATCCATCCACCAGGCGCCAGAAACGCAGAACCACATTCAGCTGTAAGCCCGGGGATCCCGAAGGAACGCGAAGTCACCACTTCGAACTGCTCCCGTAGTTCTCCTTTACGACCGAGTTCCTCGGCTCTACCTCGGACGACCTCTGCCCGGCCTGCCCTTGGCCAGGACTCGAGTGACTCCTGGAGGAATACCGTCCGTCGCTCGCTGGCATCCATCAGTACGATGGTGGCATCAGGCCAACAAGAGACAAGAATCAGCCCGGGCACGCCTCCGCCCGTCCCTAGATCAATCACGCTGGTCGGCTCCCTACCTAGCTTCTCTTCGACGATGGCAACGAAACCCAGTGCGTGCTCGATCTGCTCGTCAATGGGCATGCTCCCCAAGAACCCCAGTTGGAACGACCGCTCCAGCGATCGATGTACCTCGGGGTCCACCCGTCCCCATAACGGGCTCATCTGATCCTCCGAACTACCACTGGTACTCATCTGCCCACTATCCCATGGCACGCACCAGTTCGTCGTCCAAATCTGGTCCGTCCTTGTTCGATTGGTCCGTCCTTGTTCGATTGGTCCGTCCTTGTTCGATTGGTCC
>JBAXCY010000002.1:0-50962 GCA_037141235.1 Acidimicrobiales bacterium | reverse complement strand
CTGATCGTGCACGGCTCCTACGCCGAGTGCCGCGAGCACGTGGCTCGCTACGTGGCGAACGGGGTGGACATCCCGGTGCTCGCCGTCCTGCCGTTCGGGGTAGATCTGGCTGAGGCGGTCGAGGGCCTGGCTCCTCGCTGAGCATCAGACACGCGGGATCACTCGGGATGCGGCACAGCGCCATCTAGCTGCCATCACGACCGACGTAGGGATCCGCTTGCGCTACGCAGTGCCGGACCACGCTCCGTACGAGGTGTTGTGGTTCTCGGATGGGGGCGTCGATCGAGGCGGTCTTCCCTTACCCCAACTGATCCCAGGGCCTGCTGCAGGCCTAGGGCTGGGAGTACTTGCTGACGATCTCGGCATCCATGTCGCGGACCTGATCGGCTAGGTCGGCAATGAAGCGGTCCAACTCCGCGGCGATGCGGGGATCCGACAGGGCAATGATCCGGATGGCCAGCAGGGCGGCATTGCGAGCCCCGTTGACGGCAACGGTGGCCACCGGGATGCCCTTGGGCATCTGCACCATGGCCAGCAGCGAGTCGAGGCCGCCCAAGTTGGCGAGTGCTACCGGTACCCCGATGACGGGCAACGGTGTTGTGGCAGCCACTACGCCCGCGAGGTGGGCAGCACCGCCGGCGGCGGCGATGATGACCTGCACGCCGTTGGCGGCGGCCGACCGGGCGAAGGCGATGGTGTCGTCCGGCGTGCGGTGAGCGGATAGGACGCGGACCTCGACGGCGATGTCGAACGACCGGAGGGTCTGAACGGCATCGTCCATGATCGAGGCATCGGACGAACTTCCCATGATGATGGCGACTGACATGAGGACATTCTGCCCGAAGGCACTCCGCTCTTGCACATCCGTGGACCTGTCCGCTGTATCGCCCTGCCGGCGCCAGATGGTGGTGGGCTCCCTGTTCTCCCGATACGGTGAGGGACTCGATGGGGCCGGCCGCCCGTATGCCGGTCCTCGTCCGTCCAACGGCGGACCCGACCAGAAGTGAGGCACTGATGCGCATCGGAGTGATGTTCGACACCGAGAAGCCGTTCGAAGACGTGGTGGGCCAGGTAGCTGGCCTGGCCGATGCCGGCATCGAGATGGCCTGGTCGTCCCAAATCTTTGCCTACGACGCGCTGACCGCCCTCGCCGCGGTGTCGCGCGAGGTGCCCGGCATCCGCTTCGGCACCGCGGTGATCCCGACCTACCCGCGCCACCCGGTCATGCTGGCTGCCCAGGCGCTCACCGTCCAAGCGGCCAGTGGGGGCCGACTGACGCTGGGGATCGGCCTCTCTCATCAGATGGTGATCGAGAACGTCTTCGGCATGTCCTTCGAAAAGCCGGCTCGCCACATGCGCGAGTACCTGGAGATCCTCATGCCGCTGTTGGCCGGCGAGCAGGTCACCTTCGCCGGAGAGACTCTGAGCGCCTCTACCTTCGGACCCATGCAGATCACCGCCCCCGCCCCTGATGTCTTGGTGGCCGCCCTCGGGACCGTGATGCTGAACATCGCTGGTCGGATGGCGTCAGGCACGATCACGTGGATGACCGGGCCCACCACCATCGGTGAGCACATCATCCCGACGATCAACGCCTCCGCCGCTGAGGCCGGGCGCCCGGTGCCTCAGATCGGGGTAGGACTGCCGGTGTGTGTGACCGCCGACGCCGCTGCCGCTCGGGCCATTGCCGCCGAAGTGTTCGCCGTCTACGGCCACCTGCCCTCGTATCGGGCCATGTTGGACCGCGAAGGTGCCGCCGGACCGGCGGACGTGGCCATCGTCGGCACTGCGTCCGAAGTGGCCGACCAGGTCAAGCGTCTGGCCGACTTGGGTACCACCGACTTCTGTGGAGCGCCGTTCGGCAGCGGCGATCAGATCAGAGCATCGATCGAGACCCTGGCTGGCTTGGTCGGGATCTGATCCCCTGGCGGGGCCGGTCAGGCGGTCAACTGACCAGTAGGTCGACCGATCAGCGCGCCAGCCGGGTGTGCTTGAACTCGTTGAGCTCAGGGTGCTCGCCGATCAGGTCCAGCACACGGTCGATGGTGGCCCTAGCTACCTGGCCGTCGCCGCCGGGTCGGGTCATGAGGCGGGCGAACACGGCGTCGTCGTCCACGATGAAGGTGGGCACGCCGAACACGTCGAGTTGATCGACGCACCGCTCGTGTTCGGCTCGGATGACCTCGGCCGGCCACCCAGCATCGACCTCGGCCAGCACGGCATCGGCATCGACACCGCCCCGGGTGAGCGCCCCATGCACCACGGCACGGTCGCGCAGGTCGCCGGCCTCATCGTGACGGGCGGTGAACAGCGATCGGTGCACGGCCAAGAAGTATTCGGGGAATCGGTCGCGGACGACCACACCTGCAGCCAGGGCCAGCAGGTCGGCTTGGTGGGAGGGATCGCCCCAGGTCTGCTGGCCTTCGGATCCCATTCCCTGGTTGAGGAAGTACGGGACGAAGGTGACGTCCCACTCGGCTCCGGCCTCTAAGGCATCCAAGATGTGCTCGTGACCGTTGCGGGCGAACGGGCAGCGGTAGTCCCAGGTCACGGAGAACGTCAGCGAGGTGGTCATGAGACGGACAACCCCGTGGAAGCGCGTTCCATTCCCTAGACGTGGTTCAGCGGAAGCGCCGGACGATGAGTCCAAGCACGGTGCCGATGACGACCCCGCCAGCCACGTCCGATGCGTGGTGGGCTCGGAGGTGGATGCGGCTGACCCCGATCAGGCCGGCGGCCCCATAGAGCAGGGCATTGCCCGACCGGTCGCCCGGTCGGCTCAGCACGGTGGCCGCACAAAAAGCAGCCAGGGTGTGCCCACTCGGGAAGCTGCTCGTCTTCGGCTTCCGGACCGGCATGCCGATGTTGGAGATCTGCAGGTCGCTGCGGTCGGGACGAGCCCGGCCCACCACTCGCTTCATGCCTGCATTGACCAGGCTCGACGACACGCCGGCCACGCCGAGGGCCCGGATCGATGTCTTGCGAGTGGGACCGGACCGGCGACCCCGCCAGGTGGCGATGGCCGTCCACAGCACGCCGTGATCGCCCAGCCCGGTGATGACCTTGGCCGCCGTGTCGATCCCAGGCCGTCCCCGCAGGGGCTCGAACAGCCGATCGACGGCATCGTCGACCGTGCCGACCGCCGCCATGATTCCGGTCGGGGTATCGCTTGGACTGCTACTGAACGTGCCGTCGCTCATGCTGCTCCTCGGTCGGGTACACCCATGGTGACTGCGGCCAACGAGGGGTCGCCACCGAAGGCCGGGCAGAACTCCTGGAAGCGGCAGAAGCGGCACAGCGGCCCGGTCTTGGGTTGGAAGTCCTCGTCCCGGCAGGCCTGCTCGATGGCGGTCCAGACGGCCTCGGTCTTGGTCCGCTGGCCTTGCAGCCCTTGAGCGGTGGGCTCGGCGGTGATGACGGTGGGCTCCTTCAGGTGGAGCAGCTTGACCTGGATGGGCCGCTGTCCGAGGACCTCCTGGCAGAGGAGGGCATAGAGCTGCACTCCGGTGAGCCGCGACTGCTGGTAGGCCGGAGGGGGCGCCTTCCCGGTCTTGTAGTCGATGACGACGAGTTCGCCGTCGGGCGTCCGGTCGAGGCGGTCGAGGATGCCCCGCAGGCGGACGTCCCCAAGGCGCGCCTCGAGCAGCAGCTCGATCCCCACCGGGGTGATCTCATCGGGGTCCTCCAACAAGAAGTAGTTGGCCACCAGTTGCTCGGCGTCGGAACGGAAGGCGTCGGCCTCGTCGGCCCCTAGCGCGAGCGAACGGAAGTCGGCATCGTCCTGGATGGCCACCCATGCTCGGTCGAGTTCGACCGAAGCGGCCAACGGGCTCCGGGCGCCTTGTGGGTGGTTCCAGAAGAACTGCTCGAGGGCAGTGTGGACCAGGGTGCCCTTGACGGTGGCAACGGTGGAGGGATCATGGAGCCGCTCGATGGCCGTGAACCGGAAGGCCAGCGCACAGTTGCGGAAGGCCGACAGCTTGGACGGCGACAGCGAGCGTGGTGGATCGAACGGCACGGACAGAGCCTACGACGGGGGTGTGCCATCGGGGAGTGTCAGTGTCTGGCGGACCCGGTCTGCGATCTCCCCGGGCCGCTGCAGCGGGCCGAAGTGCCCCAGATCGTCAAATCCCTCGAGGGCCGAGTTCGGCACCTGCGATGCGTCAAGGGTCATGATCTGTTCGCCGAAAGCGTCGGTCAGAGTCCCGTAGGCGAAGGTCACCGGGCACTGCACCTCGTGCAATCGGGGGAAGACACCGTTGCCGAAGCCGTGGATGTACACCTCGGCCTCGTCATCCCTCTGGCACCGGAGTCGGACCTCTTGCCCGTCGCCCCCGTCAGACGCTGGCACCGTCTCGAAACCATCCTCGACGTAGCGCAGCAGCACGTCGGGATCGAGGTCGGCGAAAGGCGGCTTGGAGGAGAAGTTGACGAAGGCGTCCTCGGTCGACGGGAACGACTGACGCCGCCGACGTGCCCCCACCGACAGGTAGTTCTCCTCGCGGTCGAAGGGAAGCGGCTGGTCGGGGACGACTACCGGTTCGAACAGGTAGAGAGAGCGAAATGTCCCGGGACGCTCCTGTTCGGCCAAGAGCAGCGACGCACCGCCGCACGAGTGGCCGAAAGCTGGAGGTCGGACCAGTCCCAGATGGTCGACAGCGGTCAGGACGTCGGTGCTGAACCCCGACCAGACGAAATCGCCGTCTGCCGGTCGACCCGAGCGGCCATGGCCCCGAAGATCGAGGGCATAGCAGTGGAACTGGTCACCTAGCGATCGGGCCAGCGGCAGCAGTACCCCAGCACAGAACCCAGTGGCGTGCACCAAGAGCAGGTCGTCGCCAGTGCCGCCGAAGTCATAAACCGCCAGGTCGAGCCCATCGGGAGTGATGGTGATCGAGGCCGGTTCGGCGGCTGGCTCAGATCCGAGGGGCACCCAGTGACGGTAGCCGACCGCACTTCTGTGTGGATCGCGTAGCAACGAGGGAAGCGCCACCGCCACACGGTGGTGCTACCACCTGACGCCTCCGAGCGACTAGACCTACGGAACTATGGAGAACTTCCTTTACCACTACAGCTACTTCGCTATCTTCATCTTGTGCTTCATCTCGTCGATGGGGCTACCGGTCGGTGCAGACGTCGCCATCCTCGGGGGAGGGGCTCTGGCCAGCGGTGAGGTGCACAAACTGCTGGCCGACGGCACGCCGTCGACGGACGTTTTTCATCTGTCCATCGTGGCCGTGATTCTGTTGGCCGCGGTCGGGGAGATCCTCGGGTCATTGGCCGGTTACCTGATCGGTTACTTCGGCGGTCGTCCACTGGTCGACCGCTTCGGCAAGTACGTGCTGCTGGCTCACAAGGACCTGGACAAGGCCGAGGCCTGGTTCGACAAGCATGGCGAGCCTCTGGTGCTGTTCGGACGGTTCATCCCGCTGGTTCGCTCGTTCGTCTCCTTTGCTGCGGGCCTCGCCGAGATGGCGATCCTGAAGTTCACGGTGTTCACGGTCATCGGCTGCGTCCTTTGGTCTGCTGGTCTTGCCTCGCTCGGGTACGCACTTGGGTCGAGTTATGACCAAGTGCAGAAGTCGTTCAGCTACGCCGGCTATGTGGTCGCAGGCCTGGCGCTGCTCGCCATCGTGGGAATCTTCGTCCACCGGGTGATGACCGTACGCGGGGAGCGCTCGTCCAGGGGGACCGACCACTGACCAGGTCAGCGACCGCCGGGGCCAAGAAGGCCGCCCTCCAGGCCTCGGAGCACCTCGAGCGCTCGGTACACTGGAACGGGCTACACACTGGCGACCCAGTGGTGGTCGGCGGGTTGTCGATGCGAGGAGCCCAATGGCAGTTTCGGGCTCATGTGCGCAACACCAATAACGGGACCGAGTCCGTCGAGGTTGTCGGTGGTCGCCCCGGCGACCGGACCATCCGCTCCTTCGGCCCCGAGCGCATCTTCGCCGCCACCAGTGGGCGAGGCCGGCGCAATACCGGAACTCCGGGCGCTGGGCAGCTGTCGTTGGCCGACGCACCTCAGCTTCCCCTCGGGTGACCGGACGATAGGGTTCGAGTAATGGCCACCGTCACCTTCTTCCATGCCCATCCTGACGACGAGGCCATCGCCACCGGCGGCACCATGGCATCGCTAGCCGACGAGGGTCATCGGGTGGTCCTGGTGACGGCCACCAGGGGAGAGCTCGGCGAGGTGGCAGACGATCTCCTCGAACCTGGTGAGACCCTGGGCGAGCGCCGCTCCGATGAGTTAGCTCGGGCCGCTGCCGTGCTCGGTGTGGAGCGACAGATGTTCCTCGGGTACCACGACTCGGGCATGGAGGGTGAGGACTCCAACAGCCGGGTCGACTGTTTCGCCACTGCAGATCGAACCGAGGCGGCCGAGCGGCTGGCCGCCATCCTCATCGAGGAGTCATCCGACGTCCTGGTCGTCTACGACGAGCACGGCGGCTATGGGCACCCTGATCACATCCAGGTCCACCACGTGGGCATGGCCGCCGCTGATCTGGCCGGGACGCCGGTCGTCTATATGGCCACCATGGACAGGGGGTTCATGCGGGCGCTGCGCCAGCAGGCCGCCGATATGGAGCTCGCATCCGAGGAGGACCTCGAGGGGGCGGACACCATGGGGGAGCCAAGCGAGCGCATCACCACCGAGGTCGATGTGAGCCGGTGGGTGGAGACCAAGCGCGACGCCATGCGCGCCCACGGTAGCCAGATCACCGAAGAGAGCTTCTTCTTGTCGATGCCGGACGAACTGTTCGCCCATGTGTGGGGACAGGAGTGGTTCATCAGAGTCCGGCCGGAGCCTGCAGGGTTGGGCGACGGCACCCGCGAGGGCGGTCTGGTCATCACGGATTCGGGCACCCTGGCCGGGGGAGCGACAGCGAAGGAAGTGGTGGAATGACGAGGCACAAGGTTCTGCGGATACACGGGGGACGCCTAGTGGTGGCCGAGCGGCGCCTGGAACTCGAAGGAGAACTCGATGCCTTTGCCGCGCAAGGGTTCTCCATCGTCAACTCGTTCGCCATCGATGACAACGTCTATCTGGTCCTCGTCGCCTCCGACTGAGGGGCGACGACTGGGCCATCAGTCCAATGTGTCGGTCAGGGGCTCGGTGTACGCAGCGATGGAGATGACGCGGTCACGGCCAGCGCTCTTGGCCTGGTAGAGCGCCCGGTCAGCCCGGTCGATGAACGTCACCGGATCTTCGAGTCCGTCCCAACTGGTGACGCCGACCGACATGGTGACTCCGATGTCGGTGACCGAGTCGCGACCCCCTCGGCGCAGGTGTTCGAGGAGATGGTGGCCACCGATTAGGTCGGTGTCGGGCATGACTAGGCAGAACTCCTCGCCGCCGTAGCGGGCGACCATATCCTGGTCGCGGGTGTTCGACACCATCATGGCGGACATGGATCGCAGCACGGTGTCGCCGACCACGTGCCCATACTGGTCGTTGAACTTTTTGAAGTGGTCAAGGTCGATCATGGCGACACTCAGCGGCGTCTCGGCTCGGATGGCGTGGGCCATCTCCATCTGCAGCCGCTCCATGAGGCTTCGCCGGTTGGCCAGGCCGGTGAGCGGGTCGGTGCGGCTCTCGGCGTGCAGGCCGTTCACGAAGTTGGCGCGGCTGGTCACCCGCAAAAAGGCTGCGGCCAGCAGGCCTGCTGACTCGGCGGTGCGGGCATCGGTGTTGGCGTTGTCCGGCGAGCGCTCGATCACCATGAAGAGCTCGCCGTCTGACGCGTACCCCACCGGGAGCACGCAGAATCTTGGCTCGAGTTCGACGGTGTTGGAGGCGAGTGACACGAGGACGGTGGGGAGGTGGACCAGGTCAGCGCAGTCAGCCTTCACGTCGGGCCAGGCGGCCAGGAGCGTGTACCGCTCGAGGGCGCTGCTCCGGTTGAACACGGCTACCCGCTCGGCCGGCAGGATGTCGGCCACGTAGGGGAGTCCCCGGGCGAAGATCTCGGCGAACGTTTCCGCGGTGGGTCGTACCACGTCGATCCCGACCGAGTCGAAGCACTCGTTGAGCGAGTCGATGGCCTGGGAGAAGTTGATCTGGCCGGTGAGGGAGCCGACGGTCCGGGCGCAGATGAAGTTGACCACGCCGATGGTCGAGGCGTAGATGACCATGGAGACGATGTACTCACCACCGCGCAGGCCCTGGACCCAGCCGATCAGGGCGATCAGGGCCAGTGCGTAGAGGTCGACCACCAGCTGCATCCGTCGGTCGCCCACGATGGAGACGAAGATGACCCCGACCAGCATGGCTGGCGTATAGAGCGCAGCCGGGGTGGAGGTCGAGAGTTCGATGCAGGCCAGGCCGGCTAGGGCCAGACAGGCGATCATGAACCACGCATTGGCCTGCGAGGTGGGCTTCGCCTTCCCCTTGGTGATGGCGGCATAGATCGACTGGTACGAGATAGACACCACGATGCAGGCGATAGCTCCAGCCATGTAGCCCCAGTGCACGGTGGAGTGGTCGATAAACGTCACCGCGATGAGGACCGGGATCATGATCGATTCGGCGATCAGTCCACAGGTCACCCCATCTCGGAGCTGCCTGGAGGTCGGGTGAACAAGATCAAATCTCACCCCCGGGGTATCGGCAGCGTCCATACCTACCTTTACCGGCGACGGGTTGCAGTAAGCGGCAAAGAGGAAAAGGTCCCACGTCTTTTCTAACTCCCTGTCCAAGGGTTGTGTGGGCATCGAGCGGCTGGCCGGGGTTCGCAAGACCTCGATGGATCGATGCCCGCAGTAGGGCGCCATCGGCCTACGATCGGCTCGGCCGCCACTGGGTCGGCCCAAGATGAAGGAGTCGCCGTGGGCTATCGAGTGATTCAGTGGGCGACCGGGGCCCAGGGCGTCGAGTCGATCCAGGCCATGATCGACCGCACCGACCTCGACCTGGTGGGTGGGTGGGTCCACTCACCCGAAAAGGATGGCGTGGACCTCGGGGTTCTGGCTGGCCGTGCGCCCATTGGCGTGACGGCCACCCGTGACATCGATGCGCTCCTGGCCTTGGATGCCGACTGCGTGGCCTACATGCCCCGAAACACATCGCTCGATGACGTATGTGCCCTACTGGCCAGTGGAAAGAACGTAGTCACTACGGCGTTCCTGTTTTACCCTCGGGCCCTGCCCGAAGCCGATCTGGCTCGCCTGCTCGAGGCCTGCGAACAGGGCGGATCGTCGGTGCACGGGACCGGCCTCAACCCGGGCAACCTGAGCGGGGTGCTGCCCTTCGCACTGTCGGGCATGTGCCGGAGCATCGGGCGGGTGACCCTCCAGGAGCGAGCCGACTGGTCGTTCTACGAGAGCACCAACATCACCTTCGAGAACATGCGTTTCGGCCGGCCGGCGGCCGAGGTGACCGAGGAGGCCAGTGACTTCCTCCGGTTCAACAGCGGGATCTTCAAAGAAGAGGTGGCCCTCATTGCCGATGGCCTCGGGGCCGGTATCGACGAGATCACCACTGAGGTCGATCTGGTCCTGGCCGAGCACGACCACGACATCTTCGGCATCACACTGGCTGCGGGCACCGTGGCTGGCCAGCGGTGGCACTGGCGGGGGCTCCGCCAGGGTCGGACCATGGTGGAGATCGACGCGCTATGGACCGTGGGTGGGGAGTACCCGCCGCACTGGCCCACCCCGATGGATGGTTGGACACTCACCATCGAGGGCGATCCATCGGTGCAGGCGCACCTGCTGACCTTGGCCAGTTACGAGCGCAGCCTGCCCATCACGGAGCACGTGCGGGCGGCCAGTGTGGCTACTGCCATGCAGGCCATCAACTCGATTCCGGCGCTGTGCGATGCCGCTCCGGGGATCCGCACCATGGCTGACCTGGGATTGGTCCGCAGCGGCCGTGGGTTCGGGTTCGGCGACGCCTAGCCCGACCGGTTTCGGGGGCGCAGTGAAGCTCGGGAGCTCAGTCCCAAGTGGTGCTCGGTTCCTCAGCCGCCGAGGCTGTCGCGTAGGGCGGCAAGCTCGAGTTCGAGCCGGTCCACGGTGACCTGCAGCCCCGTCACCTGTGCCTGCAGGTCGCTAGGTGTGTCGCTGGGCGGCACCACAGGTGCGGCGCCAGTGGGCAAGTCGTCGCTGGGTCCGTCGCCAGACAGCCCGTCGACAGTGGGTGCACCGCCGGCCTCGCCGGCCTCGCCGGCCTCAACGACCCCGGTGACCCCGGTGACGAAGGCTGTGTTGCCAGTGTCAGTCGGGAGTTCATCCGACCCGGCCATGGCCGGCTGTGACGATCCGCCGTCCCACTCCTTGGCCAGCAGTTGCCGCCACCGGTCCTCTTTTTGTCCTGGACGGCGGGGGAGTAGTTCGACCAACGGCTCGTCTCGGGCCGCCAACCCCTCCAATAGGGCGTGGGCGGCGGCTACATCGGCCAACTCCACCATGCGGGCGGCACGGCCCCGGACCTCTCCGGCCGTCTGGTGCCCGCGCAGTAGTAGGACGGCCAGCAGGGCCACGCTGGGCACGTCGAGGTCGTAGACCTCGTCGAGCACGTGGCGGCACCTCTCGACTACTCGGCCACTCGAGGGCTGGACGAACCGCACCAGGCGGTGGCCACGCAGGCTCTCGAGGGCCACGTCGACAGCACGTTCGTCCATGGGGACCACCGGGTCCCGGTTGGTGGACTGACTGCACGCCAGCGACAGGGCGTTGCGGGTGAGCGGATACTGCTGGGGAGTGGTGAGCTGCTTCTCCACCAGGCATCCGAGGATCCTGCCTCCGGCTGGTGTGATCTGCATATGGCGACAGTATGGCCGGGGTGGATGCGCAATGGGAACTTCCTGGTCCATTCCGGCATCTGGCCCCTTGCCTCCTGACGACCGACCGGATGTTTCATTTGCTGCATTTCGCAATGCCTTGTTAGTATTAACCAACTGCATTGGGCATGGGGGGCACTCATGTTCATCGAGGGACACAGTGCAGTGGCGTGGGGAGCTGTTGCCTCCCTCAGCGGTCCCAGGGGACCCAAGGGGTAGTAATCATGAAGCACGGTCGTACTACGAGGTCGCTGTTGGCGACCGTCGCCCTGATGAGCACCGTCGTCGTGGGTGGTGCCGTGGGCTCGGGCTCGCCTTTGGCGGGTGCCGCCCAGACGGCGTTTGCCAACACCATCGTTAACCCCACCAGCGTGGCCGTTGACCCCTTGGGCAACCTCTATGTGGCCGATGCCGCCAGCCAGGCCGTCTACAAGATCGCTCCCAATGGTTCCGGGGGGTTCAACCCACCCACGACCATTGCGTCCGGGATCGTGAATCCCACCGGCGTGGCCGTCCAAGCTGGCAACGTGTACGTGACCGGTGCCACCAGCACCACACTGACGGGCACGGGTTTCGTAGACGAGATCACCCCGAGTGGCGGTAGTGCCTACAACTCGCCGGTCGCAGTTATTTCCGGACTGCTTAACCCCACCGGTGTGGCTGTCGGCTCAACGGGAACCATCTATGTGGTCCAAAACTCCCAAGGGGGTTTCAGGGGGAACGCAATAGCGAGTTCCGAGCGTGTCCAGGCTTTCGCCTCCAACGGTTCTGGGGGGTTCAACGCACCCACGTCCATCGGAACGTGGGGCGGTCCCCTTGGATTCGACCGCTCACTGCAGCCGACCACTGTGGCGGTCGATCCATCGGGCAAACTCTTCCTGGCCAACACGTACAACGTTTTTGAGGCAGCCGGCATTAACGTCCGCACCATCTCCCCTATCAACAACTACTGCGGCTATCAGGGCGGAGGTGTGGCGGTCGACTCGTCGGGCAACGTCTTCTTCGGATGCGGCGGCACCGTATCGGAGCTCACTCCCAACGGTTCTGGAGGGTTCAACCCATCGGCCGCCGTCGGATCAGGATCGTGGCAGCTGACGGGTGTGGCCATTGACTCCTCGGGCAATATCTATGCCTCTGATGGTGCAAACGGCGGCCTCGACGAGAT
The DNA here is from genome assembly GCA_037141235.1 of Acidimicrobiales bacterium. Lineage (GTDB taxonomy): Bacteria > Actinomycetota > Acidimicrobiia > Acidimicrobiales > RAAP-2 > Bog-756. The sequence goes on along the minus strand of JBAXCY010000002.1, from coordinate 39,010 downwards.
CACGCCAGCGGTACCCGATGCCCCCACCAACGTCACGGCCGTGGCGACCAACCACACGCTCACCGTGTCGTGGGACGCCATGGTGTCCTACCCGGCCACATTGAGCTACTCCGTCACCGATGGGCGAGGACAGACCTGCCTCGGGGTGACGGTCACCACGTGCGTCTTGACGGGGCTCACGAACGGCTCGACGTACGTCGTCGTCGTCACCACCACGAATGCGCTGGGCAACTCGGTGGGATCGACCCTGTCGGCCATACCGGAACCGGCGGTACCGAATGCTCCGGCCATCCAGGCAGCCACCATCACCGGCGACGGCTCTGTTCAGGTGTCGTGGATGGCGTCGACTGAAGACAGCAGCCTGCCCATCACCTACGCGGTGACCAGTGCCCCTGGCACGGCATCGTGTGCCCCGAAGACTGCAACCTTGTCCTGCACGGTACGAGGCCTGGCCAACGGTACGTCGTATACCTTCAGTGTGGTCGCCACCAATGCGACCGGGCCCTCTTCGCCCAGCACGATCGGTCCGGTGGTGCCGCCGACCCAGACCGTCATTGCCCCTGGTGTCCCTTACCCCTATGGGTTGGCCACCGACTCGGCTGGCAATGTCTATGCGGCCGTTCCCACCACCGGCACTGTCGACAAGATCACTCCGTCCGGGATCCAGACTGCCGTCGCAACCGGACTCAGCTTTCCGTACTCGGTAGCGTTGGATTCACGGGGCAACATCTATATCTCCGACGTGACGGCACAGAGTGTTTTCAGGGTCACCCCGGGGGGCGTTCGGACCACCGTGGCCACAGGGTTGGCGTGGTTGGGTGGGCTGACAGTGAGCCCGGCTGGAGATATCTTCGTCGTCATTTCGGGTGTGACTGGCTGTGGAGGCTGCTGGGGCCCTGCGCCTAATACCGGGATGATCGACGTGATCAGACCGATCGGCCCGGGTATGTTCAGCGTTCCGACACCGGTCGTCTCTGGGCTCGACAATCCGCAACAAGTAGCCGTGGATGGAAACAGAAACCTCTACGTCACTGGAGCCTTCGGCAACTATTTCGACAAGATCCCTTTCTACCGAATCGGGGGATACGGCGCACCGGTGGCGTTTGGAACCGGCCTCCAGTACCCCGTCGATGCCACAGTCGATGCGGCCGGCAATATCTACGTCGTGGATCGTGCGACGGGTCAGGTCGACGAGATCACGCCCCAGGGAGTTCAGTTCGTGGCGGCCACCGACCTTGCTTCCCCCAACACTGTGGCAGTGGATACGGCCGGCAACATGTACGTGAGCGCGCAAGGTCAGATTCTGAAATTCGGCTTCCGGATCAACTCGGGTCTGCCAGCCGCTACCCACGCGAAGCGCTACGAACCGGTGACACTGGTGGTAGCCGGTGTGACACCGAGCACCGCCGGAGGCCCGACGAAGGTGGCTTGGGCCGTCGCGTCCGGTGTCAACTCGCCTCTACCCCGGGGGATGAAGTTGTCACCCCAAGGTGTTCTCTCGGGTACGCCGTCGAGCACCCTCACTGCCGGTAACTACCAGGTCAACGTACAGGTGACCCAGACGGTGAACACGCGGGTAGATGGAAAGATGAATACTTCGACCTCGACCGTCCGGTCCAGTCTGCCCATCCTCATCAAGTAGTCGACCTGGCGTCGGTTGGCCCAAGGACCCCTGGCTTCGGCCTGGGGTCCTTGTGCATTCCGCAAGCACGGTGGCCCTGCCGATCAGGATGAACTTTTGGTCGCCGTACCCGACCCTGATGGTGGTCGCCACTAGTTGCGAACCTACCGTGGCCCAGGCGGGGCGACTAGGGGATTTGTACCCCCAACTGCATGTTGAAGCCAGCGCGAAGGTCCGGGTCGGAGTAGTTCGCTCACACACCCGTAAAACAAGAAACACCCCGAATGCGAGGGTTCGGGGTGTTTCTACATGTCTTGACACAGCAGATTGGAGCGGGCGAAGGGAATCGAACCCTCGTCAGCAGGTTGGAAACCTGCAGCTCTACCATTGAGCTACGCCCGCAGGACTGCGGATCAGACTGTAGCAGCGGACCCGTGACCTGGGTGTTTGAAGCACGGTCGGCAGCCTGCCTCGACTGCCAGCCCCAGTCACCTAGACCAGCTACCCAGACCTGGTCAGCCTGCCTCGGGCGACCACAGCGGCTCGTCCACAGTGAAGCCGATCGGCGTGTTCCAGTGATTCCGATACGACACCTCGTGGGCCGGGCGACGCTTGGCCACACCCCAGCGTCCCAACGGATAGCCCATGGGCACACAGCACGCCATGACCCATCCCTCGTCCTTGGGCACACCCAAGATGTCGAAGGTCTCGTCTGGGTACCAGAACCCGAGGACGGCGGTGATCGAGCTACCCACACCTTCGGCCCGGGCGGCCAGCTGTGCACTCCACACCGCCGGGTAGATCGACCCGCCAGTCGGGTCGCCCTGGATGAAGGGGAACAGGAACAGGGGCACCTCAGCGAAGTGATCGGCCAGCCAGTCGGCCGAGGCCTTGACTTTCATCATCTGGATGCTGCCCGGATCGTCCGGTGCGGCTGCGGCTGCGGCCATGCGCTCGGCGTAGACGGTCTGCCACAACTCGGAGATGGCCTGCTGGTAGAGCGGGGCGATCTGGGCGATGACGTCCTTGTCGTCGACCATCAGGAAACGCCAGTTCTGGGTGTTGCCGCCCGACGGGGCCCGAATGGCGGCATCCAGGATCTTGGCCTGTACATCCATCGGCACCGCGTCGGGCTTCACCCGTCGCATGGCCCGCGTCGTATAGAGCGCCTCGTTGATGTCCATGTGATCTCCTAGGAGTGGTCCGCCAGCCCTAGTGGCAACCGAACGTCACTTACCGTAGTGCCACCTTGCCGCCATCACTGGAACTGGCGACCACGGGGAGGGATCGGACAAGGCATGCACGCTGGGGTGCTAAGAACCGGGCCATGGCCACACCGCAGACCGTTCCCGACGACGTCGTTGAAGTGGTGGTGGGTGCGATCGCCGCCGGAGGCGGATGTGTAGGCCGCGGGCCCGACGGCCGGGTCGTGTTCGTCCGCCACAGCCTGCCGGGCGAGCGTGTCCGTGCCCGGATCACCTCGGAGACCACATCGTTCCTGCGAGCCGACGCCATCGAGATCCTCGAGCCGTCGGCGGACCGGGTCAAGCCGCTCTGTCCGCATGCCGGCCCGGGCCGGTGCGGCGGGTGCGACTTCCAACACGTTTCGATTGCCGCACAGCGGCGCCTCAAGGAGGATCTGATCGCTGAGCAGCTGGCCCGGGTGGCCGGCATGCAGTTCCGGGTGGAGGTCGAAGCAGTCGATGGTGCACCCGACGGGCTTGGTTGGCGGACCCGGGTGGCCTTTGCCGTCGACGCCGAGGGCGTGGTCGGCCTGCGGCGCCACCGCAGTCACGACATCGAACCAGTGACCATCTGCCCCATCGCCACCGCCGGAGTGAACGCTGCCTCGGTGTCCTCGGTCAACTGGAAGGGTGCCCGCCAGATAGAGGTCATGGCGTCCCCCGGGGGTGACACGCCGGTGATCCTGGTGGAGACAGGCAAGCAGCGGCTCGACGGTCTGCCCGACGTCGAGGCCGGACTGGTGTGGAAGGGCCGTACCCTGCGAGGACCCGATCATGTGATCTTCGATGTCCTGGGCAAGCAGTTCGAAGTACACGCTGGCGTGTTCTGGCAGGTCCACCCGAAGGCAGCCGCCGTCCTGACCACTGCGGTACTCGAGGGCCTCGCCCCACGGACGGGGGAGCGGGTGTCCGATCTGTACGCCGGAGCCGGGCTGTTCACGGTCGCCATGGCTCGTGCCGTCGGGCCGACCGGGGTCGTCACCGCTGTAGAGCGGAGCGGGCCGGCGGTAGCAGACCTCAAGCGGAACACCAACGGACTAGCCCAGGTGGAGGTAGTGCGGGCCGATGTGACACCGGCAACAGTGGCCCGCCGACTCGGGCAACCCGACCTGGTCATCCTCGACCCAGCCCGCTCAGGGGCGGGACGCGACGTGATGGCGGCGTTGTGCGCGCTCGACCCGGCACCCCGTCGGATCGCGTATGTGTCTTGCGAGCCAGCACCGTTCGCCCGCGACCTGAAGGTGATGGTGGAGGCCGGATGGAACCTGCGATCGCTGCGGGCCTTCGACCTGTTTCCGATGACCGAGCACGTGGAGTTGGTCGCCATCCTGGAGTCGCCTCGACCCTGAGGTCTGATTCAGGGGTTCGGCCCTGGGTGCGGCCCGGTGGCTCGATGGCTCGGTCGGTTGAGCTGCTGGGCGACGGGGGGCGTCAGGGTCTCGCTGGTACTGTCTTTCCATGCGTACACGGCCTCTCGGCGTCCTGGTGACCGCTGGCGCCATCTCTCTAGCCGGAATGGCCGTGGCTGGCTGTTCAAGTGGTTCTGACGCGTTGACCGGCTCCACGGCTCCGAGGGGAACCTTCGCCACCGAGCAGCCGCCCAAGCAGCCGCCCAAGCCAGCCGGTGTGCTGCCATCGCCCATCTCCAAGCAGATCTGCTCCCGCGAGGCGCAGATAGAGATGGCCTCGGCGCTAGGGGAGGAGGCCCAGGTCTCCACGCCGACGTGGGTGGACCATCTCTACTCCTGCACCTACGACTACGCGACGTCGACGCCTGCTGGCTCCTTCGCAGTGTCGGTCAAAGAGCTGTCGAGCACGGCCGAGACCACCGCCTACTTCGAGGGCCTGTCCAGCACCATGGGTAGGTCCCGGGAGTTGAATGCCCTCGGCGAGGGCGCGTTCCAGACTACGAACGGCTCCGTGGTCGTCCGCAAGGACTGGAAGGTGCTGCTGGTGGATAACGCCGGCCTGCCCGCGCAGTTCGGCGTACCGCCCACCAGTTCGGGCTCGGTGGCCGTCACCGTGGCCGACGTGATCCTCGGATGCTGGGCCGGGGACTGAAGCGCTCCTCGGCCAGCCAGAGCCGACCCGATCGATGGGGTTGCCGTTGGGGGAGAAGTTGGCCGACACCATGAACCAGTCCTTGCCCCTTTTGTGAAAAGGGCTATCCAGTGGAGTGCAGTAGCCACACCCCTTTGCGACTGAGGGTGTGAGAATCCAGGAGTGAGGTCGTGGGCCGGGGCACAGGGTAAGGCCGCGCACCTGCCCATGGGCTCACCACGATGGACGGTAGTGCAGGGGAGTGATGAACGGTAGTGCAGAGAGTCGATAGATGGTAGCGTAGAGGCTCATGAGCCGGACCATTCACCGCATGCCTCACTACAAGACCCGTGTTGTAGACGGTGAGCTCGACGCACTTCTACCGCACCTTCCAGCACTCAGCTTGGAGGGGCCGAAGGGCGTGGGCAAGACTGCCACCGCCAGCGAACGAGGTCGGACATTCCGGCGCCTCGACGACCCCGCAGAGCTAGAGGTCATCAAAGCGCAGCCGTCCCGGTTGATCGAGGGCCCGCCCCCGATCGTCATCGACGAGTGGCAGCGTTACCCGGCTTCCTGGGATGTCGTGCGCCGTGCTGTCGACGCCGACGGCTCAGCGGGGCGCTTCTTGTTGACTGGATCGGCCACCCCGACGGAAAAGCCAACTCATTCCGGTGCAGGACGGATCGTTCCAGTACGAATGCGACCGCTCACGCTCATGGAGCGCGGCGTTGAGGATCCGTCTGTCTCGCTGACGAGGCTGCTCACTGGCGAGCGCCCCGATCTCGGCGGGAGCACCGCGCTGGCCCTCGAGGACTACACAAGGGAGATCGTGGTCGGAGGCTTCCCCGGCATGCGTCACCCTGACGGGCGAGCCCAGCGCGCAGCGCTCGATGGGTACCTAGCCCGGATCGTCGACACCGACCTCCCAGAGTTGGGCATCGACGTGCGCAATCCGGCCACGATGTGGAGGTGGGTGCGCGCCTTTGCCGCGGCAACCGCAACGAACACCTCCTTTGACAAGATTCGCAATGCCACCACGGGAGGTGAGGACGACAAGCCGGCCAAGACTACGACGATGGGCTACCGCGAAGCCCTCGAGCGCCTCTGGATCCTCGACGACCTGCAGGCATGGGCTCCCACGCGCAACCACCTGCAGCGGCTCGTGGCCGCTCCCAAGCACCACCTTGCCGATCCAGCACTCGCCGTCCGACTCCTGGGCTTAGAGGCCGGAGCCCTGCTCTCAGGTCAAGGCCCCACTTCGATCCCGCGCGATGGCACCTTTCTCGGCTCGCTCTTCGAGTCGCTGGCCGCTCAGGGGGCCCGCGTCTACGCCCAGGCCGCCGAGGCCACCGTGGCCCACTTGCGCACCATGGGTGGCGAGCGGGAGGTCGACCTCATCGTGGTGCGTGGCGATGGCAGGGTGGTGGCGCTCGAGGTGAAGCTGTCGGCGACGATCGAAGCGCGCGACGTCCGCCACCTACGCTGGCTCCACGGTCAGTTGGGCGACGACCTGCTCGACGCCATCGTGCTGACGACTGGCCCGTCGGCCTATCGCCGAGCCGATGGCATCGGCGTGGTCCCCTTGGGCCTGCTCGGCCCCTGATTTCACACCTTCGTTCTCACACCCTCAGTGGCAAGGGGGTGTGGGTACTGCACTCCACTGGATAACCCTTTTTGTGAAATCACCCATCGGACACGCCTGGGGACTCGTTCCGCCGCAGCCCGAGGCCCCGCTACGGTTGGGCTGTGCCGACCATCGTGGACAAAGAAGCCATTGTTGACCTGCTGCGCCACGAATATGCGGTGCTCGTAGAGGTCTGCTCCACGCTCACGGACGAACAGTGGGACACGGCCACCTGTCTGCCCGGGTGGACCGTCCGTGACGTCCTCAGCCACGTCATCGGGGCCGAGGCCATGCTGCTGGGTGAGCCAGCTCCGACGGTCGACCTGTCGGAGTTGACGCATATGCAGAATCCGATCGCCGAGGCCAACGAAGTGTGGGTCGAGGCCATGCGGACCATGACCGGCTCCGACATGGTGGCCCGACTGTTGGAGGTGACGGCACGCCGTCTGGCCATCTTGGACGCCATGACCCAGGAGGAGTTCGACGCCCCGTCGTGGACGCCGGCGGGCCGTGACGAGACCTACGGACGATTCATGCGCATCCGCCACTACGACTGCTACCTGCACGAACAGGACATCCGCATGGCGCTCGGCATGGAGCCCCGCGCCACCGCGGCTGACCTGGCCTCGTCCCTCGACGAGGTGGCCACCGGACTTGGCTACATCGTCGGCCGGCGGGCCGGCATGCCGGACGGCTCCCGGGTGCGGATCGAACTGACCGGCCCAGTAGCGCGCACCTATCTGGTCAGCGTGGACGGACGAGCCTCGGTGGTAGCCGAGTTGGACGGCGATCCCACCGTCGGGATCGAACTGTCGGCCATGCACTACCTGCGGCTGACCGGTGGCCGCCACGACGCGGGGATCGACCCGGCCGACGGGGTGACCTTCACCGGTGACCGAGAGCTCGGCGGCCGATTGGTGGCCAATATGTCGTTCACCATCTGAACGCCCGAGGGTTGACCGTGGTCGACGCGGGGGAGAGGCCAGGGTGGGTTGCACCCATTGCGGCGCTCCTGGGTCAACCGTAGGACACCGGGACCGAGCCCGCGGCGTGCCCAGGACTAGATGAGATCCTCGGGATAGGTGACGGCGATCTCTGCAATGAACTTGGAGAAGTCCGCCCTGTTGTTGGTGATGAATCGCCCTGCTCCAGCGTTCACTGCAGTGGCGAGGTGGATGGCATCAGCCGCACGCAGGCCGTAGGTCGCACCGAAGGCCGTCGCCAACTCGTGGTCCGGAGCAGCGGCATAGATCAAGACATCGGCATCGAATGCATCCCCAGCGGCTACTTCAGCGATCGGACCGGCTGGCCCGTACATCCTCGACCAGCTGCTCGGTCCGCTCGGGCTTCGCTGATGCTCATCGTTCGCGCCATCTGTATATCTCCGTACATCTCTGTACATTGACGTACTCCTACGTCTCTACGGGTCGGTTCAGTCCTGGATGCGGCCGAAGGCGGCCAAGGCATCCCCGTCGAGGCGGTAGCCGGTCCAACCGGTCATGGGTCGGGCTCCGATAGACCGGTAGAAGCCGAGGGCGAGTTCGTTCCAATCGAGCACCGACCAGTCGATCCGGGAGTAGCCGCGATCCCGGGCGGTGCGGGCCAGCTCCACCATGAGCGCCCGGCCCACACCTTTGCCCCGGTATTCGGGGCGCACGTAGAAGTCTTCGAGGAAGATCCCGACCCGACCGGTCCAGGTCGAGAAGTTGAGGAAGTGAATGGTCATGCCCAGGATCTCCTCACCCTCGGCCGCCACGGTGGCGAACGCCACGGGAGCCTCGGCAAAGAGCACCCCGGCCAACATGACGTCGTCGACTTCGACAGCATCGGGCTCGCGTTCGTAGGTGGCGAGGTCACCGATGAGTCCGACCAGTGTCGGTACGTCGCCGATTGTGGCCGGGCGGATGATCACGGAACGAGCAGCACCCGTCCGAAGGCCCGGCGGCTTTCGATATGCGCATGGGCCTCGCCGGCCTGTTCGAGGGGGAACCGGCTGTCGATGACGACCTGCAGCTGGCCGGCGGCGATGTCGTCGAGGTGGCCGGCGATCATGGCGTGGGCGCGCGTCCCCAAGAAGAGCTCGGCACCCAAGAAGTAGCCGACCAGTGTCTGGTTGTTACCCCGCATGGTGGAGATATCGAGCGTCGACGGCGCTTCTCGGCCGGCATCGCCGAACGTCACGCACCGCCCTCGGTAGGCCAAGGCGTGCAGGCTCTTCTGCAGGTTGGACCCGCCCACCGAGTCGACGATGACGTCGGCCCCCCGACCGTCGGTCCACGTCCGCGCCGCTTCGACGAAGTCGGTCTGGGTGTAGTTGATCCCGTAGTCGAGGCCGAGGTCGTTGAGCCGCTCGAGCCGGTCGGGCGACGAGGCGGTGGCCATCACGCGGGCCCCGGCCCGCTTGGCCAACTGGATGGCGGCGATGCCCACACCGCTGGCCCCGGCATGGATGAGGACGGTCTCACCGGCAGTGAGCTGGCCGAACTCGAAGAGGCAGTCATCTGCTGTCCCGAAGGCGACGGGCACGCACGCTCCGTCTTCGGTCGCCACCCCCTCCGGAATCTTCCAGCAGAATGCCCGCCCAGCCACCCGCAGCTCGGCGTGGGACCCATCAGTGCCCACGGTGACCACCCGGTCGCCTTCGACCAAGTCGTCGATGCCATCCCCGACCTCGACGATCACGCCGGCACATTGGTAGCCCACGATGTGGGGCATCCCCGACAGCTCGCCGCCGAGCCGGTTCAAGGTATCGCCGCCCTCGATGCTGATGGCCTCGACCCGGATCAGGACCTCACCGGGTCCGCACGCCGGATCGGCGACGTCTTCATAGCGGAACACGTCGGGCCCGCCTGTTTCGTAGTACACCGCTGCCTTCATGATTCTCCTTCGATCGGCCGGTCGCCCACCCTAGGCACAACGGCGGGGCCAGTTCGCCTTTACCTGACGGACCGGTGGGCGGTGGTCAAGTTTGCAACCGTTGTTGTCGATAGTTCCAGCAGATGACACGTATCCCCACATCCGAACGTTCTCGCCGGGAGCACGCTCCGTCATGACCCTGGTGGGGTCGGACCGGGTAGCGCTCGGCGCCGCGCTGGCGGGCCGCGCCGATGCCATCGGAACCGAAGTGGCGTCGATATTTCCTGGCTTCCTCAGCCGGGAGGCATTTGCCTCGGCCCGACTGGCCACTGAGTTGATCGGTCGGTGGGTGGCCACTGGTCGCGCCGCCGACCTCGAAGAAGAACTGGCACTGTCCCGCCAGGGGCAGAGGGTGGTCCTGATGGAGGTCGATCTGGCCATAGCCGTGCAGGGCTACCTGCGTTGGCGCGATCTGTGCACGACAGCCATCCACGAGGAGGGGGCGCGCTTCGATGTCTCCCTCGAGGTGATCGAGATGGCATCACGGGTGGTGCGTCTCAGCTGTGACAGCGGTCTGGTGCGCACCGTGCGGGCCTTCGACGACACCCGCAACGCCCTGCGCGAGCGGCTCAGTCAAGAACAGGTCAACCTGTCCAAGCAGGCCCTCTACGACGATCTGACCGGCCTTCCCAACCGAGTCCTGCTGTCTGACCGACTGCGCCGGGCTGCCCACAGCGCCAACCGCACGGCCAGTAGCCCGATGCTCCTCTCCTTGGACCTCGACAACTTCACGGCGGTCAACGACCGATTCGGTCATGCGGCTGGAGATGGTGTGCTCATCGTCTTGGCCGAGCGCCTGCTGGAACTGGTCCGTGCGTCGGACACCGTGGCTCGGCTCAGTGGTGACGGGTTCGTCATCTTGGCCGAGGATCTGGACGAGCCCATGGCGGCTGCCCAGTCGCTAGCCGAACGGATCCACCAGACCATGCGGGCCCCCATCGCGGTCGGCGAGGTCGAGTTGCACGCCTCAGTAAGCATCGGGATCACGACCATCCCCGCCGAAGCCGACCCTGAGGTATGCCTGGCCCGGGCCGATGCCGCCATGCATCAGGCCAGGCGCAGCGGGCCCGCCCACTTCGAGATGTATGCGCCGTCGACGGGCGAGGATTCGCGACGCGATGGACTGGTGGCCAACGAACTTCGGGTGGCTCATGCCAACGGTGAGTTGACACTCGACTATCAGCCGATCTTCCGGATGGCCGGGGGTCGTCCCGCCGCACTGGTCGGCATGGAGGCACTTCTGCGGTGGACGCACCCCGAGTTCGGGGCGATCGCGCCCGATGAGTTCGTACCGCTGCTCGAGCAGAGCCGACAGATCGTGCCGGTCGGCCGCTGGGTCCTGGAGGAAGCTGCGTTCCAGTGCCGCGACTGGCAGGCCCAGGGATTCCCCGACCTCACCATGTCGGTCAACGTCTCGGCTCGCCAACTCCAAGACTCCGGTTTCGTCGACGACGTCGAGGATGCGCTGGAGGGCTCGGGGCTGGCTGCGGACCGACTGATCTTGGAGGTGACCGAGTCGGTGCTGGTAGTGGACATCATTCAGATCGGAGCCACCATGCAGCGGGTCCGTGACCTCGGCGTCCATCTGGCCCTCGACGACTTCGGCACCGGCTACTCATCGCTCCTCTACCTCCAGGGACTCCCTATCGACCGTCTCAAGATCGATCGGAGCTTCGTCGCTGGACTCGGCTCCATAGGGAACGACGGCACCATCCTCCAGACGGTGGTCGATCTAGCCCACTCGCTCGGCATCACGGTGATCGCCGAAGGGGTCGAGACATTGGCAGAGCTGCGGGCCGTGGGTGCCATCGGGTGCGACGAGTCCCAAGGCTTTCTGTTGGGCCGCCCGGCCCCTGCGCACCTGCACGCGTTGGATCAGATCGCCCGATCCACCATCCTCACGGCGTAAGTCCTCCTCGGAGGCCAGTGACGAGTGACTCAGTGACGAGTGACTCAGTGACGAGTGACTCAGTGACGAGTGACCCGATGACCACTTGAACCCGCGACTGCAGCGGGGTTCGAGCGTCCGCCTTACTTCGCCAAGCGAGCGAATATCCGGCGCTGGGCCTTATAGAGAGCCGGGAACTCGGCGAACAGCTGGTCGTAGACGGCCACATCGTCGGGGTCTGGGCGATGGGTTGCAGATACTGGCACCAGGGTGGCCAGCTCGTCGGGGGTGATCGCCCCCAGGGTGAGGCCGGCGATGAGGGCCGCTCCTCGCAGATTGGCCAGCATCGGGTCCGCCACCTGTTCGACCGGCCGGTCCAGCACACTGGCGTAGATCGAGCACCACAACGCAGACGAGGCGCCACCTCCGATGGCCCGGTACGGGGTCAGCGGCTTGCCCACGAACCGCTCGACGGCTCGGGCCAGCCACCGGGAGTTGAGTGCCACCCCCTCCATGACCGAGCGCACCATATCGGCCCGGGTGGTTCGCAGCGACAGATTATGGAACCCGCCACGGGCTAACCGGTCGTCGATGGGTGAGCGTTCGCCGGCCAACCACGGGGTGAACAGGACCCGCCCGCTGCCCGCCGATACGCTGCCCGCCAGTGCTGTCAGCTCGTCGAACGGCGTGGGGGCGGTGCCGACCGGGAGATCCCCGTCGAGGCAGTCGCGCACCCATTCGAGCGCCCGGCCCCCGGACTCCTGGTTGTTGGCCACCAAGCGCAGGCCGGGCAGGATCCCCGGAACGGTCGCCATCTGGCGGATGGCATCGGTCTTCTTCTTGGGGAACGGGCAGCTGATCCAGCTGGTGGTGGAGATGGCGATGTGGGGCTGAAAGGGGAGCACCGCCCCTGATCCGACGCAGGCCGAGTGGAGGTCAGGGGTGCCAGCCATCACCAGGACTCCGCCAGGGAGTCCGAGAGAAGCGGCCACATCAGATCGGACCGTGCCTACCACTGAGGCCGTGGGCCGCAGGGGCGGCAGTTTGAATGGCGGGACTCCGGCCGCCTTCACCAGGGCTCGGTCGTACTCGAGGGGATCGCTTTGCCGGTTGTCGGTGAGCCAGGCCCCGGCCATCGACGCCGGAGTGGCCGCAGCCACCCCGGTGAAGCGCATGGTCAGGTAGTCGACTGGCTCGAGGTACCAGCGGGCGGCCCGGGCGATGTCGGGCTCGTCGCGCTCGAGGTGGAGGATGTGCCCGATCGGGTCGGCCCCCGACGTCGAAGGGGCGCCGCCGCTGTGGCGGATCCACTTCCACGCGGCCAATGGTGCGTAGCCGGCCACCGGCCCGGCGATGACCTGGCGAGAGTGCGGGCCGCCCCTGGTGTCCGACCAAAGCTGGCACGGGCCGACCGGGATTCCTTCGCCGTCCACCGGGACGGTGCTGGCCCACTGCCCGGTGCACGACACGGCCACGATCCGATCGGCGGGCACCACACTCGAGTCGATGGCACGGCGGGCCGAGGCGCAGATCAGGTCCCACCACAGCCCGGCATCCTGGGTGGCCTGGCCGTCGGGGCCGAGGTCGGTGGGGACGGGAAGATGCTCGACGCAGGCGATGGCTCCGGTCAGCGATACCAGCCCAACCTTGGGACCGCCCGTGCCGAGGTCGATGGCCAGTACCCACCGGTCAGATCGGTCTGACCAGTCAGACCAGTCCGTCAAGTCAGGCATCGTCCGGGATGGCCTGCTGGACATCCATCATTTGGCCCATCATCATGCGGATGAAGTCGTCGGCCTCGTCGGTCATCCCACCGGCGACCCCGCCGTAGACCGCACCCGATCGGGGTGTATCGGCCGCGTGCTCGGTGGCGTAGACCACGGCGTCGGCCAGGTCCGTGGCGAACTGTTCAGCCACCCCGGGTGCGGTCTGGGGGCGGGTGACGGCCATGTGCAGGGCGTTGGGGTACTGCTGGCCGTTGAACCGCCAACCACGCTCACGCATGAAGTCGTTGACGTGGTAAATGTCGAACACATCGGAGGTGAAGCTGAACAAGAAGGTGGGGTTCCCGAGGATGCGAAACTCCGGGTGGGTGCGCACCGACGCCTGCATGGTGGCCGACGTAGCGAAGATCTGCTCGGCATACCCTCGATATCCCTCACGGCCGAGTTGGATCATCGAGGCCCAGGTGGCGGCCAGCAGGCCCCCCGACCGGGAGCCGTCCATGCCGGGTGAGCAGTACTTGCCCCCGCTCCACTCGGTATTGAAGAAGTACTGGGCATTACGCAGCGACTTGTCCCGGAACGAGAGTACCGAGGTGCCCTTCAAGGCGTAGCCGTACTTATGGGTGTCGGCCGAGATCGAAGTGACTCCGGGGACCCGGAAGTCGAAGAGCGGAATGTCGTAGCCGAGCTCTTGGCCGAAGGGGAGAATCCATCCTCCGAGGCAGCCGTCGACGTGGAGACCGATCCCGCGCGCTAAGGCGATGTCGGACAGTTCCTCGATGGGGTCGACCGTGCCATATCCGTAGTTGCAGGCCGAGCCGATCAAGGCGATGGTTCCCTCGTCCACCGCACCGGCCACCCACTCGGTGTCCACCTGGGTGGTGATGGGGTCGACCGGGGCAACGCGGAGTTCGATGCCGAACAGGTGGCATGCCTTGTCGAAGGCGGGATGGGCCGTCTCTGGCTTGATGACGTTGAGACGTGCGGTGTTGCCAGCTGCGCCAGCCTGGTCGCGGTAGGCCAGCATGGCGTGGCAGATGCTGCCGGTTCCCCCCGACGAAACCAGGCCGACCGGCTCGGATCCGGTGATGGCCTCGGCGTGCAGTAGATCGAGGGTCATGGCGATGATCTCTGACTCGAACCGGGTCGCGCTCGGGCACATGTCCCGCTGGAGAGCGTTGACGTGGGAGAAGAGCGAAAACGCCTCGTTCAAGAAGTCGTAGTGATCGTGGTCGCCGCAGTACATGGTCCCCGAGCACATGCCCGTCTCCCAGGTTCGGTCTTCCTCGACGGCCATCGACCGCAGGACAGAGAGAACCTCGTCGCGTGGGAGTCCCTGTTCGGGGAGGGTCCGGTGCACGGGCACCCGGTCGGCATAGGGGAAGGTGCTCATGGGGCGACTCCTCGCGTGGATGGCATCGGATCAGGACGGTCCGGGCACGGTACAGTCTGCCCCGCCAACGCACCGGTACCAGACGCGGGTCGATGCCATACGAATGGCCCCCGCTGATCGGCGGGACCAGCCGATCAGCAGGGGTCGATCAAGGCCGCCGCTGATCAGCAGGGGCCACCCGGTCAGGGCCGCCGGCCGCCGGGCATGATATCGGTGAGGCCCCACTGGCTGAGCTTGTTCAGCTGCACCACGTTGCCGGTGGACTCGACGATCCGGTTGCCGCCTACGTAGAGGGCGGCGTGGTACACGGTGGTCCAGTCGGCTGGGTCCTTGCCCCAGAACACGAGGTCACCGGCTTGGAGCTGCGCCATGGCTACTGCCGTCCCGGCCGAGTGGTACTGATCGTTGGCCACTCGGGCGAACGTGACCCCAGCACCATGGGTCCACGAGGCGAGGGTCAGGCCGGAGCAGTCGTACCCTTCCGGCCCGTTGCCGCCCCAGATGTAGGGCTTGCCCAGCTGCTGAAAGGCGAAGGTCACTGCTTTGTCCCCCGGGGTCGTCGGGCGCAACAGCAGGGCTTGCGCGGGTGGGACCTGACCAATGGCATTTCCGAACGCCTCGGCCGTGCCGTTCTGCATGAACACCCAGTAGCCCTTTCCGCTCGTGGTGGCCACTAGGCGCTCGACCGGCTCGTTGGTGGTGCCGGCTGCCGATCCGTAGAAGGCGGCACCTCCAAAGGCAAAGACACCTCCGTCGGCGGCCACCATCCAGTAGCCCTGGCCATCAGCCGTCGGCCCCATGGCGACAATGGGCTGGCTCAAGATCAGGTTTCCGGTCGACCCGTGGAACGCGGCGTCGCCGAAGCTGAACACGCCACCGTCTGATGCCACCAGCCAGTAGCCCTTGCCACCCACAGTCGGAGCCATGCCCACGATGGGCTTGTTGAGCTTGAGGGCCCCGGTAGATCCATAGAACGAAGCATCGCCGAAACTGAAGATCCCACCGTCGGACGCCACCAGCCAGTAGCCCTTGCCGCTTGCGGTGGGAGCCATGCCCACGATGGGCTTGTTGAGCTTGAGGGCCCCGGTGGATCCATAAAATGCGGCGTTCCCGTAGGCGAAGATGCCCCCATCGCTGGCCACCAACCAGTACCCAGCACGGTCGTGGGTGGGCTCAGCGGTGACCAGATCCTGGTTCAGCGGCCCGACTGGCGCCCCTAGGGCGGGCACGCCATACGCCTCGACGGCCCCCGCTGGCGTGACCAGCCAGAAGGCGTCCGATACCGGCGACGGGAGGGGACGGGTCGGCGGCGCCGGTGGCACCGTGGTCGTCGTGGTCGTCGTTGGGGCCGTCGTGCTAGTCGCAGCCGATGCGGGGATCGATACCGGTACTGCGCCAACGATCGCCCACGAGATGGCCAAGGCAGCTGCCCCAGTCCATCGGGTCAGTCGTCGGGCCAGTCGTCTGTTCGGTCGTCTGGTCAGTCGTCGTTGGTTCATGCTGAAGCCCCCGGCCACGTCGGCGATCGACTTAATCGCACCTAGAGTAGTCAGATTACCACTCTGTGCGTTTTTATCGCTAGGGGGAGTTGTGCCGGAAGGGACCCTGCCTGCTCAGCCGATGAGTGTGCTGCCCCCGTCGACCGGGATCACGGCGCCGGTCAGATAGGCACCGGCACGCGAGGCCAGGAAGAGGGCGATACCGGCCATGTCGTCGGGGCGGCCGATGCGCTTCATGGGGACCGATGCGGCGATCTGGTCGCCGAAGGACTCCAGCGTGGCGGCCATCATCTTGGACTCGAACGGACCAGGGGCCACGGCGTTGACCGTGATCCTTGGGGCCAGGTGGCGGGCCAGGTGGCGGGTGAGCTGGTGTACGGCGGCCTTGGATGACGAGTAGGAGAAGGACTCGAGCATCGGCACGTGGATCCCGTCGATCGAGCCGATGTTGATCACCCGGGCCGGGTCGTCTGGCGTGGAGGCTGCTTCGAGCATGGGCAAAAAGAACTTGGTGGTGTGGAATACCCCTTGGACGTTCAGGTTCAGTACCCGGTCCCACGAGGCAGTGTCGTGCTCGACCAGGGGAGCACCCCAGGTAGCCCCAGCGTTGTTGACCAGGACATGGACGGCAGGGTGATCGTCAGCCACTGCATCGGCGAAGGCCCGGGCCCCGTCCTCGGTGGACAGGTCGGCGGCCATGCCCGAGCAGGTGCCGTAGGCCGACAACTCGGCCACTGCCTCGGCTACGGCGTCGGCCTTGCGCGAGGCGATCACCACCTCAGCACCGGCGGCTACGAACCCTCCGGCGATCATCCGGCCGATCCCCCGGGTGCCACCGGTGACCACGACGGTCTTGCCGGCGACGTCGAAGAGGGCGTCGGGAGGGGTGGGGGCATTGGAATCGGTCATGTCGGGACGGTACCGCAACTCAGGCCAGTTGGTAACGTCCGCACCCATGGGAGACCCGGAATGCATCTAGCCCTGACTGACGAGCAGTTGCATTTGCAGGCAGAGCTGCGGGAGTACTTCGCTGTATTGGCTGCCCCCCGGCCCGATGGCGGCAAGCCCGACTACGCCGAGACGATCAGGCGGATGGGGGCCGACGGATGGCTGGGAATCGGCTGGCCAGTCGCCTACGGCGGGCACGGACGGGGCCCGATCGACCAGATGATCTTCGTGGAGGAGTCGCACTGGGCCGGGGTGCCGCTGCCGCTCCTCACTTTGAACAGCGTGGGGCCCGCCATCATGCAACTGGGCACCGACGAGCAGAAAGAGCGCTTCCTTCCGGCCATCTTGCGCGGCGAGGTCCACTTCTCCATCGGGTACACCGAGCCGACGGCCGGGACCGACCTGGCCTCGTTGCGGACCCGGGCGGTCCGTGACGGTGACGAGTATGTGATCAACGGCGAGAAGCTCTACACCAGCGCGATCCAGTACGCCGACTACGTATGGCTGGCCGCCCGCACCGACCCCGACGTGCCCAAGCACAAGGGGCTGTCCGTCTTCATCGTGCCGGTAGATGCTCCCGGGTTCAGTTGGACCCCGCTACCCACCATGGCCGGGGAGTTCACCAGCTCCACCTTCTACGAGGACGTCCGGGTACCGGCAGCCAACCTGGTGGGCGAAGAGAACGGCGGTTGGACGCTGATCACCAACCAGCTCAACTTCGAACGGGTGGCCATCTGTCCGGTATCGGGCATCGAGCGCAGCATCGCCGAGGTCCGGGCCTGGGCCCAGGCCGAGCGGTTGGCCGACGGCCGACGGGTGATCGACCAGGAGTGGGTCCAGATCCACCTGGCCCGCCTGCATGCCCGGGCCGACTATCTCAAGCTCATCAACTGGAAGGTGGCCTGGGCCGCCGACAAGGGGCTCAATCCGGCCGACGCCTCGGCCACCAAGGTCTATGGCAGCGAGTTCGCCCTCGAGGCCTATCGGATCCTGCTCGAGATCGTCGGACAGGCGGGCTACCTGGCCGAGGGCTCACCGGGGGCGATCCTCGGAGGCCACCTGGAGCAGCGTGCCCGGAGTCAGACCATCTTCACGTTCGGCGGCGGCACCAACGAGATCCAGCGCGACATCATCTCGTGGGTGGGACTCGGACTCCCACGAGCGCCCCGCTGACCGGACGTACACTGCGGTCCGGTAGCCGGCTCGCATGGAGGTCGGCTCGGTAGTGGGGGAGCAGACATGGCGACAGCACGGGTCAACGGGGCGACGATCGCCTATGACGACACCGGAGGCGACGGACCCATTGTGGTGCTCGGTCACGGCTTCCTCATGGACCGGACCATGTTTGAGCATCAGGTAGCCGCGTTGCGCGCCACCCACCGGGTGGTCACGTGGGACCAGCGTGGGTTCGGCGAGACCGTCTACGACGATGAGCCGTTCACCTACTGGGACTCGGCCGCTGACTGCCTGGCTCTGATGGATCATCTCGGAATCGACCGGGCCGTGGTGGGCGGGATGTCCCAGGGTGGGTTTGTGGCTCTGCGGGTGGCCCTGCTGGCGCCTGAGCGCGTGCGAGGACTTATCTTGCTCGATACCCAGGCTGGCCCCGAAGACGCCGAGGTGATCCCGCTCTATCAGGGCATGATCGATGCCTGGGTGGAGACCGGACCGACCGACGAGTTGGCCGAAATTACGGCCTCACTGATCATCGGGGAGCCAGAGCTGTCGGCCACGTGGATGGCTATCTGGAGGGCGCGACCCCAAGAGTCGCTGCGCAACCCGGGCCAGACCCTGCTCGAGCGCGAGAGCATTGCCGAGCGGCTGGGGGAGATCACCGCACCGGCGGTGGTGGTCCACGGGACCGCTGATGTCTCGATCTCGATGGACAAGGGCGAGGCGCTGGCGGCCGGACTGGTGGGATGTCCAGGCGTGGTGGCAGTCGAGGGCGGGCCCCATGCCACCAACATGACCCACCCCGGCCCCACCAACGATGCCGTCATCGCTTTCCTGGCCGCCCTACCTGACTGACCGACTGACTGACTGAGTTGGGCTGACTGACTGAGTTGGGCTGACCGTCTGACGCAGCCCGGGTCGGGGAGGGTCAGCCTTGAGTCGTGAGGTCGGCGGCCACCGGAAGAGTCAGGTGGATGGCCGAGAACACTACCGAGCCACCCAGTCGAGGCGGGGCGTAAGCCACGGTGGTGGCCACCAGTTGCAGCTCCACGCGCGACGACGACGTGGCTGCGTAGGCCACGATCTCGAGCGGCACTGACACTGTGTGCGACGCGCCGTCCAAGGTGACGGCGATGGGGGTGATTTGGTTGCCGAGGACGAACCCGGTCGTCGTGTCGACCAGCTGGGCGAAGACCCGGGTGGGCCGGACACCAGTTGGCACGGTGCCCCGGTAGGTCAGCTTCAGCCGGGGGGCCCCGACGATGACCCCGGACCGAGTGAAGGGCACGGCCACATTGACGGCGTTGGCCGCTGGCCCTGGGGTGATCGGCGCCACCAGGCCGCCAAGTTGCTGTCCGTCGGGGGTGGAAGGCAGCGGTCCAGCGCCGCCCGTCGAGACCAACGGAAGGGTTCCCGATCCTGAAGCGGTGAACGGCTGGCCTTGGGCCACGGGATAGGACGGGGCCGAGTACGAGGTGCCGTTCTGGTCGAGGAAGGTGAAGCCGGGCCCGGTGTCGACCGAGCTATCGCGCTGCACGTACCGCTGCAACCAGGCCAGCGTGGCCTGTTCGACGGCGGTGAGGTTGCCGTTACTGGTCAGGCACACTCCGTGACCACCGCAGAACCACTGCATGGAGGTCGTAACCCCACCGGCCCGCAGCGCCTCGTAGTTGTCGACACCCTCTTGGAGAGTGAAGAGCGTATCGACCGTGCCCTGGATGATGAGGGTGGGGGCGTGGATCTTGGCCAGGAGTTGGGCTGGGCCGCGGGCACCGAACCAGGCCAGCTCCGCATCGGACACGACACCGGTCGCTTTGCCGGCGGCGTAGTCGGCCTGCACCACTGGGTCCACATGGGCGGTGGTCGACAAGTTGGTCAGGAGACCGGACCAACCGATCTTCACTGTCCGTGCCTTGCCCAGGCTGGTGACCAGTGAGTGCCAGGCGACGATGGGCACGATGGCATCTACCCGGCAGTCGGCGGCTGCGGTCACCAACTGGATGCCTCCTCCATACGAGCCACCGACCATGCCCATCCGCGGGTCACCGGGGGCGTCGAGCTGAACGCCAGGCTGGGCAGCAACCCAACTGGTGAGCACACTCACGTCCTTGGCCTCGTAGTCGGGGCTGTCGACCTCAGCCTGGCCGGTGGACTTTCCGAATCCCCGCGGGTCCCAGGTGAGCACGTTGTATCCAGCATCGAGGAGGTTGCGGATCGGGAGGGCGCCCAGGATGCCGGTGCCGGTGACGTTGGTATCACCGGACAGGCTCCATCCCGGACCCATCAGCACGGTGGGATGCACTGATGTTGCAGCGGACGGCACGTAGGTGGCCACGGGGAACCAGTGCGCCCGGATCACCGTGCCATCGAAGGAGGTCACGCTCCAGTCGGTGGGCGTCCCCGCAACGGGCGAGGCCACCACAGCAACAGGCGAAACAGGTCGGTGGCAGGCCGAGGTGATGGCTGACGGGGAGGAGGTGGAAGAACGCGCCGAGGCTGCGGTGGTCGCCGGGGTGGCCGAAGATGATGAGCAGCCAGCCAGCGTTCCCAGCACGACGACGGCCAGGAGGGCGGCCCGGCCCCCGTGGAGCGAGGTAGGGGGGCTGGTCCGAACGGCGAGGATGCGCATTGGCGGAGTGTTGCACCGGAGACGGCCGGCGGCAAGGAGCAGCCTGGGGTCGCCATGACCGGTGGTGACACCGAGTCGATTTGATGCCGGGGACGACAGCAGGTGGAATGGGCCCATGTCTTCCCTTGCTTCCGCGGCGTCTACCGGCGCGCCCCGGTCGAACAAGATGCGGTGGTGGGCCCTCGTGGTGGTGTGTCTGGCCATGTTCATGACGGCGCTCGATTCGTCCATCGTGAACGTGGCCCTGCCCGCCATCCAGCGTGACCTCCACTTTGGTGCCTCGGGCCTGACCTGGGTGGTCACTGCCTTCCTCATCAGTTTCGGCAGCTTCCTACTCATGGCGGGTCGGCTTGGCGACCTGATCGGCCGGCGCAAGGTATTCCTGGCCGGGATCGTGGTCTTCACCGTGTCGTCGATGATGTGCGGCATCGCCCAGACTCAGAGCGAGCTCATCGTCGGGCGCTTCCTCCAGGGGATCGGGGGAGCGTTCTCCTCCTCGGTGATCATCGCCATCATCATCACGGAGTTTCCAGAACCGGCGGAGCGGGCCCGGGCCATGAGCGCGTACATCTTCGTAGCCGTAGGTGGTGGGTCCATCGGACTGCTGGTAGGTGGGATCCTCACCCAGGCGCTCGACTGGCATTGGATCTTCTTCATCAATGTGCCCATCGGGGTGTTCACCTTCATCTTCGGACGCATCCTGATCGAGGAAAATATCGGTCTGGGCATCCGAACTGGGGTCGATGTGGTCGGATCGGTTCTGATCACGGTGTCCCTGATGATCGGGATCTATGCCATCTCGACGGCCACGGAGTACCACTGGCTGTCGCCCCACACCCTGATCTTCGTCGGCGCCTCTGTGGTGCTCCTGATGGCCTTCTTCGTCTACGAGTCCCGGGTGTCCAACCCGATCATGCCGTTGCGGATCTTCGACATCCCGACTCTGACCCGCTCCAGCGTCATCCGGGGGATGTTGGCCACGGGTATGTTCACCACGTTCTTCCTCGGGGCGCTCTACCTCGAAGGCGTCCTCCACTACACGCCGGTCCAGACCGGACTGGCCTTCCTCCCCATGTCGATCAGCATGGGGATCCTGTCGGCGGGGATTACGGCACGTCTGGTCACCCGCTATGGAGATAAGCAGGTACTGATCCCCGGGATGGTGGCGGGCACGATCGGACTGCTGTGGCTCACGCAACTCAGTACGACCACGTCGTACGTGTCGGTGATGCTGCCAGCCTTTCTGCTGATCGGCATCGGGGCTGGAACCGCCTTCGCCCCGCTGCTGTCGATCGCCATGGCCGATGTGCCGGTGGCCGATGCCGGCCTTGGTTCCGGCATCGTCAATGTGTCGATGCAGATGGCGTCCGCTTTGGGGCTCGCCCTGCTCAGCGCCATCGCCACCGGGCGCACCCATGCGCTCGAGTCGGCGGGTCACTCGGCGGCTTCGGCCATCACCGACGGCTACCGGCTGGCCTTCCTGATCTCGGCCATCCTGGTGGCAGTGGGCACCGTGGTGGCCGCCCTGTCCTTAGAGAAGTCGGCGCCCCGCAGCCTGGCGACCCCGCTCGAGGTGCACTTGGCCGAAGAAGCGCTGTCGGCGGCATCGGATCCCTACCCCCACTGAACGACGAACACCAGATCAGTAGAGGCCGACGATCTCCCCGTTGGCATCGATGTCGATGTCGAAGGCGGCGGGGCTGGACCCAAGTCCCGGCATGGTGCGCATGTCGCCGCAGATGGCGTAGGCGAAGCCGGCACCAGCAGACAGGCGCACCTCGCGCACGGGCAGGCGCCACCCGGTTGGCGCCCCCTTGAGGGAAGGGTCGGACGAGATCGACAGATGGGTCTTGGCGATACAGATGGAGAGCCCGCCGAAGCCGGTGGCTTCGAGCCGGTCGAGCTTCTGGGCAGCGGCTGGCAGGTAGTCCACCCCGTCGGCTCCATAAATACGAGTGGCGATCGCCTCGATCTTGTCGCGCAGGGACGCCGTGGATGGGTAGAGGAACGAGAACGCACTGGGCTCGTCGGCCGCCTCGGCCACGGCCTGGGCCAAATCGGCCGCTCCAGCGCCGCCATCGGCGA
The DNA here is from genome assembly GCA_037141235.1 of Acidimicrobiales bacterium. Taxonomy (GTDB): domain Bacteria; phylum Actinomycetota; class Acidimicrobiia; order Acidimicrobiales; family RAAP-2; genus Bog-756. Next base: position 16,226 of record JBAXCY010000002.1, on the reverse strand, counting down.
AGTGGGTGGTGACGGCGCACCGAACACCGAGGGATGCGGCGATCTCACGGATGGCGTCGTACTCGCTGGCGAAGTCGCTGGGGAAGGCGTTGATAGCGATCACGGGCGTTACGCCGTGGACGAGCACGTTCTGGACTTGCTTGGCCAGGTTGGCCCCCCCGATACGGACCTCGTTGGGGTTCTCCTCCAAGAGCGCGGGAGGAAGCGGCCGGCCGGGCACGATCCGGTGATTGCCCGAGTGAGCCTTGAGCGCCCGGACGGTGGTGACCACTACGGCGGCATCGGGCACCAGTCCAGACACCCGGCATTTGATGTTGAAGAACCGCTCGGCCCCCATGTCGGCCCCGAACCCGGCCTCGGTGATCAGGTAGTCGCCGGAGTGGATCCCGATCTGGTCAGCCACCACTGACGAGTTGCCATGAGCGATGTTGCCGAAGGGCCCAGCGTGTACCAGGACTGGAGTGTTTTCCAGCGTCTGGAGCAAGTTGGGCTTGAGGGCGTCGCGCATGATCACCGTCATGGCTCCAGCCCCTCGGATGTCCTCGGCGGTCACCGGCTGGCCGGACCGGTTGAAGCCGATGACGATCTCACCGAGTCGGCGCCGCATGTCCATTAGCGACGTGGACAGGGCGAGTATGGCCATGACCTCGGATGCCGCGGTGATGTCGAACCCGGACTGGCGGGTGACTCCGTCCTCTGCGGTCCCGAGCCCGATGACGATGTGGCGCAGCGCCCGGTCGTTCACATCGAGCACCCGGCGCCACGAGATGTGGTGGAGGTCGAGGTCGAGGGTGTTGCCGTGGTGAAGGTGGTTGTCGACGATGGCGGACAGGGTGTTGTGGGCGGCCGAAACGGCGTGCATGTCACCGGTGAGGTGGAGATTGAACGCCTCGAACGGGGCGGCCTGGCTGTAGCCACCGCCTGCCGCTCCGCCCTTGATGCCGAACGTCGGACCCATGGACGACTGGCGGATCGAGGCGGTAGCCCGCTTGCCGATATGCGCCATCCCCTGGGAGAGCCCGATGGTGGTCGTGGTCTTCCCTTCGCCCAGCGGGGTCGGGGTGACGGCGGTGACCACGATGTACTTGGCTCGAGGGCGGTCGGCCAGGGCGTCGATGGCATCGAGCGATACCTTGGCCACATACCGGCCGTAAGGCTCGAGGAGCTCCTCACCAATGCCCATGGAGGCAGCCACCTCGGTGATGGGAAGAAGGGTGGCACCGCGAGCGATCTCGAGGGCGGTGAGTGTCTGGGGGTTGGTCATGACGTCTCCTGTGGGGCCGGTCGACTTCCGGATCGGGCCGTGCCGGACTGTAGTGCTGACAACGGGTGGCCGTGCCCGACTGTGTCTCTGGATGCAGCGAGGTCAGTGGGTCTCTGGCTAGATTGTCGCCATGACTCGTGACACTTTTACTGACAGAAGATGGATCCGCGCCGGTGCTGGGCTGGCTGTGGCCGCACTGGCCCTGACTGGTGCTGCGTGCGGGAGTTCCTCCACTGCCGGCACCTCGACGTCGTCCACGGCCGCGTCTGCCGCCACATCGTCGACAGTCATCAAAGCCAAGAACATGTTGGCCAAGCGCTACTGCGAGGTCCTCTTGGTCCACCCTGCGGCCGTCGGGCTGGCCGCGGACGTCTACAACACCTATCCGCTCAACGCCTGCCCCGAGAGCCAGTGGGCGGCCCTGGACGCCAAGGCCATCGCCACGGAGAACGGTGTACCCATAGCAATCCTCAACGGACCCCGCTTCTGGTTGATGGACAGCGTCAACAAGGTGCGCACTGGGGCCGTGGTGAAGAAGTCGTTCGGCGGCATGGAGATGATGCAGCAAGCGACCGTGAATATCGGTAGGAACATCGCCGTCGAATCGGCGCCGTTCACTCCCCATGACGTGAGCCGTCAAGCCTCATTCACCTTCAACCGCGGGCGACAGGTCTACGAACTGACCGCGGCCGACGGCACCAAGTGGGTGATGCAGACCTGGAGTCAAAGCAAGGATCCGACGCTGGCTCAGGCCGACCTCCCCGGCCTGGCGCCCCGTCTCACGTTGCCTGCTGGCTGGACCTATCAAGCCCGGACGATCACGTCGCCGCTGATGGTGGCAACCACTGCTCAGGTGGCCCATGTCCTGCAGGACAACCTCCAGAACAGCTACTCCATGGAGACCAGCGGCTGACCTTTTTCGTTGGGGTGACTACGGCAACGTAACTGGTGAGCACGTTCGGATCCGACCGGCTACGTTGTGGCCATGACTACTGGCAAGGTGACTGACAGAAGTTGGACCCGGTGGTTGGCTGGGTGCGCTGTGGGGCTCCTGGCCCTGTCGGGTGCTGCGTGCGGAAGCTCATCGACGACAACGACGGCGACGACAGCTTCGTCGTCGGGCTCCGGGCCCACTACTTCGGTCGCCGTTGCCAACGACGTCGCTGGCAAGCGCTACTGCGAGGTACTTCTGCTCCGTCTGACCTCGGCGGGCCTGGCCGCCGACGTCTATGCCTCGTACCCGCTCAACACCTGCCCCCAAGCTGAGTTCGCCGCCCTAGATGCCAAGGCCATCGCCTCGGCCAACGGCGCCGTCTTCGCCCTGCTCAACGGACCCCGGTTCTGGGTGATGAACAAGATCACCAAGACCCGCGTCGGCACCACCGTGACCAAGACGTTCGGGGGGATCGACATGAACCTGGACGGCCACGTGGCCCTCGGGACCAGCATCGCTGCCGCCATGGCCCCCTACACCGTGAAGACCGTCAAGCGCGAAGCCAGCTTTACCTTCAACAAGGGCACGCAGATCTACGAGCTGGTGGATGCTTCCGGCCAACGGTGGATCATGCAGTCATGGGGTCTGATCAAGGATGCGACGCTGACGGCGGCCGACCTTCCCAACTTGGCCTCGAAGCTCACCCTGCCCGCGGGTTGGAGCTATCAGGTCAAAACACTGAAGTCGCCCCTGGTCGTGGCTACCTCCACCCACCCAGCCCAAGTGCTTCAGGACAACCTGCTCAATAGCTACACACTGGAGACCAGCGACTGATCCGACGGAGTACGTTGTGAAAATGGTTGCTGACAAGATCACCGGCGGGACTTGGACCCGTTGGTGCGCCGGACTGGCCGTAGGGGTTGCGGCGCTCGCTGGTGCTGGCTGCAGCAGTTCGTCCACAGCAGCCACTACGTCTACGTCTACGTCTTCGGCCGTGGCATCGAGCACGTCGAGGGTGAGCACCGGAACAAACATGGCTGGTAAGCGCTACTGCGAAGTGCTCCTGGTCAAGATGACCCCAGCTGGGTTGGCGGCCACCATCTACGTCTCCTACCCGCTCAACACGTGCCCCGAGAGCCAGTTCCAGACCTTGGATGCCAAAGCCATCGCTGCAGAAAACGGCGCCCTCTTTGCCGAGCTCAACGGGCCTCGCTACTGGCTGATGAACAAGGTGGCCAAGGTGCGCACGAGTGCCACGGTGACCAAGACGTTCGGAGGCATCGCCATGAACGAAACCGGCACGGTCATCCTCGGGACCGACATCGCCGCCGCCATGGCCCCGTACACGACCAAGACCGTCAACCGCGAGACGACCTTCACATTCAACAAGGGCAGCGAGGTGTATGAGTTGGTGGATTCCGACGGCAAAGCCTGGATCATGCAGGCGTGGTGCCAGATCAAGGACCCGACGCTGTCGGCCGCCGACCTGCCCGGTCTGGCCTCGAAGCTCACCCTGCCGACCGGATGGTCTTACCAGGCCAGGAAGCTCACGGCACCGCTGATGGTGGCCACCGTTGGCCAGCCGGCCAAGGTCCTCCAGGACAACCTGATGAACAGCTATTCGATGGAGACGAACGGATGACCTGGACAGGTGGAACCCTCAAGCTGGCCGGAAACCTCGGTTCGCCGTATTCGATGAAGATGCGGGCCGTGCTGCGCTATCGGCGCATCCCCTTCGACTGGGTCCCGCGGGGATCCAAATGGGACGACCTTCCCGACCCCCCGGTGCCGCTGATGCCGGCCATCAGCTTCCCCGATGCGCAAGGGGACTACCCCGACGCCATGATCGACTCGAGCCCGCTGATCATGCGCCTCGAGTCGCTGTCCCACGACCGGAGCATCGTGCCAGTCGATCCGGCGCTCGCCTTCTTGGACTTTCTGCTGGAGGACTACGGGGACGAGTGGGTGACCAAGCAGATGTTCCACTATCGCTGGTGGTACGAGGACGCGGCGGCCAAGGCGGGCAAACTGCTCCCCCTGGACTTGGACGAGCAGATGCCGACTGCACGCCACAGACAGTTCAGTGAGTTCATGACCGACCGTCAGCAGGGGCGGATGGCGCTGGTCGGATGCACCGAGGGAAATCGACCGGTCATCGAGGGCTCCTACGAGCGCCTGCTCGATATCTTCGAAGCCCACCTCACCACTCAGCCCTATCTGCTGGGAGACCGGCCGGGTCGGGGTGACTTCGGGATCTTCGGCCAGTTCAGCCAGCTCATCTCTTGGGACCCCGAGTCGGCCCGGGTGGCCATCGACCGGGCACCCCGGGTCGTCCACTGGGTGAACTACACCGACGATCTCAGCTGGCTGCCCATCGAGGGCGACAGCGGATGGATCGATGCCGGTGCGATCCCGACGACACTGACCGCCCTGCTCGCCGAAGTGGGTCGGACCTACGCTCCGTTCCTGTTGGCCAACGCCGCCGCCCTGGTCGAGGGAGCCGACGAGGTCGTCTGTCAGATCGACGGCCACGAGTTCCGCCAGGGCCCCTTCGCCTATCAGGGAAAGTGCCTTTCCTGGCTGCGGGGCCAGTATGAGGGACTAGACCCTGACGTCCGTTCGGCGGTGGACGACATCCTGGATGGCTCGGGATGCGAGACCCTCTTCTCGTGACGCCACCACTGGGTGCCGAGGTGACGGACCGGTCACCAGCAGCCGGCGATGTGACCCTGTTCGGTCACTGGATCTGTCCGTACTCGGTCCGGGTGTCGTTCGCCTTGGCACAACGAGGCATCGTCCACGATGTGGTCGATGTCCCCCCGACAGCCGCACGACCCCGTGGATTCGTGGTGCCCACCGAGTTCGTCGAGCACTCGCCCCGGGGCGAGATCCCGATGGTGCGGATCGGAACCGAGTACCGCGCTGACTCCCTGCCGATCCTCGACTGGCTCGAAGAGAGTTTTGACGGGCGATCCCTGCTGCCGACCGACGAGGTCGGCCGAGCACTGGTCCGCGACCGCACGGTGTGGATCGACGCCCATGTGTTCGCTCCGATGATCGGCATCTACTACGGCACCGACGAGTCTCGGATCGCCGATGCCAGCAGGTCACTGGCCGCAGGCCTGGCGGCCATGGGGGAGTGGCTCGAGGAGAGCCCCTGGTTGGCCGGGCCGGAGCCGACAGTGGCTGAGGCCGCAGTCATCCCGGTCTACGTGCGACTCGATGCATTGCGTCGCCTGGGCTTCACTGGCCCAGTGGACTCCCGGGTGGCCGAGCACATCACCCGGTGCACCGCACTGGCCGGTTGGGATGCCGTGGCCTGGACGGACGAGCAGTCGAACGACTTCGTCGGCCGGTTCGAGCGGTATCGGGTCGCTCGCCGCGCACAGTCACAGGGGTAGGGCCCGTGGACCTACTGGTGGTCATGGATCCTCTCTTGGGGTGCGACACGGTGTCGGACACCACCATCGGTCTGATGGCGGCGTCTCTCGAACGCGGCCACCGGGTGCTCCACTGCACGGCAGGCGACCTGTCGCTCATCGGGAGCCGTGTGGTGGCCCGGGCGACCACCGTCGACCAGGGGGACCTGATCGGTCCTGGTACGGGTCCTGGTGCTGGCGCTGGTCCGGGTGGCTCTGACCTCCAGGCCCAGACGGTCGACCTGGCCGCAGTGGACGCAGTCCTGGTGCGGTCCGATCCACCGGTGGACAGCGCCTACTTAGCCATGACCCTGCTGCTCGAGCATGCCCGGGGGGAGACCCTGATCGTCAACGACCCGAGAGGGCTGCGCGAGGCCAACGAGAAGCTGTATGCCTGTCGTTTTCCGGAGTTGATGCCAGCCACGGTGGTCACTGCCGATGCCGCCGTGCTGGCGGACTTTGCCGAGGAGCACGGGACCATCGTGCTCAAGCCCCTCGACGGCCACGGTGGCCGAGGGGTATGTCTGTTGCGAGCCGGGGATGCCGGTGCATCGGAACTGATGGCGGCCCGGACCGGTGATGGTCGCTATCAGGTCATGGCCCAGGAGTTCTTACCCGGCGTCTACGACGGCGACCGCCGGATACTGCTGCTCGACGGCGAACCGCTCGGCGCACTGCGGCGCCGACCATCCGAAGGAGAGTTCCGGGCCAACATCGGGCTCGGCGGTCAGGTGGACGTGGTCGACCTCGATGATCGGGACCGCCGGATCATAGACACCCTGGCGCCGGCGTTGCGCGCTGATGGGCTGTACTTCGTCGGCATAGACGTCATCGACGGCCGCCTGTCCGAGATCAACGTGACCAGCCCGACTGGACTCCGCCAGTTGGCCCACCTGTCGGGGACCCGACCCGACCTTGCCGTGGTGGAGTGGTTGGAGGAGCGGGTCGGACGCCCCTGAGGGGTGAACGGTGAACGGTGACCGAGAGCCGGGACGGCCGACGCTCCGTCGAGAGACCGTTGTACGCCGTCGGCGATCTTCACGGAGTCCACCCGTCGCCTGGCCAAGAAGGTGGCCGCTGGTGAAGCCTCTATCCAGAAGGTCTCCATCTCGCAGGTCGGTGGGCGCTGGCAGGAATCGGAGCTCGAGCGGTATCTGATTCGATACCACATAGGCCAGTGTTTCCAAAAGTGGTTCAGCCAGTGGTGTTTCCTCGAGCACCAGGCCAGTCCGCCAGCCGTCCAGCCCATACCGCCAGCCCATACTGCCCGTCCATACCGCCAGCCCATACCGCAAACCCAAGACGTCGCCGGGCTACAAGCGGAGACGAAAAATGCTGACCCGAGGACAGAGAAGACCGAGGCGCGGTCGCGCAGTTGAGATGCGAGTGGCCGCATCCGGTTCCGAAGTCAGGTTCGGACGTGTCTCTATGCATGCATCGGTCTCACCAAGCTGGCGAACCTAGGCGGGGATATGCGGCTCTTGGGCCGGGGCCCAGACCTCGAAGTTGTCCTTGCGGACGACCCAGCGGCGGGGACGCACATCGAGCAGCGGGTCGAGCCCGGCCTCGGCAAACACGGCCCGCACTGCGGCCTGGTCGTCGGAGGAGCCGGCAGCCACCGCATCCTGCAGCCGCTTCATCAGGTACATCCGGTAAGGCACTACGGATACCGTCATGGGCTGGCCTCGCCAGGTAAAGGTGGTGGTCCCACTGAACCGCCGGTTGGGCTTACCGAGGACGACCTCTCCGTCGACCACGTCGGGATGGTCGGCCAGCCAAGCATCGACCGACACCATCTGGGCCACCGCATCTTCGAGGTACTCCTCTCCGATGTAGACCAGCAGCGCCTGCAAGGTGTCGGGGATGGCGTCGTCAGCGAAGAGTTCAGTCGAGATGGGGCCGTACTCGCCGGTATCCGCAATCGGGGAGTTCATCCGCTCCACCCATCGCCATACCCGGTGCGCTCGTTGCTTCATCAGCACTGACGGGTACGGGTCGCGGGCCAGGTGGGCGTAGAGCGGACCCATGAAGGCGTAGTCGGCAATGGTGGGCCGGCCGCCAAGCAGGTAGGGCGAGTTGGCCAGGTGGGCGTCGAACAGGTCAAGGAACTCGCCATAGGAGGCCTCGATCTGATCGACGAGGTCCTCACGTACGCCGAAGGCGAGGGTGGCGGAGCGCATGCGCTCACTGGCGAATTTGAACAGGCCCTCACGGGTTTCGTCGTCGGCACCGATGGCCATCGTGGACGTGAAGTCCTTGATGAGGAAGGGCAGATTGGATTCGTCAAAGTCCCACCGGTAGTGCATGGCCGGCCGCAGCAGACCCTCGCCACCGAACAGGTCGAGCAGGTGGGCCACGGCGCGGTGCACGGGGGTGGCGGGGTAGGCGGAACGGGCGGGCGGCACGTCGGCTTCGAGGAAGTCGATGATGTCCACCGTGTCCTGGATCACCGTGCCGTCCGATGTCTCGAGAACAGGGATGATCCAGCGCCCGAGGACCGGAACCACCGCATCGGCGAAGTGGGGGTCGCCGGGGGCTTGCTCGATGTACTCGATCCGGTTCTTGCGCAGATAGGAGCGGGCTTTGGCCGAGTAGAGCGAGCCAGGCATGGCGTAGAGGGTGACGGGGTCCATCAGGTGATCTCCTGTTCGATTCGGTCTAGGGACTGTAGGTCGGGGGCGGTGGTGTCAGGCACCCAGCCAGCCGACGCCCGTCGACTGGTCCAGGAGCGAACGGGGATCGAGGACCCGGGGCGCTCGGCGTCCAACAGATGGCAGGCCAGATCCAAGCAGCGTTCGCCAGCACGGGCCATGGGGGCTGATGCGGTGCCCGAGGCGACCAGCGACCACGGGTCATCGATGCCGCTGCAGGCCCGGCGGATCTCGTCGATCGGCGCACCATCGCTCACCAGCGCCACCAAGGCCAGGACGGCGACCGTGCGGTCGACCGGGGGGAGGGCATCGAAGAAGCGGCACTCGAGCCACTGGCGGGGCCGGACCGGTGGCCACAGCGTCGTCAAATGCTCGGTGACATCGCTCGGGCCGGGAAAGCCGATCCGATGCCCCTGGGTGATCCATTGACGAAGCGTGAAGGGCTCGGTCACCGCCTCCACGTCGTCACCGGTCCGGATGAAGACCACGTTGGCCTCGAGGGCGTACTCGGCCCACTCGTGCTCCCATCCGAGGGCAGCCCCGTTGGCGGTCGACGTCGACGTTGGCCCGGACACCGGAGCGGTCCGGCTCGGATCGATCATCGTCCAAACAGTGGACCGGGCCGATGCTGCAGGCGTGCCATCCATGGCCGGTCCTGGCGAGTTGGCGAAGGCAGCGGCCAGCACGGGAGCCACCCATGCGGCCCGCTGCCAGGTATCGGCGGGCACGGCCCCGAAGTCCACGTTTACCTGGAGCGACGCCGTGGAACACATCATGACTGTTCCAGCGGGCCAGCGTCCCTCGAAGGCGGCGGCCATGGCTCGGTACCGAGGAAGATCGAGCGACCGCACGGGCGGCCGAAACGGATCGAGGCCGGTGGCGAGCAGTCGTAGTCCGGCCCGCGTCATACGGCGCTGCAGGACAGCCTCGTCGGCGGCGGCGGCATCGAGTGCGCTCCACGCCTCTGGCTGCCGTGTCGTGCTCAGTTCGAGCTGCCCGCCAGGCTCAACAGTGAGCGCTCCCTCACGGGGGAGTGGTCCGTCCGCCGCGGCCAGCACCTCCTCGGCGCCCACCGGTCTGGTGGGATGCACTGGATCGATCACGATCCACTCGATCTCGAGTCCGACCGTTCCCCGGCCGGCATCTGTTGGCCGCACTCCGGCGGTGATCTGCTCGATGGCGTCGGCCACGGTCATCGACTGCGTAGACGTTGTCATAGCGCGGGTCCCCACCAGGCGCGTGCATCCCAGACGCATCCACGATGGGCAAGGGCTGCGGGCACGGTGGGGATCGTCAGCTCCTGGGTCGTGGTCGTGGTCAGGTGTTTGCCAGCGTATCTTCTGTCAGGTACTTTGACAGATGTCAGAGTACCTGACACGACCTGGCCCGACCTGATCAAGGGATCGGGAGCGTACGAGGTGACGGGCGCTTCGAAGCGTCGAGCCATGCGGACGATGAGCCGGCATCCGCCCCAGTAGGCGATCCAATAGGGAGGCAGTACCAGATGGATATCGAGGTAGATCGGGACGAATACACCAGGTGGCGTGTGTCCGACGCTGGCCCTCGGGCACTGGCCGAGGGCGAGGCTCGCCTCCGGATCGACCGGTTCGGCTTCTCCTCCAACAACATCTCCTACGCCGCCATCGGCGACATGCTCCGCTACTGGGACTTCTTTCCGCCGGGCCCGTCCGATGCAGACGACGCCACCCGCTGGGGCTTGGTGCCGGTATGGGGGTTCGCCGAAGTGGTCGAGACGCGGTCATCGGAGGTGACGGTCGGTGAACGGATCTTCGGGTTCTTCCCAATGGCCACCGAGCTGGTCATCGAGGTCGGGAACGCCGATGCCTTCAATGTGTTCGACGTAGCCGCCCATCGGGCTGGGCTGGCCGGGCCCTACAACTCGTACCGCAGGTGCGCCGCCGACGTGGCCTACCGAGCCGACGGCGAAGAGGTGATGATGCTCCTCTACCCGCTGTTCTTCACCTCTTTCGTCATCGACGACTTCCTGTCCGACAAGGACGACTTCGGTGCTGAGCAGGTAGTCATCTCGAGCGCATCGGCCAAGACCGCCTTGGGGGCCGCCCACCGACTCCATGCTCGCGGGGTGAAGACGATCGGACTCACGTCTGTGGCCAACGTGGCGTTCTGTCGTTCACTGGGGGTATACGACGAGGTGCTGACCTACGGGGAGGCGGAGTCCATCGCCCAGGTGTCGACTGCCTTCGTGGACGTGTCCGGCGACCAGGCCGTGGTTGCCTCGGTGCACCGTCGCCTCGGTGACCAGTTGCGTCACTCGATGATCGTGGGCGATACCCACTGGGACAGCGCGCCTCTGGCCGACGAGGGGCCGCTGCCCGGCCCAGCCCAGGAGTTCCTGTTCGCTCCAAGCCAAGTGACCAAGCGCAGCCGCGAGTGGGGAGCCGATGTGCTGGCGGCCAGGATGGCCGAAGCGTGGAACGAGTATTCGGCGTGGACGCAAGGCTGGATCACGCTCGATCGCGTGGCCGGCCCCGAGGCCGTCATCGAGGTCTTCCGGACCTACCTGGCCGGACGGGTCGACCCGACGGTGGGCACGGTCTGCACCATGCACAGCCAGCACCAAAGTGAAGGAGTCTCCGCATGAAGTTCGGAATTGTGTTCGCCAACACCGGGCCCTTCGTCGACCCGCTGGCCGCTGTCGAGATGGCCCAGGCCGCCGAGGCGGCGGGGTTTGAATCGCTGTGGACGGTCGAGCACACCGTGGTGCCGGCCGGCTACGAATCGACCTACCCCTACGACAAGTCGGGGAAGATGCCCGGCTCCGACGACGCCCCCATTCCGGACCCCCTGGTGTGGCTGGCCTACTTGGCTGCAGCCACGACGACCATCAATCTGGCCACCGGGATTCTGATCATGCCCCAGCGCAATCCGGTAGTGCTGGCCAAGGAGGTGGCTACGTTGGATCACCTCTCTGGTGGCCGGATGCATCTCGGTGTGGGCGTCGGTTGGCTCGAAGAAGAGTTCGACGCCATCGGCATCCCCTTTGCCGAGCGGGGACTGCGGACCGACGATGGAGTAGCGGCCATGCGGGCACTGTGGAGCCAAGAGCAGGCCACGTACCACGGAGAGTTCACCAAGTTCGACAACTGCATCTGCCGGCCTCAGCCGGTCGGCGGGTCGGTGCCGATCCACATCGGCGGCCACTCGGCGATAGCGGCCCGACGAGCTGGTCGCATCGGGGACGGATTCTTTCCGGCATCCGGCAGCCACCGGACATTGGCTGCCCTGTTCGCCCAGGTCCGGGAATCGGCCGAGGAGTCTGGTCGCGACGCTGCCGCCATCGAGATCACCTGTGGCGGCAACGGCGTCTTCGGCCCCGGGGCGTTGGAGGAGGCTGCCGCTTTGGCCGAGTTGGGAGTGGAGCGCATAGTAGTCCCCGCCTTTTTGTTCTGGAATGACCCGGCTGAGGCCCTGGCCCGCTACGGCGAAGAGGTCATTGCCCGGGTCTGAGCCGCTACGCAGTAGAGAATCACAGCCAGTAGGCAGTCGAGAGAAAGTAGAGCACCGATGGAGTTGGACGGACGTACCGCAGTAGTGACTGGGGCAGCCTCGGGCATCGGCCTGGCCCTTACTGAGCGGTTCCTGACCGAGGGCATGCACGTGGTCATGGCCGATATCGAGCAGCCTCGCCTGGAAGCAGAGTCGGCCCGGATCATCGCCGCTGGTGGCTCAGTGACCCCAGTGGTCTGTGACGTATCCGATTCCGACCAGGTGGCTGGACTACGTGACGCGGCACTGGCCGCATACGGATCGGTCCACCTCCTCTGCAACAACGCTGGGGTGGCATCGGGTCGGCCGAACCACAAGACCCGGCCCGCCGAGTGGGACTGGGTGGTCGGGGTGAACCTGCTGGGTCCAGCGTACGGGATCAGTGCATTCGTGCCGCTCATGCTGGAGCAGGGGGAGGGCCATGTGGTGAACACCGCATCTGAGGCCGGACTCACCTCGTCGCCCGTGCTGGGGTCGTACCACGCCACCAAGTACGCAGTAGTCGGACTGTCGGAGTCGTTGGCCATGGAACTCGATGGCACCCCCGTCGGCGTGTCGTGCCTGTGTCCCGAGTTGGTCGACACCAAGATCTTCGAATCGTCGCGCAACGCGCCGACCGAGCTCGGGTTTCCGCCGCCTCCGGCCATCCCCATCGATCAGATCGCCCTGATGATGGACACCATTGCCATGCCTCCAGCTGACTTGGCCGCCGACGTGGTCTACGCCGTGCGGGCCGATCAGTTCTGGGTCATCACCCACCAGTCCACCATGGTCAAGATCGTGGCCCGCAATCGACGGCTCGAGCAGGGCCGCAATCCGAAGTTCGGACCGGGGGCCTAGGACTGATGGGGGCGGGCGAGGTAGCCGAGCGAGGTGAGTCAAGGGAGGACGCAGTTGCGGACGGATCAGTCCTCGACGGACGCTCGGCCATCCGCGACCGCAACCGTAACGCCGTGCTCGACGCCGTCATCGATCTGTTCTCTGAGGACAACCTCAGCCCTGGCCCCGAAGAGGTGGCCCTGCGTGCTGGGCTTTCCGTGCGCTCCGTCTACCGGTACTTCGACGACCACGACAGCCTGTCTCGGGCTGCCGTGGCGCGCCAACTCGAGATGGTCACCCCGCTGTTCCTCATCCCGGCCATCGGTGAGGGCGACCGGGACATGCGGATCGATAAGTTCGTGCGGGCTCGACTCCGGCTGCATGCCGCCGTGGCCCCCAGCGCCCGAGCCACCCGAATGCGGGCCAGGTTCGATGATGTCGTGCGGGACGAGTTCGAAGCGTCGCGCATCTTGTTGCGTGAGCAGATCGAGCGCCATTTCGCTCGTGAGTTCGCTGCGTTTTCGCCGGAGCGCATGGAGGCTCGGCTGGCGGCAGTCGATGCCCTGTTCGCCTTCGAGTCGCTTGATCACTATGTACTGCATCGGACCGACCTTGCCGCAGTGGTGCCACTCTTAGTCGACGCGCTCGACGCGCTGCTACGCCCCTGACCAACACGCCCTGACCAACACGCCCTGACCAACACGCCCGCTGACCGGCCCCGAGGGGCCAGACGAAAGGAATCACCCTGATGGCCGAGCAACTCGAGTACCCGTTCGGAACAGTCAATGCCGAAACTGCTGCACGCTGGATCACCATGGCACCCGAGGAGGACGGCCACGTCTGGATGCTCAACCTGATGAAGTACAGGCCAGTGGCCGACTACGGCGATGGGACGACATCGACCATCACCGGCAAGGAGGCGGACGACATCTATGCGCCCACGGCGGTACTCGACGACTTGGGCGCCACAGTGCCGCTCTTCGGAGACGTAATCGGCGAAGTGACCGACGTCGTGGCATGGGAGCGGATCGGAATCGTCCGCTATCCGACCCGGGCGTCGTTCTTCGCCATGCAGAACCGTAAGGACTTCCAGAAGCAGTACGTGCACAAAGAGGCCGGCATGGAGACGACCATCGTCATGGGGTGCACCCCATTGACCGTGGGCGACCCGGCCGAGGCTGGCAACGGGCCGATCGTCATGCGGGTGCGCCGGTTCCACGATGGGGCAACCCCCGCCACCGACCCATCCGGTGTGGTGCCGATTGCTCACTTCGCCGTCGATGGAGTGATCATCGGTGATGGACGGGTATGGCATGACGTGCGATTCGATCGTGCCGATGAGGCGACCACCGCAGCGCTGGCCAACACCGAAGGCGTGGCCGAACAGGTGATCGTGGTCATCAACCCGTTCCTCGAAGACCTCATCGGCTCGGTCCAGACCGCCGAGGCCTGATTCGGCCATGGAGGTCCTCCGCACCCCCGAAGACTGCTTCGACGGACTGCCCGACTACGACTTCGCCCCGCACTACCGCGAAGTCACAGCCGAGGACGGCACCGCCCTGCGGTATCACTTCATCGACGAGGGACCGCGGGACGCCGACCCGATCCTGCTGCTGCACGGGAACCCGTCGTGGTGCTACCTCTACCGGGCCATGATCCCCGGACTGGTGGCCCGGGGACACCGGGTGGTGGCACTCGACCTGATGGGCATGGGTCGATCCGACAAGCCGGTCGACCCAGACGTGTACTCGCTGGCCAGCCACGTGGCATGGATGGAGCAGTGGCTGGTGGCCGAGGACCTGAACCGGGTGACGTTGTTCTGCCAGGACTGGGGAGGGACGGCCGGCCTCAACCTCTTGCCCGTCCAAGGCGACCGGTTCGCCCGGGTGATCGCCTCCAACACCGGCCTGCCGACCGGTCAGGGTGCCACCAAGATGATCGCCGACTGGCTGGCCTACAGCCAGTCGGTCGATGTCCTCCCTATCGGATTCCTATTGCAATCGGCTACCACCCGAGAGCTCACCGCCGAGGAGCAGCAGGCCTATATGGCACCGTTCCCCGACGGGACCTATCAGGCCTCGCCCAAGCGGTTTCCGTTGCTGATCCCACTCCAAGAGGACAACGCGGGTGTGCCTCAGGCCAAAGCCACCTGGGAGTACCTGACCACCTGGGAGAAGCCGTTCCTGACCGTGTTCAGCGACAAGGACACGATTTCGTTCGCCGCCCGTGCGCACGTTCCGATGCAGGAGCGGATCCCCGGGGCCCACGGCCAGCCGCACGTCGTGCTCGAGGGACCGGGCCACTTCCTCCAGGAGGATGCACCCAACGAGCTGGTCGAGATCATCGACGCCTTCATCCAGGCCAACCCAGCCTGACCTGGCCCTGCGCCTATGCCTGTCCGGGAGCGGTCCAATGCGGGCTCGCACCGGCTCGGGGCACAGCCGAGACGGCAAGTTCGAGAACGTAACGCGTGACCAACGGTACGATCGCCCACAGTTGCCGGGTCCCGAGATGGGATGGCTGGCGCCAACGCCGAGGAGGCTGGATATGCCCACCATCGAAACCGTCCGTGGAGCGATCGACACCGCTGAACTGGGGCGGACGTACATGCACGAGCACGTCTTTGTGCTCACTCCCGATGTCCAGCAGAACTACCCCGACGAGTGGGGCGATGAAGCGGAGCGCCAGGATGATGCCGTAGCCAAGCTCACTGCACTAGCCGCCTCTGGAGTCCGTACCATCGTCGACCCGACGGTGATCGGACTCGGGCGGTACATCCCCCGCATCCAGCAGGTGGCAGCCCAGGTGCCCGACCTCAACATCGTGGTGGCCACCGGTTGCTATACCTACCAGGACGTCCCGTTCTACTTTCACCACCGAAGCCCAGCGGTGCGCAGCCTGCTGGGCATGGACGAGCCCGAGCCGATGGTGGCCATGTTCGTCTCCGATATCACCGACGGGATCGCCGGCACCGGCGTGCGGGCCGGCATGCTCAAGTGCGCCATCGACGAGCCCGGACTGACGTCGGGTGTGGAGCGGGTGATGCGGGCTGTGGCCAAGACCCATCTACTCACCGGTTGCCCTATTACCGTCCACACCCACCCGGATACACGCCAAGGCCTGGAAGTCCGCCGAGTGATGGTCGAGGAGGGCGTCGACCCCTCGGCGGTGATCCTCGGGCACAGTGGAGACACCACGGACATCGACCACCTCTCCGACCTAGCGGAGTCTGGGTTCTGGCTGGGCATGGACCGGTTCGGCATCAACATCGAGACGACGTTCGAGGCCCGGGCCGACACGGTGGTCGAGTTGTGTCGCCGAGGGTTCGCTGGCCGCATGGTGTTGGCTCACGATGCTGCCTGCTACATCGACTGGATCGAGCCGGAGGTGCTGCCGCTCATGACGCAGTGGAACTACCTGCACATCGAGACCGAAGTGCTGCCTTACCTGCGTGAGCAAGGCGTGACCGAGGAGCAGATCGCCACCATGCTCGAAGCCAATCCGCGGCAGATCTTCGAAGGGGGCTGATCCCAACTCCAACTGTCGCTACTGCTGGCCGATACTGAAGCATCGGCTACATCGGCTACATCGGCTACATCGGCTACATCGGC
>JBAXCY010000001.1:0-55560 GCA_037141235.1 Acidimicrobiales bacterium | reverse complement strand
TCCATGCCACGACCGACTGGCGGTTGGCTGCCGAGGAGGCGGTGACCGCGGTGGGAACGCCCGGGACAGTGGGGATGATGATGCTGTTGGAGGCAGCAGATGCAGCGCCGGAGCCGAGGAGGTTGGTGGCTGTCACGGTGAACGTGTACGTGGATCCAGTGGTCAGACCGGTGATCACGGTGGTCGGCAACAGTGACGTCAGTCCAGTGCAGGCGAAGCAGCCCGGTGTGGGGGTGATCTTGTAACCGGTGATAGCTGAGCCTCGAGCGGAAGGTGGTGTCCAGTTGACCGAGACGGAGCCATCGAGGCTGGCCACAGCGGAAACCAGGGTGGGGGCATC
The DNA here is from genome assembly GCA_037141235.1 of Acidimicrobiales bacterium. Taxonomy (GTDB): domain Bacteria; phylum Actinomycetota; class Acidimicrobiia; order Acidimicrobiales; family RAAP-2; genus Bog-756. The sequence goes on along the minus strand of JBAXCY010000001.1, from coordinate 55,220 downwards.
TGGCACCGTGGGGATGACGACGGAGCTCGACGAAAGAGAAGGGTCACTGGTGCCCAACGCATTGGTGGCTGTCAACGAGAACACGTAGTAGGTCCCAGGGGTGAGGCCGGTGATGATGGTTGACGTCGTGGTCGAACTGGTTCCCGTGCAGGCCGGGCAAATTGGGGAGATTCCTACGTTGTAGTTGAGGATGGGTGAGTTCCCGGTGGAGCCCGGGGTGGTCCAGGAAACGGAGGCCGTTCCATCGGCGTTGGCCTGGACGACGACGTCAGTCGGCGCCGACGGAGCGGTGGATGAGGGATAGGTGGGCAGTCCACCGATCGATGCCGTGCAGTACTGAGTAATGGGCAGTGTCGATCCATAAACCGGCTTCAGGGGTGGGCACTGGTTGGTGGGAGTCGATCCCGCGTTGGTGTCGATCGAGGTCAAGTTCCACGAAGAGGTGGAAGGAGTGAGATACGAGGGTGGTGAAACGTAATCGAGGAGCGGAGACCAGTTGTAGTGCTTGAGGTAGCCGGAGGTCGAGCTGTTCCCACTGAAGGTGCCCACGGGTCCTCGGGCGTACTGCTGGATCGACCCGTAGTTGTACAGGTTGCCTTGCGGCCCTCCCGCTGCATAGTTGTTGACGACGAAGGACTTGGTGAGGGCAAGGATGGCCGCATCGATGGTGAGGCCGGTCGTTCCGTTGGACGGATTGCAGATGACGGCGCCGGGGGTGGTGCAGGTTGGCAGCAGTGTCGAGGTACCCGGCACGATCGGGTGGTTGACCTCAACGAAGGCATTGGCGATCAGCCCGAGGGAGTCATTGGGCTTGGCAATGTTGGGGGGGCAGAACCCGAGGGACGGCGTGCTGAGTCCGCTTTGGCCGACTGTCCAGTCGCAGTTGGCGTAAGTGATGTTTCCAGTGATGATGATGTCGTTGGCCGTGCCGACCGTCACCTGACCCGACAGATTCCCGTTGACGAAGGCGTCGCCTTCGAGGTCGGGCGCACTGGTGGCGCCGTAGTAGCAGGCGTTGCAGCCCGGGCTGGTCTGAGCATTCGGACCGCGGGTAACCGTGGAGGTAAGCACGTTCGTCTTACCGAGCTGGCCCTGACTAGTGGTTGTGTAGGTGGTGTTGGCGTTGAAGGTGGCTGAGTACGTGGCAGCTGTGGCACTAGTGAGGGTGCAGACGGCCCTGGCCCAGTAGGTCGGTGGGTTGGTTGTGGGGGTTACCGGCGTGGGGGAAGAGAGGGCAACGTTGGCGCACTGTGAGAGTGCAGTGGTGCCTTGGCTGAACGAGACGGTGGCACCGGTGCTGAGCTGGCCGCTGGCCGACGTGATCGTGGCTGTCAGGGTGACTGGTGAACCGACGACTGGCGTGGTTGGTGATGCCGTGACATTGGTGACCGTGTTGTATACCGAGGCACCAAAGGGATTGGCACCTGCGATGGAGTCAGCCGGACTGGCGTTTTGGACGTAGACCACACCGTTTGCCGGCAGCGGGGCGGATCCGTTATTCGGGCAGTCGTTGGTATTGCTGGCAATGTTGGCTGTGTCCCACGTGAAGGTCTTGCCCTTGACCGTCTTTGTGCTCTCTTTGGTCTCGGGGCTCACTACGGTCATCTGTCCGGTGCCATTGGCCAGGGTAGAGAACGTGATCCGGGTCGGCCCGGTGTAGAGGCATCCGTTTTGCGCGGCAATGACTCCAAGGCTGGCATTATTGGCTGGCGGAAGCTCTACGGGGTGGTTGTAGCAACTGTGGGTGGTGTCACAAGCTGGCCACTTTCCATTGGAACCCGAGACGTAAGGGGCGGCAATGATCGTGCTGTTGATGTTCTGACAGCCGGTCGCGCTGAAACTGCTGGTGACGAAGAGGCAGTTGGGGTCGGCCGTCTGCACGGGGGCCTGTGCCGTTGCCGTACCGAAGGAGGGCGAACCGGACTCGTAGATCGAGTCGTTGGTGAACGTGGGCCCGAAGACGTAGTCGTTCGGGCCGAAGTAGACCGGGGTGCAGCCTGATCCGGCACCGTTGTAGGCCGGCCAGTTGTACTTGCACGAGCTGTAGTTTCCAGTAGCCGAGTAAGACTCATAGTTCGACCACCAGATGCCGGTGAGGAAGCCGTTGGTGGCCGCCAGGTGCATGGTGGCGGAAGTAAACATGTAGTGGTTCCTCGCCGAGGTTTCATGAACGGCACCGACCACTTGAACAGCGAGGTCTTTCAACTCGTGAGTAGTCGGGTCGAAGGTGGGTTGAGGATTGCCGAAGGCGTAGTACTCGGGGTCGGATCCAGCGGTGGCGGAAGCGGCCACCTCGTTCCACTGCCCATAACTGATCCCGGCACAGGTACCGGCTCCGTTGGTGGATGTATTGCATTGCGCCAGAGATGGGTTGGCGTTCAGGGCTGCGACGTATGCGTTCTCACCAGCCTGGATGGCCCGATGGGCGTAGACCGATACCGCCACAGCTCGCTGCAGGGGCATGGCCTGGAACATGGTGTTGACCAGCACGGCGCCGATCAAGGAGGTCACCAGGCCCAGCATGACCACCAGGATGATGGCCGTCTGACCCACATCGTTGAACCCGCGGACGCGGGGACCATTCGTCGTCATTGAGTCCAACTTGTGAGAACGAGCCGGCTGCTGGGCTTGCGGGCCAACGGATTGGTGCATTGCGCTCATCCCACTGACGTCGTGTATTGGAACGGATAGGGCGCCCCGACTACCGGGGCGGGGTAGCGGTAGGCGAGCAAGTGGTTTTCTGCGACGTTCTGAGAGCTGGAACTCTTCAGCGCTACTCGCAGATTGACGTCCACGCTCAAGATGGAGTCAAGTTGGATGGCCGAGGCTGCCGAGGTCGGGGTCAACTGTCCGCTTGCCACGGTCAGGCTGGTAACGGCATAGGTCACAGGATCGCACGTGTTGTAGGTGAAGATGGGTGAGAGTGGCGTGTCGGACACCGACAGCGGGGGGATGGGGTTGTTGACCACGCCGCTGACGTTCACGATCTCGGTGTAGGTGGCGGGGTACGTGCACTGTGGTCCACTGCCGACTCCAGGACAAGTGGACACACCGTCCACCGTGCTAGGGAGATACCGTCGCACTACGAAGCTGCAGGTTTCCCCCGTCTTCGTGGTGCACTTCGAAGTCGATGTCACCGCGCTACCGGTGTGGTCGATTTCCTGAGCCACGATCTTGGCCGGGCCCGCCGAGGTAGCCGGGCAGGTGGTAGAGGTGCGGACGCAAGCTGCCACAACGTTTCCGTATGCAGTGCCGACGTTGGCGTAGAAGGTAAGGCTGAAGTTCCCGACGGAAACGAATCCGGGAGACGGTGCGGAGGTTGGAGGCACCCCATAGGTGGTTGATGGGGCGGGCTCTACTTCGGCTCGCAGTAGCGAAGCGAGCGGTTGGAGCGCTGGCAAGATCTGGTTGTACTCCTGGTAGGAGGCGCTGACGTTGATGCTGACCTGATTGAAGACGCCCATGGTGACGGCGACCACGGTGGTCAAGATGACCAGCAACGTAGAAGCGACGATCAGTTCGACGAGAGTCATCCCGGTGTCGTCCATGACCCGCTCGGAGTTGGTGAAGCGCCTCATGGGTGCACCTGGGTGACGACGGGGAGGTAGTTGGCGACTGCGCTGCCCGACAGCCCCTGCGTGGTGATGGCCTGGCCGCCGAGTGTCAGGTTGATCCCGTTCGCCGGGTAGGTGGTGCCCCCCACCTTGATCAGGTAGGTGTAGGAGCCGTAAGGGACCGACGCACTGGTGAATCCAGCCGGGTCGGTAGTGGGGAGGGCGAACGTATTGGTCCCAGCGCACTGAGTGGAGGCAAGTGTGACGCTGGCTCCATCCAGCGGAACTCCGTTCGAGCCGACGGCTTGGATGGTGAGGAGACCCAGCGGCACTACGGCAGTGGCGGTGTCACCGGGAATCGCAACCAGTGAGGCGATTGCCGGTGCCGATGCCGTGGTCGAGCAGTCGCCTGCCGACAGTGAGTAGCCCCCGGAGTCCGGATAGAGCACGCGCGGGAGCGAGGTGAGGTTGCCATTGCTAGCCGCTGCCGCTGTCACTTGCGTGGTCCAATCGGAGTTACTCGATGGAGCTGTCTGCAGGGGGATACCGGACACGGCTACACCGTTACCTCCGGGAGCGCTCTGGGCTGTCCAGGCGCCATTGGGGCCTGCGGAGGTGGTGACGATGCTGGGACCGTTGCCGGTGGCGGCTACGGCCATGCAGGTGGCATTGGCGGATCCGGAGGCGTGCACACACGAGACACCGAGGTAGTACTGAACGGATGACGTCACCTGAGGAGTCACCAGGTTCCACACCCAGCTTCCGCCGAACAGAGTTCCGCTGAGCAGTTGGCCCGGAGTCGACGCATTGGTAGTGATGACCCCGAAGATGCAGTCAGCCGTATCGCTGGCGTCGGGGACACCACACGAAGCCGACGTGATGGCGAGAATACCGGTCGGAACGTTCTGAGCCTGGAGCCAGGTGTGTGGTGAAGTAGTGAGATCGCCGGTCCACACGGCCGGTTGGCTGGGGGTACCGGGCAGGCTTCCGATGGCCACACAGGTACTGGCGGTGCAGTCGAGCTTGGTGATGGCACTGGCCCCAGTGGGGAAGGTCGATTCGTTGGTCCAGGTATCAGCCCCTGAACCGCTCAGGGTGGACGTGACCACGGTGGGATCGGAAGCACCGGCGGTATCTCCGGTGGCCAGGGCCAAGCAAGTGGTACTGGTCGGGCAGGACACGGTGCCGACTGAGGTAGACCCTGCCGCGCCCGTGGGCAGCACGTCGGCAGAGTAGGTAGGTGCCCATGATGCGTTTCCGGCCAGCCCGGCTGGGTCGCCATCGAGGCGGATGATGGCAGGGGTGGAACTACCGGTACGTCCAGTCATCACGCAAGTAGAGGAGGAAGGGCAGGCGATGGAGTTCATCGATGTGAATGCCGGAGACGGGAGAGAGAGAACGACCCAACGATCTGCGGCCGGGGATCCCTGTCCGACGGCAGCGGCCACGAGCACCGGCCCATTCGTCGACGAGCCGATGGCGTAGCAGCCGTTGGCCGACGGGCAGGTGACCTGGGTGAGGTCAGTCACCCCACTCGGCAGCGTGTCGGCCACCGTGGACGAGAGGTTGGTAGACGTAGTTCGAGCGACGGCTCCTGATGCGTTGTCGCCGACGGCGACACAGGTGGCCGAGGAACCAGTAGTGCAGGCGACCTGGTTGATATTGGTGGTGGAAGGCACGTTGGCCGAGGTCCACGAACCCGTACCGTTGCCCCAAGCGGCCTGAGCCGACAAGTTACCGTTACCAGTGACCAGACAAGTCAGACCGGCTGCTGCAGGACACGTCAGGGCACCGTCCACCGACGATGCACCTCCATACGAAATAGAAGAGGTGATGCCCTCGTCGAATGGCTGCATCTGGACGACGGTCAAAGCCGTCACGGTGACAGTTTGGACTCCTGGGTTATCGGAGGTTGCACCAGAGGGCGTCACGAAGGCAGGGCTCCCGGGCCACGACAAGAAGGTGCTCGGCGTGCCGGCCGCGGGTTGGTTCAGCGATACATCGTATGTGCCCACTGGGACCTGGGCGAAGATGCACCCGTTGGCGTCGGGGTAGAACGTGAGTGGATTGGGTGAGATCCAGACGGGAGGCGTGGTGGTGGAAGTGAGCTGCCTGACCGTCACCGGTGAGGCTTCGATTCGGCTGACCGCCGAGTTGCCGAACTTGTCGAACTGACCATCGTTGCTCAGATTGATGGCCAAGAAGCCTTCGGTCTGCAGGCCGGGACGGGGGTAGTTGATGTTGGAGGAATCAGACAGTGAGTACTTACCCTTGTTCCAACTCACGGTGACCAGCAGCTGAATCACACTGGGATGGCTCGGGCTGGGCGGGTCGCCGTTGGCGCAGAGGTCGGACTGGCCAACGTTGTTCACCAGCGCCAGTGTGTAGTTGGCGGTGACGGTGAAGTCGGTGCCGGCCAGCGTCGAAACCGGGGGCGCAACGCCAGGGGGCGCCTTCGGTGGTGCAGGCACATTGGTGATCACTGCGCCCCCAGAGACAGGAGGGCTCGATGTGGGATCGGAAAGGACCTCGACCCAGGTGTCCGCAAGCTGCAGCGCGGCCTGATGCTGACGGGCCAGGGCCGCTTGGCTCGTCACGCTGGTGAAGAGCACACCCACCGGCAGCATCATCATCATGAGGAGGACGAAGGCCACCAGCACCTCGACGATGGTCACTCCGTCTTCGCCCCGGTAGCGGCACGATCGATCGGCCCCGGTGGCGCGCACGAGCCCCCAGGCTCCATGGAGCCTGCTCTGCCGGCTCGAAGCCGAACTGCGAGGTGCATCGGGAAGTCGGAACATTGAACTCTTTCGCCAGAATACGGGGCGGGAACGGTCGCTTCTAGGCGTGATTCCACCTGAAAGTCCTATCGTCTGCCTGCAACCCAGACTTGAGGAACCGAACTGCAACTCCCCTGCCCACTGAGCGTGGCTGATCAACCACCAAAAGGAACGAAAGGGGACGATCTAGCCCGCAGCCGATGTCCCCCGATAGAGAGGTCCTGGGACGGAACGGGTCGGATCGGTCGGCCACCGCCAGGAGCTGGAGCGCACCCGACCTAGCTGTTCTATATCGACCTCGACCAGAGGTTGAGGGTTTGTCGGCTCAGTAGCTGTCGGTACGGTGCCGGATATCGCCAATCGATCAGCCCTGATCAGCGCCCTTCGATCAGTACGAGCGAGGCAGCGATAGTGAGTGCTGGGCCACGTAGTTCAGGATCATCTCGCGACTCACTGGCGCGATCCGGAGCAGCCGGGCCATGCCCCACAGGTCGGCAATCCCGTACTCGGACGACATGCCATTCCCACCATGAGTCTGAATGGACTGATCGAGGGCGGCCAAGGTGGCTTCGGCGGCGGCGTACTTGGCCATGTTGGCCGTCTCTCCAGCCAACGGCGAGTCTCCGTCGTGGTCGCAGTACCAGGAGGCCTTGTCCGTCATCACCCGGGCCAGCTCCACTTCGATCTTGCACTTGGCCAGCGGATGGGAGATTCCCTGGTGACGGGCGATGGGCGTGCCCCACACCTCGCGGGTCCGCGCGTACTCAGCCGCCTTGTCGAGGGCGTAGCGACCGATGCCGTTGGCCGTGGCCGCCGACAGGATGCGCTCGGGGTTGAGGCCGTAGAAGACCTGGCGGAGTCCCTCACCCTCATCGCCGATGAGCCGGTCGGCCTCGACCTGGACGTTGTCGAAGAACAGGGTGAACTGCTTCTCGGGTGCGGTGATCTCCACCGGCAGCACCTGCTTGTCGAGTCCGGGTGTATCGGTGTCGACCACGAAGAGCGACAGCCGTCCCCGGCCGGTGTCCGGATCGACTCCGGTCTTGGTCACCACCATGATGGCCTCGCACTCATCGACACCGGAGATGTAGTACTTCTGTCCGTTCAACCGGTAGATGTCGCCGTCCTTGGTGGCGGTCAGGCCGAGGTTGTGCGAGTTGGATCCGGCATCGGGCTCGGTGATGGCGAAGGCCATCTTGAGCTCGCCGGTGGCGAATCGGGGCAGCCACCGCTGCTTCTGGGTGTCGGTGCCGAACTTGGCGATGATGGTGGCGCAGATGGCCGGCGACACCACGATGACCAGCAGCGGACAGCCAGCCGCGGCCAACTCTTCGGCCACCGCAGCCAACTCGGTGATCCCCCCACCACCGCCGCCGTACTCCTCGGGCACGTTGACTCCGAGGAAGCCTTGTTCGGCGATTGCGTTCCACAGCTCGTCGGTGCGCTCATCGGCCCTGGCCTTCTCGACGTAGTAGTCGTGGCCGAACTTGCGGGCGATCGAGCTGACCGCCTCGCGCAGCATCTGTAACTCGTCGGATTCGGTGAAGTCCATGGATGCCTCCTGGCGCGTTGCCGGCTCGTGGCCGATGACAGTGGTGCTGCAGTCAGATTAGAGCGATGGAGTGATGAGTCGGTCCGGAATCTCGACCATGCGGCTTCGGAGATACTCGCCGAGGCCCTTGGCCTGAGGATCGGGCCGGGTAGAAGAGGCCACTCCTTCACCCAACAGTCCGACGACGACGAAGTTGAGGGAGCGCAACTTCGCGAACGCGTGCCGTTGTAGGGCCAGGCCGTCCGCCTCGGGCAGCAGGGTGCGGAAGCGATCGAGAGTGAGCTCGGCATCGAGCCATGCGTAGGCATCGTCGGAACGGGCCCACAGGCCGACGTTGGCGTTGCCGCCCTTGTCGCCGGAGCGGGCGCCGATGATGGTCCCGAGCGGCACCAAGCTGGTGGGCTCGTTGGCTGTGAGCACACCAGTGGGGGTCGGAAGGTTGTCGGAACCGACAGATAGGTCGGTGGCTTCGGGCACCCCGGGAGAGAGCGAGGCATCGCGGCCGGGGCCGGCCACGGTCATTCCCTCAGCGGCTCGATTGGTGTGGTGCGGCACCTCTACTCGGGTCCTGTCGGCGTGAACCACGGTCGGCACGACCAACTCGGCTGGGATGAGTGCTGGCCAGTAGACCCCGTAGGCGCTGCCCGCCCCAGGGGGGGCGGTCAGATGGAGCCCGGGGTAGCCGGCCAGGGCCAGCTCGGTGGCCGCACCCGAGAACTTTCGCCCTACCCGCTCCTCGTCCTCGTCCTTCACCGTCACTCGCAGGAGGGCAGTGGCCTCGGCGTTGGTCGGGGCATCGGACTTGTCGGAGCGGACGAGGGAGGTGTGGAACTCTTCGAACTGACCAGTGCCGCCCAGGGCTGCCGACAGCGACCGCACCGTCAGGTCGGCCTTGGCCTCGATGTCGAGGCCGGTGAGCACGAAGGTCATGGAGTTGCGCCAGCCGCCGAGCAGATTGAGGCAGACCTTGACGTCGTGGGGGGCGGGCAGCCCCTTGATGCCGGACAGCCGAACCCGGTCATTGCCTTCGTCGTGGACCTCGATGGTCTCGAACCGGGCCACCACATCGGTGTTGGGATAGTGGTGGCCACCGATCTCATAGAGGAGCTGCGCGGTCACGGTCCCGACCGATACCTGCCCACCTGATCCGGGATGCTTGGTGATCACCGACGAACCGTCGGATGCCACTTCGGCGATGGGGAACCCGGGATGCTCGAGTCCGGGGACTTCGGTGAAGAACGCATAGTTGCCCCCCGTGGCCTGGGGCCCGCACTCGATGACGTGCCCGGCTACCACTGCACCAGCCAGCGGGTCCCAATCGGACTCGGTCCAGCCGTGGTGCCACGCGGCCGGGCCGACCACCAGCGACGCATCGGTCACCCGGGGGCAGATCACTACGTCGGCACCGCCGTGCAGCGCTTCGACGATGGGCCAGGCACCCAAGTAGGCATTGGCCGACACCACGGTGCCCGTCGAGGTGTCCAAGTGGGCGCCGGTGTCCATGTTGGCCATGGGGTGGCCGTGCCGCTGCAGGTCACCGAGCCGGGAAAGGATGTCGTCACCCTCGACGTGGGCCACCGCGACCGATAGGCCGAGCCGTTCAGCCAGCAGTCGCATCTGGTCGGCCAGGCCCACCGGATTGAGGCCACCGGCGTTGGTGACCACCTTGATGCCCTTGTCTACACAGGTGCCGAGCACCTCCTCCATCTGGGTGAGAAAGGTATGGGCCCAACCCCTTGACGGATCGCGCTGCATGCCCTTCCACAAGATGAGCATGGTCAGCTCGGCCAACCAGTCCCCGGTGAGTACGTCGATGGGACCGCCCTCCACCATCTCCTTGGCCGCGGCCATCCGGTCACCGTAGAAACCCGAGCAGTTGGCGATGCGGAGCGGCTCGGTCACGATCCCGCAGGGTCCCTGTCGACCGTGCTGTCTGTCGGGTCGTCGACCGTGCTACCTGCCGGGTCGTCACCGGGGTCGGCCTCCACCACGGCCAGGACCCGGCCGGTCTCCACCTGGTCGCCCTCGACCACATCGACTTCGACCACCGTGCCCGTCGTGCCGGCCAGCACGGCATGCTCCATCTTCATGGCTTCCAGCACGACCAGTACCTGCCCAGCCTCGACATGGTCGCCGGCTACCACCGCCACTCGGACCACGCTGCCCGGCATGGGGGCGAGCGACGATCCCTCGACGACCTGCTCGGTCGCTATCGGATGACGGTCCTCTTCGACCAACCGGGATGCGCCGTCGGGCCCATCGACATAGGTGACGGCACCGACCCGCTGGACCAGGTAGCGACGGGAGAGGCCGCTGGTGGTGAGTACTACCTCGGTCGGGCTGACGGTACCGGCAACCACATCGAGCACCTGGCCGTCGACGGCGGCTTCGGCCAAGGCCCGACCCCGTCGTCCCATCCGGTACCCGACATGGATCGTCCGGGTTCCAGTGTCGAACGTGACCTCCTGGCCATCCACTGTGTTGTTGCGCCAACCTGACGGCAGGGCACCGAGGGTGCGAGCCGAAGCGTGACGTTCGGCTTGGCCGGCCAAGGCGGCAGCCACGGCGTGGCGTGCCACGGCGGCGTGGTCAGCCAGCGATGCGGCCAAGGTGCTCAGCCCGTGGCGGTCAAGGAAGCCGGTGTCAGTGGCACCGGACACGAACCCAACGTGGCGCAGGGTGCGCACCAGCAGATCGCGGTTGGTGGTGACTCCGTGGATACGGGACTCAGCCAACGTAGCGGCCAAGGTGGCCGTTGCTTCGGCTCGAGTGGGGGCGTGGGCAATGACCTTGGCCAGCATGGGGTCGTAGTGGGGGCTGACCACTCCCCCCGACACCACACCGGAGTCGACCCGGACCCCGGCCCGGTCCGTGGGGACGGTGAACTCGTCGAGTGTGCCGGTCGACGGCAGCCAACCGGCGGTTGCGTCTTCGGCGTACAGGCGGACCTCGATGGCGTGGCCCACCGGACCCCGGGCCACGGCCTGGTGCACTTCGTCAGGAAGCGGAGATCCCCCGGCGATGAGGAGCTGCAGGCGGACCAGGTCGAGCCCGGTCACTTCCTCGGTCACCGGGTGCTCCACCTGGAGCCGGGTGTTCATCTCCAAGAAGTAGGGATCACCTTCGCCATCGAGGACGAATTCGACCGTGCCGGCATTGACGTAGCCCACGGCCCGGGCCGCGGCCACGGCCGCTTCGGACAGACGAGCGCGGAGCGCAGGTCCGACCACCGGCGACGGGGCCTCTTCGATGATCTTCTGATGGCGGCGCTGGATGCTGCACTCGCGCTCGAACAGGGCGACGACCTCGCCATGCGCGTCGGCCAGCACCTGTACCTCGATGTGCCGTGGGGCGGTGACGTAGCGCTCGAGGAAGACCGTGCCGTCGCCGAAGGCCGACAACGCCTCGCGCCGGGCACCCGTGAGTGCATCGGCAAGGTCGTCGGGTCCATCCACGATGCGCATGCCCCGGCCGCCACCGCCAGCCGATGCTTTGACCAGCAGCGGCCACCCAAGGCCGTCCACCTGCTCTGCGTCGGGCGGGGTGTCGCCATCGATGGTGATGGAGGGAAGGGTGGGTACACCGGCGGCCCGCATCATCTCCTTTGATCCGATCTTGGAACCCATGGAATCGATGGCCGCTGCCGGCGGGCCGACCCAGATGAGGCCAGCATCGACCACGGCCCGGGCGAAGTCACCGGACTCGGACAAGAAGCCATAGCCGGGGTGGACGGCGTCTGCGCCGCAAGCCGCAGCCGCAGCCAGCAGTAGGTCGGGTCGGAGGTAGGTCTCGGCTGGGGCCGTGCCGGGTAGGCGCACGGCCAGGTCAGCCGCGGCTACGTGCGGGCTATCGGCATCGGCATCAGAGTGGACGGCCACGGTGGTGATACCCATGGCTCGTGCCGTGCGCATGATGCGGAGCGCGATCTCTCCCCGGTTGGCCACCAAGAGCGAGGTGACGGGACGCGCTGGGCCGAGCCGTGCAGTCGGGCCGAGCCGCGCAGCCGGGCTGGGCTGTGCGTTCGAGTCAGGCTGTGCGTTCGAGACAGGCTGTGCGTTCGAGTCAGTGGGAGTCATGGCCATCACATCCGGAAGACGCCGTAGCCGCGGGTACCCGCAGTCGACTGGTTGTCGATGGCCGACAGACACAGACCGAGCACGGTCCGCGTGTCGCGGGGGTCGATGATCCCGTCGTCGTAGAGCCGCGACGACAGATGCAGGGGGAGCGACTCGGATTCGATCTGAGCCTCGACCAGCGCCCGCATGGCCTCGTCTGCCGCTTCGTCGAAGGGCACACCCTTGGATGCGGCGGACTGGCGCCCAACGATGGAGAGCACTCCGGCCAGCTGGGCCGGACCCATGACGGCCGAGCGGGCGTTGGGCCAGGCGAACAGGAACCGGGGGTCGTAGGCCCGCCCGCACATGCCGTAGTTGCCGGCCCCGTAGGAGGCGCCGATGTTGACGGTCAGGTGGGGGACCGACGAGTTGGCGACGGCGTTGATCATCATGGCCCCGTGCTTGATGATTCCACCCTGCTCGTACTCCTTGCCCACCATGAATCCGGTGGTGTTCTGGAGGAAGAGGAGCGGCACGTCGATCTGGTTGGCCAGTTGGATGAACTGAGTGGCCTTGTGGGCCTCCTCGGAGAAGAGCACACCGCGGTGGTTGGCCAGGATGCCGACCGGGTAGCCGTGGATCGAGGCCCATCCGGTGACCAGGCTGGACCCGTAGAGGGGCTTGAACTCGTCGAACCGGGAGCCGTCGACCACCCGGGCCAGGACCTCACGGGGGTCGAAGGGCATCTTGGGGTCGGCCGAGGCGATCCCGAGCAGCTCGTCGGGATCGTGGACCGGTTCGTCGGCTGGCTGGGACGGACCCGGCCCGGTCTTGCGCCAGTTGAGCCGGCTCACGATCTGGCGCCCGAGCCGGATGGCGTCCACTTCGTCAGCGGCCAGGTAGTCGGCCAGGCCGCTCACCCGGGCGTGCATGGATGCCCCCCCGAGCTCCTCGTCGGTCGACTCCTCGCCGGTCGCCATCTTCACCAGGGGGGGACCGCCGAGGAAGACCTTGGACCGCTGGTCGATCATCACCACGTAGTCGCTCATGCCGGGCACGTAAGCCCCGCCAGCGGTGGCGTTGCCGAAGACGACGGCAATGGTCGGGATGGCGGCGGCCGAATGACGGGTGATGTCACGGAAGGCACGCCCTCCCGGGATGAACAGCTCGGCTTGGGCGGGGAGGTCGGCACCACCCGACTCGGTCAGGCTGATCGACGGGAGCCGGTTGGCCAGCGCGATGTCCGAGCCGCGGGCGCCCTTGCGGAACGACCACGGGTTCATGGCCCCACCCCGGACGGTGGGGTCGGTGGCGTTTATGAGGCATTCGACGCCCTCGACCACCCCAATCCCAATGATGGACGACGCACCGACGGTGTACTCGGTGCCCCACGCCGCGAACGGGCAGAGCTCCAGGAAAGGTGCATCCCGGTCGAGCAGCAGTTCGATGCGCGCACGGGCCGTCATCTTGCCCCGCTCCCGGTGGCGGGCCACGTAGCGCTCGCCTCCGCCAGCCCGAGCGATGGCTAGCTCAGCGTTGACCAGTTCGAGCCCTTCGAGCAGGGCGCGCTCGTTCTCCTTGAAGGAGTCAGAGTTGGAGTCGATGGTTGTGGGGAGCACGGGCATAGGTGGTCTCTTCCCCTGGTCGGGGTGAATTTGCGGCCGGGGTCGCACGACACCGGCTGACGTGGGAAGAATAGGCCCATGACCTTTGCGCCGCGTGCCGACCTCTACTGTGCCCCCACTGGCGCCTCCACGGTGGTGGCGTCATGGTGATCCGGACCTATCCCCAGGGCCGTGCCGACGACTGGGAGTCACCGTCGGTCGGGACGTCCCGGTCTGGCACCGCGGCCCGCCCGCTGTCGGCGGTGGTGTTGGCGGCCGGACATGGGACCCGCATGCGCTCGGCCCGTCCCAAGCCCCTGCACCGGTTGTGCGGCCGGCCGATGATCCTCCACGTGCTCGACGCTCTGGCTGAGTTGCCGGTCACCCGCGTGGTGGTAGTGGTCGGGCACCGGGCCGAGTGGGTGACCAAGACCTTGGTGGACCACGCCCCGCCGGGCATGGTCATCGAGTTCGTAGAGCAGGTGGAGCAGCGGGGGACCGGGGACGCCATGTCGGTCGCCCTCACCGGGCTACCCGATGACGAAGATGGCGACGACGGCGACGTCGTCGTGCTGCCCGGGGACACGCCGCTGCTCCGTTCGGGCACGCTGGCCAGGCTGGTCCAGACCCACCGTGACAACGATGACGCCGCCACGTTGCTGACCGCTGTCCTGGACGACCCCACTGGCTATGGCCGAGTCGTGCGCGGTCGTGACGACGCCGTGGCTCGGGTGGTCGAGCACGGGGATGCCACCGAGGAGCAGCTGGCCGTCCAAGAGGTCAACACCTCGATGTACTGCTTCAAGCGCAGTGTGCTGGCACCGTCGTTGCGCCGACTCAGCCCGTCGAACGCGCAGGGGGAGTACTACCTGACCGATGTGGTCGAGGTGCTCTACGAGGCTGGCCACCGGGTCGGTTCGGTCGTCGTCGAGGACCCCATGGAGGTGGCCGGCGTCAATGACCGGGCGCAACTGGCCGTGGCCGAGGCCGAACTGCGCGACCGGATCAACGAGCGATGGATGCGCCAGGGGGTCACCATGTGGGACCCGCAGACGACGTACATCGACACCGATGTCACGCTCGGTACCGACGTCGTCCTCCTGCCCGGGGTGATCCTCCAGGGTGCCTGTGTGATTGGCGAGCATGCCGAGTTGGGCCCGGACACCCGCCTGGTCGACACCACGGTCGGCGACGGAGCAGTCATCACCTCGAGTGTCTGCCGCCGCTCGGTCATCGGCGCCGATGCCCGCGTCGGGCCCTTTGCCGTGCTGGCCGAGGGCAGCGAAGTCCCCCCTGGGGGAACTGCCGGCCCGGCTGCTTCAGATACCAGCGCCGGGCCGCGGTAGGTTCACCTCATGGAATTCACCCCGCGTCGACGCCTCGATCTGTTTTCGGGCCGCTCCCACCCCGAGTTGGCCCAAGACATTGCCTCGCAGTTGGGCGTCGAGCTTGGCGAGGCCAACCTCCGGGAGTTCGCCAACGGCGAGATCCACTGCCGATTCGATAACTCCATCCGGGGGAGCGACGTCTTCATCGTCCAGACCCACTGCGGGCCGGTCAACGATTCGCTCATGGAGCACCTGATCATGATCGATGCCGCCAAGCGGGCCTCGGCCAAGCGAATCACGGCGGTATGCCCCTACTACGGCTACTCGCGCCAGGACCGCAAGGCCACGGGTCGGGAGCCGATCACGGCCAAGTTGGTGGCCGACATGTTGTCGGTGGCCGGGGCCGACCGCGTGGTCAGTGTCGACCTCCACTCCGGCCAGATCCAGGGCTTCTTCGACATCCCCTTCGACCATCTGACGGCGGCACCGGTAATGATCGACTACATGCGCAAGCACCTGGGTGACGACCTCGTGGTGGTGGCTCCTGACGCTGGCCGAGTGAAGGTGGCCGAGCGGTTCAGCCAGCACCTGACGGCTGACCTGGCCGTGGTGCACAAGCGTCGCCTGCGCGGGGTGGCCAACCAGGTCGAGGCCCTGCATGTCGTTGGTGAGGTGGAAGGACGCCAGTGCGTGCTCATCGACGACATGATCGACACCGCCGGCACCATCGTGGCCGCCGCCGAACTGCTGGCCGATCGAGGGGCATCGGAGGTCTGGTGTATGGCCACCCATGCCGTGCTATCCGATCCGGCCATCGACCGCCTGAAGAACTCGGCCCTGACCAAGGTCGTCGTCACCAACACCCTCCCCATCCCCCAGGACCGACGCTTCGACAAGCTCGAAGTGCTGTCGGTGGCGAACCTCATCTCATCGGCTATCGATGCCGTGTTCGAGGACACTTCGGTCTCCGAGATCTTCGGCGGCGAGAACCTGGCTTAGGGGCGGGACCCGCTCTGTTCTTGTGTAATACAGGTGGAGTCGTCCGTGATGAAATCTGGGTGTGCGAAGCCTGAGACTCGACCCGGAACTTGACGAGAAGGTCCAGCGCGCCGCGGCCGCCCTGGGCGAATCGGTGTCCGAGTTCATCCGGAGGTCCGCCGAGACTCGAGCCGACCACACGTTGACAGGCAGCCCGAGTGAGCGCTTCGCCGATGTAGCGGGGACTGTATCCGTTGGCGCCACTGGGTGGCGAAGTCTGTGGCGTCTGGTGCAGACGGGCCGCTTGGTGATTGCCGACCTGTCCCAGTCCGCCGTCGATCGGGCCGCCTATCTGATGGATACGTATTCAGACACCCCCATGGACTTGGCTGATGCCACGCTGGTGGCTCTGGCGGAGGAACAAGGCCACCGCAGGATATTCACCCTTGACCCCGACTTCCACGTCTACCGACTGCGGGGTTGACAGTACTTCGAAGTGGTCCCTGGCCCGTAGTCAGCACTCGTGAAGTGACGTCCGTTTCGCCCGACATCTGAGTCGCTCCGAGCAGGTATGGCGAGGTCGTGTGGCCGGGGCTTCGGCCTTGGGTCTATCATGGTTGCCGTCAGCAGCGATCGCCTTCGATCCGTGCCTAGCGCATGATCATGGGGGCAGTCCCTGTGCTCGTCTCTGTACCTCCCGAGGAGTCCCCGCATGCCCGAAACCACTCTTACTGCACATACCGGCCGCGAGCTCGGATCTAGTTCTACCCGCCGCCTGCGGGCGGAGGGCAAGATCCCTGGCGTCCTCTACGGCCACGGCACGGACCCGATCTCGGTAGCGGTCGTCGGACGCGAGTTCCAGATCGCCATGTCGGGTGAGTCCGGCCTCAACACGCTGCTGTCGCTCAACGTCGACGGCACGGACCACCTCACCCTGGCCCGTGACATTCAGCACCACCCGGTGCGCAACACGGTCAGCCACATCGACTTCCTGATCGTGCGCCGCGACGAACTGATCAGCGCCGAAGTCACCATCAACCTGGTGGGCGAGGCCGTAGAGGTCGGACACGGCGACGGCATTGTCGACCAGCAGCTGTTCACCCTCCACATCAAGGCCAAGCCGACGGAGATCCCGAACTCGGTGGACATCGACATTTCGTCGCTCACCATCGGTGGAGCGCTGCACGTTTCGGACATCGTGATTCCGGCCGGAGTCGAGCTCGAGACCGATCTTGGTGCAACCGTTGTGGCCGGTAACCCGCCCCGGGTCCAGGTCGCTGCCGAAGTTGGCGAAGTTGGCGAAGTCGTCGCACCAGCTGCCGACGCCGAATCCGAAGAGGGATAAGCCCTGCTCCGCCGCCGCGAGGGGGCGGCCGGCCCCCGCCGGGGTGCGACCATGGACCTGCTGGTGGTCGGTCTCGGCAATCCGGGTACCGAATACGAGGGCACCCGCCACAACATCGGGGCCGATGCCGTCGAACGCCTGGTGGCCCGCCACCACGGCTCGCTCAAATTGGAGAAGGGTCTCCACGCCCGGGTCGGGCAGATCCGCATAGCGGAGCATCCCGTGCTGTGCGCCGTCCCGCTCACCTACATGAACGAGTCGGGACGGGCCGTGGCTCCCCTTGTACGACGGGCCGGGATCGACGCCGACGCCGACGCCGACGCCGAGGACACCACTTCAGGTTCGGGACCGGCTTGGCCGGCACGTCTCGTCATCATCCACGATGAGCTCGACCTGCCCTCGGGCCGAGTCAAGGTCAAGGCCGGGGGCGGCACGGCTGGCAACAACGGACTCAAGTCCATCCACGCCCACCTCCACACCGCCGACTACCTGCGAGTGCGGATCGGGATCGGTAAGCCACCTGGCCGCCAGAGCGGTGCGGACTACGTGCTCAAGCGGCCCGGTGCCGACGAGCGCGGGCACCTCGCCGTGGCTGCAGAGGTGGCAGCCGATGCCATCGAACTGATCGTCACCCACGGGGTCGAGGTCACCATGAACAGGATCAACACCGCCGAGTAGGTCCGACCACGTCGGAGGAGCGGCTGGCGATCGGGACCCCACCAACTCCCCGGTACCCTTTGCGGGTGAGTCTGCACTCTCTTCCCGCTTTGCTGCGCAACGAATCTGCTATGACTCAGGTGGTCGGTGCGAGGGGCGCCACGCTGGCTGTCTCCACGCCGGCCCAGGCATTCGTATTGGCCGGCCTGATCCGACTCGGGTCCAGACGTCCGGTTCTGGTGGTCACTCCGACTGCTGCTGCGGCGTCGCAGCTGGCCCACGACCTCGCCGTGTTCGCCGAAGGCCGGGCAGGGGAGAACGACGCCGATGGATCGCACCGGCCCCCGGTGGTCGAGCTCTTTCCGGCATGGGAGACCCTCCCGTTCGAGCGGGTCAGCCCCGAAGTCCACACCATGGGGATGCGCCTGCAGCTCCTGTGGGCCCTCGGTGGAGGCAGTGGTGCTCCCGTGCCGGACATCGTGGTGGCGCCGATCAAGGCCCTACTGCAGCGATTGGGGCCGTGGCGCACTGCCGCCCGGCCGGTGGTGGTGTCGCGGGGAGACCACGTGGCGGTCGATCAACTGGTGGCCGATCTGGTCGCCATGGGCTATCGACGCGAGTCGCTCGTCGAGCACCGCGGGGAGCTGGCCGTACGCGGTGGCATCGTGGACGTCTTTCCATCGACGGCGGACGAGCCGGTACGAATCGATCTGTGGGGCGACGAGGTCGACCGTCTCACCCGGTTCGACGTGGCCGACCAGCGCTCCACCGACAGTCTGGAGTCCGTCGAACTGTTCGGCTGCCGCGAGCTGGTGGCCGACGAAGCCATGCGGGCGCGGGCTGGCGAACTGGTCGGCTCGGCTCCGTGGGGACGCCACCAGTGGGACCGGATCGCCCACGGCGAACTGTTCGACGGGATGGAGTCCTGGCTCCCGTGGCTGGTCGACGGCGAGGAACTGCTGTGCGACCTCCTGGGTGACGACGCACAGGTCGTGCTGGTCGAGCCCCGACGAGTGCGTGACCGTGCGGGCGAACTGCTCGACGAGGAGTCGGCCCTAGCCGATGCCCTGGCCGATACATGGGGACTCTTGGCCGGAGGCGATGCCCCTCGGCTGCACACACCCTTCGACCGGCTGCTGACTGGCACATCGGCCTCGGTCGTCTCCCTCGTCCCCTCGCCCGAGGGCGTGGATGCCCCGCACATCGAAAGCCGCGGGTGGGAGCCCATCTTGGGCGACGGCACCCGACTAGCCAGCCAGGTACGGACCCTGTCCGAGGCTGGCTATGCCGTCGTGCTGTGCTCGACCACGGCCGGTGGGGCCGACCGGCTCTCGGCCCTCCTGGCCGAGGAGCGACTGCTGGTCCCGGTGGCTAGTCCGGGCGACGACCTCGCTGTGGCCGGGGCGAAGATCGTGGTGGCCACCGTCGACCGAGGGTTCGTCCTGCCGGGATGCAAAGTGGCCGTCCTGACCGAGTCCGACGTGACCGGGCGGATGCGGCCCCATCGCCAGGCTCGCACCAGGGCCCGTCCCGTCGACGGGTTCTTCGACGATCTGGCCCCGGGCAGCTACGTCGTCCACCGCCAGCACGGGGTGGCCCGCTACGGCGGCATGGTGACCCGGACAATGGGCGGGGCCACACGCGACTACCTCTTGCTGGAGTACCGGGGTGGCGATCGGCTCTACTTGCCGACCGACCAGATCGAGTTGCTCACGCCCTATACCGGGGGCGACTCACCGTCGGTGAGTCGATTGGGTGGATCCGAGTGGCAGAAGGCCCGGTCCAAGGCCCGGTCGGCGGTCCACGAGATCGCCGAGGAGCTCGTCGAGCTCTATCGCAAACGTCTTGAGATCCCCGGGCATGCCTTTGGGCCTGACACCCCGTGGCAGGCGGAGTTGGAGCTGTCGTTCCCGTTCACGGAGACGTCCGATCAACTGCGAGCCATCGAGGACGTCAAGGCCGACATGGAGCGGCCGATCCCCATGGACCGGCTGGTCTGCGCCGATGTGGGCTTCGGTAAGACCGAAGTGGCCATCCGGGCCGTGTTCAAGGCCGTTCAGGACGGCTACCAGGCGGCCATCCTGGTCCCGACCACCCTGTTGGCCAGCCAGCACGCCCAGACGTTCGCCGACCGGTATGCGCCCTTCCCGGTGAAGGTCGCCCTCCTCAGCCGGTTCCTGACCAACTCCCAGGCGGCCGAAGTCATGGCCGGGCTGGCCGACGGCTCGATCGACGTGGTGGTGGGGACCCACCGGCTGCTGGGCAAGGACATCACCTTCGCCAAGCTGGGGCTGCTAGTGGTCGACGAAGAGCAGCGGTTCGGGGTTACCCACAAAGAGACGATCAAGGCCATGGCCGAGGGGGTCGACGTGCTCACCTTGACGGCCAGCCCCATTCCGCGCACACTCGAGATGGCCCTGACCGGCATCCGCGACCTGTCGATGGTCAACACCCCACCGGCCGCCCGCCGTCCCATCCTCACTCACGTCGGTGAGTTCGAAGAAGCGGCGGCCTCTGAGGCCATCCGCCGAGAGCTCTTGCGCGAGGGGCAGGTCTTCTACGTCCACAACCGGGTCCAGGACATCGATGCCACGGCCAAGCGGGTGCAGAAGATGGCCCCCGAGGCCCGGGTGGCGGTGGCCCACGGGCAGATGGATGAAGGCACCCTGGAAAAGGTGGTGCTCGACTTCTGGCAGGGCTCCTACGACGTGCTGGTGTGCACGACGATCGTCGAGTCCGGCATCGACATGCCTTCGGTCAACACGCTGGTCGTAGATCGGGCCGACCTGCTCGGCCTGGGTCAGCTCCATCAGCTGCGGGGCCGTGTCGGAAGGGCGGGCATGCGGGCCTACGCCTACCTGTTCCATCCGGCCGACAAGGTCCTGTCGGAGACGGCCTATGAGCGACTGCGGACCATCGGTGATCACACCGAACTCGGCTCGGGGTTCAAGATCGCCCTGCGCGATCTGCAGATCCGGGGTGCGGGGAACCTGCTCGGGCGCGACCAGTCCGGCCACATCGCCGCCATCGGGTACGACCTGTATGTGCAGATGGTGTCCGAGGCGGTGTCGGAGTTGAAGGGGGAAGTCCGCCCCAAGCCAATCGAGCTGTCGGTCGACCTGCCCGATGCCGCCCATCTGCCTCCGGACTACGTCGAAGCCGAAGATGTCCGTCTCGAGGCCTACCGCCGGCTGTCGGCGGTCCGCACCATTGCCGAGGTGGAAGATGTTCGCTCCGAGTGGCAGGACCGGTTCGGTGTGCTGCCCGCCCCGGCCACGGCCCTGCTCGAGGTAGCGCTGCTGCGGGTCGAGTGCCTCCGGCTGGGGATCAACGACCTGTCGGTGTCGGTACCCCGGTTCGCCGGCGAAGGCCTCGGTCCTCGTGGTGGCCCGGGCGGACGTGCGGTGGTCAAGATGACGCCAGTTACCTTGCCGGCATCGGCCGAGGTGCGCCTGCGCCGGATTGCCCCCGGGGGCACCTACCAGCCCGAAGCCCAGCGGCTGACCTTCCCGGTGGCACCGGACCGGTCGAGCGGGGGCTATGCCCCAGGACTCGTCGCCTTGTTACGCGAGCTGGTGCCTGCCGACTGACGGATGCCCGTTCGGCGGCCGCCACGTGGCCGATCAGAGGAGCTGGCGCAGTGCTATTAGCATCTTCGCCGTGAACCGCATCTCTTCAGGTCTGATCGCAGCCACAGCCATTCTCATGGTGGGAGCCCTGGCATCTGCCTGCGGCACCACACCGATCGCGGCCACGGTGAACGGTGACACCGTCACGGTGGCATCGCTCAACACCGAACTCCAGTCGTTCAGCGGCACCGAAGCCGGCCAGTGCCTGCTCGAGTTGCAGAACCCCCAGGCGCTCACCGTCTCCGGCGAGGGGAGCGGGGGCAGCGGCACCTATCAGACCAACTTTGCCGGGGCCGTCCTCAGTAACTCGGTGGGCAACCTGGTGGCCGCGCAGTTTGCCGCTACCCGCCACATCCGCCTCTCGGGTTCAGATCTGGCGACCTCCCAGAGCAGCTACACGTCGAGTCTGAGCGGCGAGATCACCGCCATGGTGCAGCAGGCATCCGCCGCCGGGGTGCTGTCCCGGTGCCAGCGGTCCGATGGCCGCCCCTATACCGGCCAGACCCTGTTGGCCGCATTACCCGAGAGCCTGCGCTCGATAGAGCTGGCCAACCAGGCCGTCGATAACCGACTGCTGGCCTTGGGGTCGGATCAGTCGGATGCGGCCGTCAAGCAGTACTACGACGCCCATCGGGACCTGTTCACCATCGACTGCGTGAGCGACATCGCCACGGCCACCCAGGCCGAAGCCGACCAGGTGGTCATCGACCTCAACGGTGGGGCTGCCTTCGATGCCCTGGCCACCAAGGTGTCCATCGATACCCAGACAGCGTCGACCGGGGGCCAACTGGGCTGCAACTTCACCGAGGCGCGCGTGCTGCAGGCGTTGCAGCTGAGCTCGGTGACCGTGGGCCAGCCGGTCACCCCCATCCAGACTGCCAACGGGAGTTGGGTGATCTACGAGGTCACCAGCCAGAAGGTGGAGCCGCTGAGTTCGGCGGCATCGCTGGTCCGCCAGCAGCTCTTGCACACGGCGGCCAATATCAAGCGGGTGACGACGGAACTCTTGGCATTCGCCCGCCACTCGTCGATAGCGGTCAATGCCCAGTATGGAACGTGGACCGGCGTCAAGATCACGGCCCCGCCCACACCCGACCCGCGCTATCTGCAGCCGTCGCCGCTGACGGCACCAGCCAAGACATCGGGCGCAGTGCCTGGTAGTGCCGGTGCCGGTGCCGGTGCCGGTGGTGCTGGTGCCGGTGCAGGTGGTGCCGCGACCGCTGGTACCGCGGCAGGCTGACCGACGACATGGACGGCGGCCCCCGCATCGATGTGGTCGGCCTCGGTCCGGCTGGCCGCGACCTGATCACCGCGGGCACCACCGAACTGCTGCGCACCGCCGCACAGGTCTATCTGCGCACGACCCGTCACCCGGCCGCAACAGCCTTCCCTGATGCCCGGTCGTTCGATCACCACTATGAGCGTCTCGACACGTTCGATGACGTCTACCGCCTCATCGTGGCCGATCTGGTCGATGCGGCTGTGGTCGGGGGACCCGTCGTCTATGCCGTTCCCGGATCGCCCACCGTGGCGGAGCGCACCGTCGTGCTGCTGGCTGCTGATCCGCGAGTGGTGTCCGGGCAGGTGACCGTCGAGGTCCACCCGTCGGTGTCCTTCCTCGACCTGGCCTTTGCCCGGCTCGGCGTGGACCCGGTGGCTACGGGCGTGCGCATCGTCGATGCCGAGCGGTTCGCCATCGACGCCGCTGGTCAGCGCGGTCCTCTCCTTGTCGCCCAGTGCTGGAGCCGTCAGGTCCTCTCCGACGTCAAGCTGTCGGTGGAGTCACCCCCTGAGCGACCGGTGACCATCCTCCACCACCTGGGCCTTCCTGATGAGCGGGTATGGAACGAGGCGTGGGCCGACATCGACCGGTCGTTCGAGCCCGATCACCTGACGTCGCTGTGGATCCCGCAGTTGGAGTCTCCGGTCGCATCTGAGCTGGTGGCTCTCGACGAACTGGTCCGCACGCTTCGCCAGCAGTGCCCCTGGGATCAGCGCCAGACGCACGCATCCCTCAGCCGACATCTGTTGGAAGAGTCCTACGAGGTCCTCGAGTCGATCGATGCCCTGTCTGGCGTGGATGCCGATATCGACTCCGGGGCCGAGGGCCCTGAGGTGGCGGACCAGGAGACGAAGGCCGTGGCCGACCTCGAAGAGGAGTTGGGGGACCTGCTCTTCCAGGTCTACTTCCATGCCGCCCTCGCCGCCGAGCAGGGACGGTTCACGTTGGCCGATGTGGCCCGAGGGGTCCACGACAAGTTGGTGAGCAGGCATCCCCACGTGTTCGGCGACGTGACAGCCGAGACGGCCGATGATGTGGCCGTCAACTGGGAGGCCATCAAAAAGGTCGAAAAGGGCCGCACCAGTGTCACCGAGGGCATCCCTGCCGCTCTGCCGTCACTCGCCCTGGCAGCCAAGCTCCAGCGCAAGGCGGTGGCTATCGGGATGGTCCTTCCCGGACTGGCCGAGGACGCCGTCCGGGTGGCCGAGTCCGTGGCTGCCCTGAGCCGCACCGACCCGGAATCTGACCGGCTGGCCGACGGCGAGGGTGGGGCCCGGGACCGTGCTGAGGCCGTGGGAGACCTGCTCTTTGCCGCCACTGGAGTGGCCCGGGCGCTTGGGGTGGATCCGGAGATGGCGCTGCTGGCTCGGGCCCGTGCGTTCCGCAGTGAGGTCGAAGCACAGGGCTGAGTCGCCGACCACTGGTGGCCACGGGCGACGAATTGCCAACGAATTCCCTGGTCCGCCGCTATCTGGGTGGTAGCGTTTGCGACACCAAGAGCAGGAGTGACCCCCCACAGTGAGCGTTATCGAACAGGTGATCGGCAGGGAGGTTCTCGACTCCCGTGGCAATCCGACGGTAGAGGTCGAGGTCTCCCTCGACTCTGGGGCGTTCGGTCGAGCCATCGTGCCCTCGGGCGCCTCGACGGGCTCCTTCGAGGCCGTGGAGCTGCGTGATGGTGGTGACCGTTACCGGGGCAAGGGTGTCCTGGCTGCCGTGGCTGCCGTCAACGGGGAGATCGCTGACTTCCTCGAGGGGTTCGACGCACTCGACCAGCGCGCCGTCGACCTGGCCATGATCGATGCCGACGGCACCCCCAACAAGGCTCGCTTGGGCGCCAACGCCATCTTGGGCGTGTCGTTGGCCACAGCTCGGGCCGCCGCCGACGAACTCGAGGTACCGCTGTACCGCTACGTGGGCGGGGCCAACGCGCACGTGCTCCCCGTCCCCATGATGAACGTGGTCAACGGCGGAGTCCATGCCGACAACTCCATCGACCTCCAAGAGTTCATGATCATGCCGGTGGGTGCGGCGTCGTTCAGTGAGGCGCTGCGGTGGGGAGTGGAGACCTACCACTGCTTAGCCGACGTGCTCCACGAGCGCGGCCTGTCCACCGCCGTGGGTGATGAAGGCGGATTCGCCCCGAACCTCGACTCCAACGAAGACGCCGTGCGCATCCTGGTCGAAGCCATCGAGGCGGCAGGTCGGGTACCTGGTGACGAGATCGCTATCGCCATGGACCCCGCCACCAGCGAGCTCTATCGCCACGGCAAGTATGTTCTGACCGGCGAGGGCCGCACGCTCACTTCCGAGGAGATGGTGGCCTACTGGGTCGACCTGGTGGGCCGGTACCCGATCGTGTCCATCGAAGACGGTATGGCCGAGGATGACTGGGAGGGCTGGGCCGCCCTGACCGCCGCCTTGGGCGCGCAGGTCCAGCTGGTGGGCGACGACCTGTTCGTCACCAACGAAGAGCGGCTGCGCCAGGGGATCGATACCGGTACGGCTAACGCTGTCCTGGTCAAGGTCAATCAGATCGGATCGCTGACGGAGACCCTCGGGACCATGGAACTGGCCACCCAGAACTCGTATGCGTGCGTCATGTCGCACCGTTCGGGAGAGACCGAGGACACCACCATCGCCGACCTGGCCGTCGCTACGAACTGCGGGCAGATCAAGACGGGTGCGCCGGCTCGTTCGGACCGTGTTGCCAAGTACAACCAGCTACTCCGCATCGAAGAGCAACTCGGTGAGTCGGCCGCGTTTATGGGCGGTGCCGCCCTGGCTTCCTGGAGTGCTGATCGATGAGCGGACGACTCCACGCCAAATCCAAGCCGGCTCGACGTACAGCGTCGACCTCTCGACCGACCGGCCGGCCGACGGCTACGAGTCGGTCGCGCAAGCCCGTCAGCGCAGCGCCCACGAGCCAGCGGGCCAAGCCGACCGCGGTAGCGCCCAGACGCCGGACTAAGCCGGCCGTGGCCGCCGCAGCCACGGTGAAGGTGAAGCGGGTGGTGTCGGTGAAGCGGGCGGCACCAGCAACGCGACCTGCAGCTACGAAACGCGCTGCGGCCACGAAACGCGCTGTGCCAGTGAAGCGGGCTGCGGCACTGAAGAAACCTGCGGCACTGAAGAAACCTGCGCCAGCAAAGCGACCCACCGCGGCGAAACGGCCCACCGCAGCCAAGCGCACGACGGCAACAAAACGTCAGATCATCACGCGGGCAACGCCGGTGAAGCGTCCGGCCACGTCAGGCTCGGCCCCTCGGACTGCGCAGGAACGTGCCGCCGCGGAGACCAGGAGAAACCGGATTCCGGTGGTCCTGGCGGCTGCAGCAGCCGCAGTCATCTTGGCCACCAGTCTGCCTGTATCTGTGCTGCTCAAGCAGCACCACCAACTGTCGGCCGCCAGTGCCCAGTTGTCGCAGATGAAGCAGCAGAACGCGCTCCTCGGCCAGAAGCGCCAGCAGCTCAGATCCAATGCCGAAGTGATGAGACTGGCCCAGCAGAACTATCAGTTGGTGCCTGCTGGACGGACCCTGTTCTCCATCCTGCCGCCGGCCGCAGATTCGGCCCATCAGAACTCTGGGGCCTCGGTCATCGGTGACCCGGCTAATCAGCCGTTGGTATCGCCGGCACATGCGGCCAACATGACTCCTGACCCTGGGCTTCCCTCGGGAGTGCCTTCCGCCTCTGCCCAGACATCGGCTGCAGTGTTGCCGGCGTCCGATTCCCCCGCGCAACCTCCGAGCAGTTTCTGGTCGAGAGTCAGCTCGTCGCTCGAATTCTGGAAGTGACCCCCGCCGAGGCGGACACACCGGCCGTGGAGCTGATGGACGACAGAGCCGTGGTGGCGAAGTTGCTCGGGCGCACCCCGGCTGGAGCCTTCGAAGTCGTGGTTCGTTCTGAGGATGGGACACCGGCGGTCATCGCCAACGCGCCATTCTTGGATGATGGGACCCCCATGCCTACCCGGTACTGGCTGTGCGACCCGCACCTCCACGACGTGGTGAGCCGTTTGGAGTCGACCGGTGGAGTGCGGGCCGCCGAGGCCGCCATTTCGGCCGAACGAATAGCTGCATCCCACGCCCTCTATGCCGCCGAGCGCGATGCGCTAATCGACCATGACCACGTGGGGCCCCGACCCTCGGGTGGAGTGGGGGGTACCCGGCAAGGGGTGAAGTGCCTGCATGCCCACCTGGCCTGGTGGCTGACCGGTGCCGACGACCCGGTAGGGGAGTGGACGGCCCGCCAGATCGGGCTGCACCCGGCCTGAAGCTCGGACATGACGCACTGCGTGGCGCGTGGTAGCAAGGTCCATGGACACAGGAGCCGACAAGGTCACAGGAGCCGACAAGGTCACAGGAGCCGCCATCGCCGCCATCGACTGCGGCACCAACTCCACCCGGCTGCTCGTGGCCGACGCCGACGGGCACCCGATGGAGCGCCTGATGCGAATCACCCGACTCGGACAGGGGGTCGACTCGACCGGACGACTGGCGCCCGATGCCATTGAGCGGTGCCTGGGGGTACTGGCCGAGTTCCGTACAGTGATGGATGGGCTTGGGGTGGAGCGAGGCAGGCTGGCCGCCACTTCGGCGGCCCGGGATGCGGCCAACGGCTCGGCGTTCCTTCAGGCAGCGGGGGAGATCACCGGATTGACGCCGGAACTCCTGACTGGGATCGACGAGGGGCGCCTCTCATTGGCCGGCGCAGTCGCCGATCTCGACCTGGCTGACGGTCCGTTCCTGGTGCTCGACATCGGTGGGGGTTCTACCGAACTGGTGGCCGGAGATGGTCCGGACGATCCGAAGTTGGCAGCGGTGTCGCTGCAACTGGGCTGCGTGCGGGTGTCCGAACGGTTCTTGCGCAGTGACCCGCCGACCCGAGACGAACTAGATCAGGCGGCGGCCGAGGTCAGTGCCCAGATCGAGGTGGCCATCAATGCTCACCCGAGGTACCCCGCCACGCATCGGCTCGTGGGTCTAGCCGGGACGGTCTCGACCCTGGCATCACTTCACTTAGGCATGGTCGAGTACGACAGGGACCAGATCCACCACTCCGTGATGCACTCTGGCGACGTCGAGCAGTGGTTCCAGCGTCTGGCGTCAGAGTCAGCGGCAGACCGCCTGGCCCGACCCGGCATGACGGCTGGACGCGAGGACGTGATCGTCGGGGGAGCCATGATCCTGGATGCTGTCATGCGGCGGTTCGGTTTCGCCGAGTGCCTAGTGTCCGAGGCTGACATCCTGGATGGGTTGGTGGCGAGTCAGGTGGCCGCACGGGAGTACTGAACGCCACGGGCCAGAAGATCAGGCCGATGCTCCCACAATGCCTGAGCGTCCCGACATGTCCGGTAGCGCTGCATCGACAGGGGCGAGGCCGCAGGCCCGGTTGACTCGATCGATGAACGCATCGGTCGATCCGTACTCCTCTTCAGCGTAGGCGCGCCCTTGTGCACTGAAGCTGTCGTGAGTAGGCGACTCCAGGAGCGACTCGATGCACCAAGTCAACTCTGCTGGGCTCTCGAACCACAGACCGCCACGACCTCGCTGTGCATGCTCTCGGGCCCGACTGTCATGGGGCACGACGATAGGGGTCCCATAGAGAAGCGAGTCCACGCACCGCCGGGCGAACAATCGACCGGGACGCAGATCGACCGTCACTCTGGCAAAGGCCAACAGGCGAGCCATGTCACTGGAGCGCTCGATCGGCCAGCCGCTGTTGACACGCCCCTCGTGCCAGGCGCAGAAGGCATCGCTATAGGAGATCCCCACGGGCCGGTCGGGAAATCGGTACCTGATGATTCGACTGAGCTCACTTTCGAGCTCGCCCAGGTTGTCTGAATCAACACCGGTGAGCACCAGGATGTAGTCGGTGTCCCCGACCCAGGTGTTGGGCTCGCTGAGGGCACTTGGATTGGCCGCTAGTGGGGCACCGATCCGGTGCACCGTATCCGGGCGTCCGTGGTGATCGACGATGAGATTCCGCTCGGATTCGGTGATGGCCAGGATCTGGCTGGCTCGAGCGAAGATCGGTTCGAAATGAGAGGAAGCGATGCTGTCCTCGCGAACTCCTATGGCCAGGAGCGTGAGGGGAACCAGGGGATCGTGCCGGTCGAGTGCGGCCAGAGCGCCCATCGAGCGATGCCCCGCTATGACTACGAGGTCAGGGCGGATGTTGTCGAGTACGGCGACGGCCCCTTGCCACGATTCGGTCAGCCCTTGCTCGAGCTGACCCGCCAGCGTCAGGGGAACGTCAACTCTCCCCATTGCAGATGCCGCCCATAGTCCTTCGATCAGCAGATCTCGGCGGGCCTCGGCGATCCGGTCGATCGGAGTTCCTAGGCGATGGATGGCGAAGATGCTGTCTGTGGACTCGCCTTCGCTACTTCCTTGTGGGGTGATGATGTGTACTTCAGCGACGCACGCCAGGGACCCCGCCACCTGACGGGTCACCCAACCTTCTTCAGACCGAGACTCCCAAGATGGGCAGAGGACGGCTACGCGAGGACGCGAGCGCCCCGGTTCGACCGTCGGCACGTCGGTCACCATGCCAGGACGACGGGTTCTTGGACAATCGAGGTAGTCGCCGTCATCGCTGGGCAGCGGATCCTTTGGCTGCCTTCGCAACCGCAGCCGCCCCGCTCTTCGAGTTCGCCTCGGACTTACGCTTGGCCGTAGTCGACGGAGTGCCCGTTGAGCCCTCCCCATGCGAGTCGGCCGATGTGGCAGGTGGTGGTGGGTCCAAGTGGAGCCACAGGGCGAGCCGGGTCATGTTCTTGGCATCAGCCACCTGATGGTCGATCATGTCCTGCCTGAGCTGCTGCACGCGTGCCGACAACTCGTCGCATCGTTGTTCCAGGCCTTCATTCACCCGGACCATGTGGGCGATGAGGTCCCGCTCATCATGAAGGTACCTTCGCAGGACGGCGTACGTCATCCTTCCCCACAGAGCGAGGAGCCTTCCGCGGGGACCCGCCCCTCCTTCGGCTGGATCGAAGGCGTCCGGCAGCGCCCAGTTCCGGTGCAGGTATTCGAGCGAGGTGCGATTCCTGATGGCTTCCCCCGCAGGTGGATGCACCATCAGGCTCGGCTGCAGGGGCTCCCACTGGAGTACCTGATGCTCGGCTTTCAACTGCTCCAGTAGTTCTTCCGGGTCGATCCCTGGATGTCCCATTCGGTGTTTCTCCTCATCTGGAGCAGCGTGCCCCGACGGTTTCGGTGGAGCCCTCCACATCACAGGTCGGGCAGGTTGTATGAGATCGTCCGGACAGGCCCCATCGTGGTGCATCATCAAACTCAGGATCCGCGCCCGCCCGGATGTTCCTCGCCACCCTACCGGCTGGCCTGTGGATTCTAGGGATTCTAGCTAGTTGGACCCGAGGTACAGCGAACACCGGAGTTGCCGCCCGGCCTCGTGGAGAGGTGGCACACGATGCAGCCAGTTGACGTTCCGTAGGTTCCACTGGCACCGATCAGGCACCGATCAGGCACGTGAGTGGGATCGACCGATGCGCAAGGAGGCATGATAATCTGCGCCCAACCGTGCAGCCGAACCTTCCCAATGACAGCGGACTCGCGGCATCAGTGCCTGCAGGGTATGGAGACGGTGCGCGTGTGGAAGAAGTATCGGCCAGCGAAGAGACCGAGGCGCTAGCGGCGACCCTTGCCTGGATGTCTGAACGGCTGGCTATCGCTGAAGCCGATACGCCACCCGATGAAGAGGAAGTTCCTGGATGGGGCAAGGAGGCTTCTGCATTCCCTCCCGAATACTGGCATTGGATTCACGAGCGAAACCAGGATCGGCTGCAGCGCGGCGTCGAAGAGGCTGATGGGCTGCCGACCAGTGGTCCGCTGCTGAGCATCGTCGTGCCGGTCTACCGGCCGGCGCTGTGGTACTTCCGTGAATGCGTGCAGTCCGTGATCGACCAGACGTACCAGTCGTGGGAGCTATGTCTGTGCGACGACGGATCAGAAGATCCAGAGCTGAGCGCAGCCATGGAGGCGTACGCGGCCTCGGACCCTCGGATCAAGGTTCTGCATATGGAGAAGAACGGGGGCATCTCTCGAGCCACCAACCGGGCACTGGGTGTCGCCACAGGCGAGTTCATCGTGCTCCTCGATCATGATGATCTTCTGGAGCTACATGCATTGGGCGAGATCGCCGCCGTCATGGCTGAGCATGTCGACGTTGACGTCATCTACTCCGACGAGGACAAACTCGATGAACTAGATCGGCCGATTCAGCCTCACTTCAAGCCCGATTGGGATCCCGATCTACTGCTGGCCTACCCCTACCTGGGGCACATCACCGCTGTCCGACATGACGTGCTCCGCCATGTCGGGGGATTCCGGCCCGAGTTCGACGGCAGCCAGGACTACGACGTCATGCTCCGGGCCACCGAGATGGCCCGTCGGGTCGTCCACATCCCCAAGGTCCTCTATCACTGGAGAGTGGTGGCGGGCTCCGCGGCGGGCGACACCGACGCCAAGCCGTGGGCACATCAGGCCAGCAGGCGTGTGCTCGAAGATGCCGTGGAGCGCCAGGGGATCGACGGATTTGTCGAGACTGGGCCGTTCCAAGGGGCGTATCACGTGCGGCGTCGGGTGCACGGGGATCCGACGGTCAGCGTGATCATCCCGTTCCGTGATCAGGCTTCACTGACTGTGGCCTGCCTGGAGTCGTTGGAACGGGCTCCGGGTTATGAGATCACCGAGGTCGTGCTCATCGACAACGGCAGCACCGAACCTGAAACCAGGGAGTTCCGCCGGCGGATGGAGGACCGGCCGAACACCCGAGTACTGGACTATCCGGGGGCCTTCAACTGGGCGGCCATCAACAACTTTGCGGCAGCGACGTGCACGACAGACATGCTCCTCTTCTTGAACAACGACATCGAGGCGACCACCGACGGATGGCTGCACGCATTGGTAGAACTTGGGCAACGACCCGAAATAGGGGCCGTGGGAGCCCGCCTCATCTATCCCGACGGAAAGTTGCAGCATGCGGGAGTAGTGCTGGGGATGGGCGGTATTGCCAGCCATATCTTTATCGGTATGCCCAAGGGCGTCGGAGGGTATTTCGCCTGGGACCGAGTGGTGCGGAGCTATAGCGCCGTCACGGCGGCGTGTCTGTTGGTTCGTCGTGAAGTGTTCGAAGAGCTCGATGGCTACGACGAAGGATTTGCCGTTGGTTTCAACGACGTGGATTTCTGCATCCGGTTGGGCCAAGCCGGATACCGCCTGCTGTGCACCCCGCATGCCGAGTTGACCCACTACGAGTCGGTCAGCCGAGGTCTCTCGGGTTACTACTCCGACTACCAACTATTTCTCAGCCGTTGGACCGATCTGTTGAAGGTGGGTGATCCCTACTACAACCCGAATCTCGGTCGCCTCGAACCCTGGTGCCCACTACGGCCCGTCGACGAGGATGAACGGTGGCTGGCATTGGTTGGAGGATTGGTTCAACCGCCGGTCGAGGTTGATGACGAAGAAGATGCCGAGGACGGCGGCGAAGTCGAAGGTGCGAGCCCTCTCGCCCGCGCTGCGTCTGCGTCGGCAGATGGTCCAGGTGTGACGGCAGCGGCTCGGCAGACGTCCATCTGATCCTGACATGATGACCCTCGGCAGGCAGTGCGTTGGAACGAAAGATCGATGTGTTGATGTGGCCGAGGAGATGCCGCGGTCGCTCCTGAGCGCAGGCGGACCAACATGAAGAAGAACGCAGCCCGAGCAAACCCCGTTGTTCGAGAGTCAGCCCAAGACGAAGACCATGGGACGATGGTGTTTGTCGTCGGGGTGGAGGAGAGTGGCGTCGAGGCCATTGCCGAACAACTCGGACACCTCGGACTCCGGTCAGTTCCCGCGGGCATTGCCACCGGTGAGCCTGACGATGCGGGGTCAGCCCTGGACCGCTTCATCGACCAACTCTTCGACGACCTAGGAGCGACGGCTGACATGCCGGTGCTGCTGCCGCGGCTCGACCTGCTCAATCGACTGAAGCACCGCCAAGAGGAGGCCCGGAGCCTGTTGGGGGCAGTACTCGGTGCAC
This sequence comes from Acidimicrobiales bacterium, assembly GCA_037141235.1. Lineage (GTDB taxonomy): Bacteria > Actinomycetota > Acidimicrobiia > Acidimicrobiales > RAAP-2 > Bog-756. The sequence continues at coordinate 22,403 of JBAXCY010000001.1, read as the reverse complement.
CTGCCGACGATGCCGACGATGCCGACGATGCCGGTGATCAGCCGGTGGATGGCGGGACACCGGGGCACGGGGGCCACTCGGTCTGGGTGTGGGGAGATCCGCGCAATACCGTGTTGGCACCGTTCTGGATCGAGGCCGCAGGGCTGTCAGCCCGGATCGTCCTGGTGCACCGTGCGCCAGGAGAGGCTGCTCAATCGCTGACATCGACGAACGGTCAATCGATAGACAGGAATCTCAACCTGTGGGATCAGTTCAATCGGGCGGCACTCAGTCTGTGGGAAGTCCAGACCGGCCTGATCGTCGGGATCGAGGCATTCAGCGACGATGTTGCTGGAGGACTGGATGGGCTCAATGAGTTCGTTCATGGACTGGGGGTCAACCCGACGCCGGTGCAGCTGGCCCAGGCCAGAGATTCGTTCAGCGGGTTCGGTCGACCTCGCTCGGACCAGTCAGACGTGGTTGTGGCCAATCAGTTCCTGGTTCTCGACCGGGCGCTAAGCCAAGCCGACATGGTCGCATCGGTGGACAGCGAGGCGATGGCAAGGGAGTTCACCGGCTATTACGACCAGGAGTACTACGAGCACTACGGCGACAACGATTCCGACCCGTATCGTCCGGGTGCTCCTCAGTGGACCACGTTCTTCTCAATGGTGGCCGACAGAATCACCAACGACCTGCACCCGACCACCGCGCTCGACGCCGGCTGCGCGATTGGTTTCCTGGTCGAAGCCCTCCGGAACCAGGGGGTAGACGCACGTGGGATCGATGTGTCCGAGTGGGCGATCTCGCAAGTGCCACCCGATGTTCGACCGTTCTGTTCGGTGGCCTCCTTGACCGATGAGATCGAAGGGCACTTCGATCTCATCACTATTGTCGAGGTCATCGAGCACATGCCCGATTCCGCAGCGGGGCTGGTGATCGCCAACCTCACCCGGCATGCAGAGGCAGTCCTGTTCTCCTCGACTTCGGACGGATTTGAAGAGCCGACACATATCAACGTGCACACGGCCGATCACTGGGCGGCCCTCTTCGCCGCCAACGGGTTCATCCGGGACTTCAGCTATGACGCCACCTACTTGACCCAGGATGCGATTCTTTTCCGACGTGGCTCGCTAGATTCCCAAGCTCTGGTCATCGGTTACGAACGGGCATTGTGGTATTCCGGGCGGTCTGCACGCCAGCATCTCGATGACGTACGTGTGGATCGGGATCATCAGGTAGAGATGCTTCGAGTCGAATCAGATCGGAGCAACGGGTTGACCGGTGCGCTGGAGTCGTCGACCGCCGAGATCGAGGAGATTTCGAGTGCGCTCCGTAGCGCGGAGGCTGCCTGTCGGGCCGAACGGCTGGAGGCGAACGCCCAGGGCTTTCACGCCGATTTGGCCATCTCCTCGCTGAACCAGGAGCTCGCTCAGGCCAATCAGGTGAAAGACGAACTAGAACGCAGAGTCGCCCACTTGGAGTCGAGGCCCTTGGCCCGCCTGGCGGCCATGGCCAGACGGATATTTCGCTGACTCCTGACCGCGAGTCAGGGGAACCGCTGACCGAAGAACGAGGTTCTCCCTGGCATGGGACTACCTCCGGATTCCCATAGGATGATCCCCAATATGGCGGAATCAAACCATCTGACGGCGAGCGGCACCGATGAGTTCGCCCAGGCCGGCGATCCCGTGGCTTCCCTCAACGATCCGCCAGTTTCGCCAGGCGGTGCCTCCGAGCAACTCGGGGCGTGGAGTCGCAACTCCCTGTTGGCTCGACTGATCTTCCCACTGCTGCTGCTCATTTCGTGGGTGGTCCTCACCTGCCTCGGCATTTCAGGAACTTCGATCGGTGTCATTGCGTCCAGCAACTCGGGGGTTGCTCACGACTCCAACCTGGTGGCGGGTACCCCAAGGCCAATCCGCTCCGACGAGTGGAACGTCGCCACCCCCCTGATCGTTGCGCAGAGCCACCACGGTTTCAGCCGCTATGCGGCAAGTGGGCTGGGTCCTCACGACCTCACCGTTGTGCTCGACATCCCCAACTCAGACTGGTCTACGGCGTTCCGGCCGTGGGATGTGCCGATGCTGCTACTCGACGTCGTACACGGCTTTGCCGCCCGATGGTGGGCCATGTCGCTCCTCATGATCCTCGGCATGTACTTGTTGCTCCTGGAACTGACGGATCGGATCGACGTAGCGATCGTATTCAGCCTGGGCTTATGGCTGTCCCCGTTCTTCCACTGGTGGTACTTGTCAATCTCCCTGGAATCGGTCGGGATGCCGATGCTGGGATTGTTCTTCCTTCTCGTCGCACTCCGGAGCCGATCCTCGCCCGGACGGATCGCCTGGCTCTTGTTGAGTGCCTACAGCTTCGTCAGCTTCGTCCTGGTCTTCTACCCGCCGTTCCAGATCCCCATTGCCATCGTGCTGGGTGCTATCGGCGGGTGTGAGATTGCTCGCCGGATCAATGGCGGCGGACTGCACTGGCGACGGGCCCTGGTCGACCTCAGCGCGGTGGCCGTAGCTGCCGCCGCCGGCTGCGCGGCCTTCTTTCTGCACAGCGAATCGACGATCGCCGCGGTGACCGGCACCGTCTATCCGGGGCAGCGGCGCGCCACTGGCGGAAATACGTCGCTTCTCCATCTGTTCTCTGCTCCGTTCGGTGTCGGATTGGCGAACCAAAGAGATGGAGTCAGCGGGACCAACCAGTCCGAAATCTCCTCTTTTCTCCTTCTCGGTCCCTTTGCCCTTCTGCAACTGTTCCGCGTCCGCCTGCGCGACTGGGGTCGGCGATGGCGGATCCTCCTGGTGGGAGCCAGTGCTGGCTTCCTCGTGGTGAGCGCCTGGTTCCTCATCAGCCTGCCTCCTATCGTTGCCCATTTCCTGCTCCTCGACCGGACCCCACCAGAGCGGGCCATCGTGGGCGTAGGTGTGGGCGGGTTCCTCCTGATGGCCCTGCTTTGCGCTGCAAAGGTGGAGCCTGCAGACGGCTCAGGCGAGGTGGCGGGCCGCGCAGCGAGGCAGCACCGCGAGTTCCAGCGTCGGCTCGCCGTAGGGGCTGCGATCTGTGGGGCCCTAGCCTTCGGGCTCTACTTCTGGGCAGGCAGAGAGTTCATTGTGCCGGTCCCTGCGCTCAGATTGAATCTGTGGCAGGTGGGGCTGTTCAGCGGTGCTGCAGCCGTCGTGGTGTGGCTGACGAGTGCCCGCAAGGTCCTGCTCGGTGGTTTGGCTCTGATCGTCTTTGGGGCGATGATGTCGCTGGGGGCGAATCCGCTCTATCGCGGCCTCGGACCGCTCACGTCGTCGCCGCTGCTTCCGGTACTGCACTCCGCAGCCAAGCAGCCACGTGATTCAGCCAACAACGTCTGGCTGAGCTACGCGGGGCCCCCGTACAATGATGTCCTCCTGGCCTCAGGCCTGGCCACCGTGAACGGCGTCGCAGCGTTTCCTAATGCCTCGATGTGGAAGATCCTCGACCCACGGGGGCGGTCCAAGGAGACGTGGAACCGATATGCCAATCTGGGGTTCACCCCTGGTGCGGCTGGGTCTGCCACTTCGCTGACCCTGCTGGCCCCCGATTTCGTGCAGGTCGCCTTCGATCCGTGTGGAACTGCGGCATCCAAGCTCCATATTGGGTTCGTTTTGTCGCCGACGCCGCTAGCGGCGTCGTGTCTCCACCTGGAGGCCCAGCCTACGATCGGTCCGCAGGCCCTCTTCGTCTATTCGCGCAGCTGACACTGACAAGCAGATCGTCGTGGAGAGGGCGCTGGTAGCTAGGCCGAACCGCTCTGCTGTTATCGGCATGAGGACAGAGGCGCAAGGGCCCGATCCGATGCCAACTATTGACTAGATGTGTCGGAAAATTGACGGGCTGACTGGACGAACCGGCCTACCGTGTCGGAGACTCACGACGAGCCGGCTCTATCGCACCATCACCGACGCGGAGAGATCTGATCGACAGGGGTATTTTGGCCCCGAACCCAGCCTCAGGAGAAGTGAACGGCGATGAAGAAAGTCCGAGTTGCGCTAGTAGGAGCGGGGGCGATGGGGGGGAATCACGCTCGCGTCGTCTCCGAGTCCTCCCGGGCCTCGCTCGAGGTGATCGTGGATGTCGATGGCGATCGGGCGGCAAAGATGGCGTCGCGCTATGGGACCCGCTCGGCTGTTGAACTCCAGGCCGCCCTGGAGTGCGACGCGGTGATCCTCTGCACGCCGACCCAGGTGCACGTTCCCTCAGCGCTGGCTGTCATCGAAGCTGGCGTGCCGATCCTGGTCGAGAAGCCCATCGCTCTCGAACTGGCTGATGTCGAGCAGATCTGCGCGGCCGCCATCGAGGGCGACGTCGCGCTTGCCTGCGGGTTCGTGGAGCGGTTCAACCCGGTGATCACCCTGGCTTCGAAGCTGTTGGATGAGCCGCCCATCCACATCCTGGGTATGCGACATTCGCCGACGGACCCTAGGAATGTCGGCAGTGTGGTCCAGGACCTCTTGATCCACGATCTGGACCTAGCGCTCCTCCTGGTCGGGGATGATCCCATCGATCACGTGTCCGGAGGTTCGTGGTCCGCTCCTGGGAGCGAGGGACCGGAAATTGCAGACTGCACGATTCGGTTCGCGTCGGGGGGACTAGTGACACTCTCGGCCAGCCGCGTGGGACAGCGAAAGTTGCGTTCGATCCAGGTTCTGACGCCGTCACTCCTGTTGGACCTGGACCTCCTACGAGCTGATGTGACGGTCTACCGAAATGTTCGCCAGGAGCAACCAGAAGTGTCGGTGGCACCTACCTACCGAGCGGAGACGATCGTTGACATCCCGTTCGTGCGCCACGCTGGCGAACCCCTTGCGCTCGAGCTCGAACATTTTCTTGACCTCTGTGAAGGCCGAGAAGATAGATCGGTGGAGATCGATCGGATCATTGCGTCGCATTCGCTGGCCGCCACGGTGTCTGCACAGTGCAGTCCCGGGGCACCCTCCGGCGATCAAAAGATGGAGTTGACATGATCCGCCTCACCGAAGTCCGGCTCGATGAGGAGGCAGAGCGGCTGGTGCTCGAAGTCGTGCGTTCTGGCAGGCTGGCCCAGGGGCCAATGGTCGCCCAGTTCGAGGAGACGTTCGCGGCGATCGCCCAGACTTCACACGCCGTCGCAGTCAACAACGGGACTACGGCACTGGTGGCGGCCATCCAGGCCCTTGGGGTCGGGCCGGGTGATGAGATCATCACCACGCCGTTCACTTTCGTGGCCACGCTCAACGCGATCCTCGAGGCAGGTGCAGTGGCGCGCCTCGTTGACATCGATCCGCACGACTTCACGATCGATCCGGACGCAGTGGCCGAAGCGATCGGTCCGAGGACGCGGGCGATCATGCCGGTGCACCTCTACGGTTGCCCCGCGGACATGGGTCGGCTGCAGGAGCTCGCTGACGGTGCCGGACTGGGGATCATCGAGGACGCAGCCCAAGCGCACGGAGCACAGATCGACGGACGGGCGGTCGGCTCATGGGGCCTCGGCTGCTTCTCTTTCTACGCCACAAAGAATGTCACTGCCGGGGAGGGAGGCATCATCACGACGAACGACGCCGATATTGCCGACCGATTGAGGATTCTCCGCAATCAGGGCATGCGGGCTCGGTACGAGTACGTGATACCCGGACACAACTACCGCATGACCGAGCTGCAGGCAGCGGTGGGACTGTCGCAGCTTCCTCACCTCGAGGAGTGGACTGAACTACGCCGACGCAATGCCGCCATGTTGCGTGAGGCGCTTGCCGGTGTACGCGGATTGGAGGTGCCGGTCGAACCCCCAGGACGACGTCACGTGAACCACCAGTTCACCGTCCGGGTTACTGCCGATGCCCGGGTAGATCGCGACAGCATTGCCGCCCAACTACTGGAGGCGGGCATCGAGTCGGGCATCTACTACCCGAAGATGACTCACGACTACGACTGCTACCGGGACCACCCCCAGGTGTCCGTCTCCTCGGTGACCCGAGCCAGCTCGGCCGCCCAGGAAGTACTTTCCTTGCCGGTGCATCAGTGGCTCGGTCAAGCCGACGTCGACCTGGTTGCCTCCACGTTGGCCGATCTACTTGGGGACTAGGTCTGTGGAAAGCCAGTGACGGCCGCAGATCTGGCGATTCTGGAGTCCCCATCCGGCGGCACCAGGTCGTGTGACTCGCGATATCGACATGCGAAGGCACCGAGAACCGAGCGGTTGGTGGCCCTCCTTCCCTTGATCGGCATTCTTGTGTTCGTGGGCAGCCTGTTTGCCGCTACCGGCCGCCAGCCGTAGGGGCGGCGGAGCACGCCCTGTGAGGTCAACCGCTTGGCCATGCCAAGCAGATAGGCTTCCCAGTATGTTCCGTAATCTCAAGGTTGCCGTTGTCGTACCCTGCTATAACGAGGAGAAGTTAGCGGGAAAAACGGTGACCACAATGCCAACTATTGTGGACACAATCATTATGGTAAATGATGGTAGTACCGATGATACGTTGAACGTCCTGCACCAGTTGGCGAAAGACGACTCACGGGTGATCGTCCTGGATAACGATCGGAATCACGGCATCGGATACTCTCTCGTCAACGGCTTCAAACACGCGTTGGCCACTACGGACGCCGACATCATCGGCGTACTGGCTGGAGATGCTCAATGTGATCCGACCTACATCGAATCGATGCTTGAGGTCTTGGATGACGAGAAGTTGGACTACGTCAAAGCCAACCGCTTCTTTCACCGAGATGCCCTGAAAGCGATGCCGCGATATCGGCAAATTGGGAACATTTTTATTTCGCTGCTTACTAAATTTTCTACCGGTTATTACTCAATATCAGACACCCAAAATGGCTACGGATTCTTCACGAGGCGCATCATGGAGAAGATGGATTTCTACTACATCGGTGAGCGGTACGACTATGAGAACACGATGCTCATCGCGCTGTCGATCGCCGGCGGAAAGATCGCCGACGTGCCGGTCCCTGCGATCTACGGCGACGAGACTTCGACCATCAAGGTCCTACCCACGTCGGTGCGCGCCCTGCGTGCCGTATGGGTGGGCTTCTGGAGGCGTCTCTATCGGAAGTACATCCTCCAGAGCTTCCACCCGGTGGCACTCTTTCTGCTGAGTGGACTCTTCTTATCGTTCATCGGACTGGTATTCGGCTTGCTCCTCGTCTACAACCGCGTGGCGAACGGCATGAGCCCGAGTTCGGGCACGGTGATGCTGGTCGTGCTACCCCTGATCGTCGGGTTCCAGCTCCTGGTGACTTCGATCCTCATGGATATGAACAACGAGGGTCGGGGCTGACGCCGGCCGAGCCACCGATCGCTCAGCCTGGACCCACCCCGATGCCCACACGGGGCGTTGCGGCTAGGTCGTGCTGCCCTGGGGCAACACCAAACTCCTTATGCGTCGACCTTGTGGAGTAGTTGCTCCCTCTCGACAAACTGGTCGCCCGTGTCAACGCAGGTCCAGTTGCTGGGCCCACTCTTGATGAGCCGCTGTCCGGTGCGCCCCACCCAACCGATCCGACGGGCCGGCACTCCAGCGACCAGTGCAAAGGGCGGCACATCGGAGGCGACCACCGCACCGGCGGCTACCAGCGCCCAGGATCCGATCCGGGTGCCGGCGACAACGATGACTCCCGCCCCGATCGATGCGCCATCCTCGATCGTGATGCCGGTCGATTCCCAATCGTCGGCCGACTTGAGCGAGCCGTCGGGGTTGACCGCTCTTGGGTTCCGATCATTAGTGAGGATTGCAGCCGGGCCGACGAAGACCCCGTTGCCGAGTACCGCTGGAGCGAACAGCAGCGCGTTGTTCTGGATCTTGCAGTTGTCGCCTACGACAACCCCAGTGTCAACGAAGACATTTCGCCCGATGACACATCGTTGACCGATCCGGGCTCCGGAGCGCAGAGTGGACAGATCCCAAACGGCGCTCCCACTGCCGACGATGACCCCGTCCTCGACGGTCACCGTGGAGGCAATCAACGGTTCGTCTCTCACTGCACTCCCAGCTCTCTTCGATCCTGCCCTCATGGCTCCAGATTTTGGCTCCAGATTTGCTGGTCAGCATGACACAGCCCTGGGTCCAGACGCTCGACGCGAACCCGGGATCAGGGCTCAATGCCGAGCTCTGCGGTGGGGAGCATCATCAACTTGGGGTCGAACTCTTGATCGCTCGACGGCATGCTCACCAGCAGGAGGATCCCGGCCACCACGAGGGCGGCGATCGCCCCTGACACAAATCCGAGTTCGATCCGGGCCAGCAAGGTGGTACCCATAGCGGTGACTACGACGAACACGGCCAGTCCAACGATCCAGCCGATGGCGGACCGAGCGTGGTGGCCCAAGGCGATCAACGCCTGCACGATTGCTAGGGCCACCATGTAGGACCCGCTGCCCGCAGCCAGCATGGTGAGATCGGCCCGGCTCAGGATGAACTTTGTGCCGAAGAGCAGTTGGAGCGCCCAAGGGCCCACCAGGAATGCCGCCACGGTGGAGACGACAGCGATGGCAGCCACCAGGGACAGCAGCCGCGTCATCCCGGACCGGAACTGACGGTACTGACCTTCGCTGCTCAGTCTCGCCAGTCGAGGCAGGAGGGCGGCCTGGACGGCCCCGAACAGAAATAGCGGGAACCTGGCGATGACCACTCCGGCCAGGAAGTTTCCGGCTTCAGCGCGTTGGGACTTGTTGGCTAGAAGTTCCACGGCGACGATGCTGGCATTGGCCAGGGCCTGGGCACCGAGCGAACCCACGAGGAGCCAGCCCAGCGCGCTAGAGAGGTCTCCCCATGGCGCCGGTGGACCCGGTTGGAGCAAGTCGGTATTGCCTCGCATAGCGATCAGTGCAGCGATGGCAGGGGTGATCCCCATGACCAGGCCGTAGGGGCCGGCAGTCTGCACCCCCACTATGGCCAGCACGACGCAGACCGCGATTCGCAGGATTCCGTCAGCGCTAAGGGCGACGGCATAGGGAGTGAATCGGCCGCTCCCGGCAAGGACCCCCCAGGTCAGGCTGAGAAGCAGATAGCCGACCAGTGCACACGCAAAGCCAGCCACCAAGAGATACTGGCTATCGAAGAGCGCCCGTCCGAGCGGCACCGCAGCTACCGCTGTCACGGTGAGCAGGAATGCGAGGAGGGCCCCGCCGATGATCGCCGCACGCCGAGCCACCGGGCCTGCACCTACGCCTTCCACCCTGCGTTGGGCGAAGAGTCGGCCCACCTCTTGCTGTAGCGGCAAGAAGACGCCAGGACCGACGAGGAACACCATGGCCCACAGCACCGACAAGGGCGCATACTTTGCCGGACCAAGCACCCGGGCCGTCAGGATCAGATACGCATAGGCCGTGGCTCCGGTGATGATCAGGCCCACGGATACCGGAATGGTTCCCTCCGGCAGAACGGCCACCGCTTGGCGCGTCAGCGAACTGATGCGGCCGGACCCGCCGCGAGGCGATGCGGACGGGCGTCCGTCGTGGCGTGCACCCGTGGACATTGGGGCGACTGTACCTCATCGCTGAATTTCGCCGACTCATTGTCACGTGGGGTCGCAGGCGGCAACGACGCCACCCAAGGTGGTGATCCAGCCTGACAATTGGCCCTGGCCGATAGCAGGTGACCTACGATGTTTCGGTGAACGTTCTCGGGGGTCAGGCAGGGTTATCGACGCAGGTCAGAAACGGGCCATGGCCAGCGATCCCAGGGCGACCGTGTAGTGCGAGAACGCCCGTGATGGAGACTCCTGGCACGGCTATGGACCGCGAGGCTGTGCAATGAGCCCCAGCCTGCGGTCCCCGCAGATCCGCTCGCTCGATCTCCCTGGCCGCCGCATTCGCCTCTGCAGCCTGGTGGAGTCCGACTACCAGGCATGGATGGAGGTCCGGAACCGCTGCCGCGACTGGCTCGTGCCCTGGGAGCCCCGATCCAAGGGAGCCCCACTGCCAGCCGAGGACAAGTCGAGCTTTCAGGCCCGGTGCTCCATGCGCGAGCGCGAGCGGCAGCTCGGATCCGGTTTCGGTCTCGGGATCTTCTACGACGGACGGTTCGCCGGCGAGGTCACGCTGTCCTCCATCCAACGTGGACCCTTTCAGAACGGTGCCATCGGCTACTGGATCGACAAGGACCTGGCCGGCTTGGGGCTGATACCCGAAGCCGTCGTGGTCGTGCTCCAGTTCGCCTTCGAGACACTGCGACTGCACCGGGTGGAAGTGGCCGTCATCCCCCGCAACACCTCGAGCCGGAGGGTGGCCGAGAAGCTCGAGCTGCGCGACGAGGGCACAGCAATCGGCTTCCTGGAGATCAACGGCGAGTGGGAAGACCATGTGCGCTACGCCATGATCTCCGACGAGTGGGCCGTGCGGGCCCCCGCCCTGCGGGCGGAATGGCTGGGCCAGTACTAGCTCTGATCGGGGCTACTGGGGATCGGCCGTAGCGGCCAGTCGGTCCGAACTGGTTCAGGCGTCGACGCCGCGGACCACGGCCGGCGAGTGTCGGAAGAACTGCTCGACATCTTGCTCGTATCGATACCCCGGGGGGACCGACCCAGTGGCGCGCCGGAGGTTGTTGGCCCGAGCGAAGCTGCGAACCGCCCCAGCCGTCGAGTAGCGGTAGTCGAACCCGGCTTCACGGAACTTCGAGGTGTCCACGCCGCGTCCATAGCGCATTAGGCCCTCCATCTCCGGTGGGAACTGGACCCGGCTCAGGCGCTCGAGCGGAGCGGCAAATAGGCGGGGTCCGAACGGTGGGAGCGGCAGTAGGTGGGCACCGCTGATCGCAGCCACCTCGCTCCAGGGGATCTTTCCCTCGCCGGCCACGTTGAACACCCCGGGGATCCGATTCTCCGTCACGAACTCGAGGGAGCGGACAACGTCGTCTTCCTCGACGAACTGCACGAGGGGGTCGAATCCGGCGATGCATGGGAGGAGCCGACGACGAAGGTCGTAGCTGATCGGGGTGATGATGTCAGTCCCGAGCACGTTGGCGAACCGCAGGACGGTGACCGCCAGGTGGGGGTTGTCGTCGGTGAAGTCGCGCACGAGCGATTCCACCTCGATGAGCGACCGCTCGAGTTTGGTCCGCACCGGCCCCGTGCGGGTGTCCGCTTCGCTGAACCAGGCCGGATCCTGCTCGGCCGAGCCGTAGACGTGGGTGGAGGACTTGATGATGACCTTGCGCACCGAGGTCCCGCTGGCGCCGGCGGCAGCCAGCAGGTTGAGGGTGCCGATGACGTTGATCTCATGCAGCGTCCGTGCTGGCACGGTCACTGAGTTGGTCTCGAGGAAGGTGTGGACGATGGTGTCGACCTGGGTAGCCCGCACGATGCGGCTCAGGATCGAATACTTCTGGTCCGACCGGACGAACTCGGTGCGATCGAGCGGCACCCGGGGCTCTTTGGTTCCGAGTCCGAGGATCATCTCGACGTCCGGCTTGGCTTCGAGCGCCTGAGCCATGCGCCCGCCCCAAAACGTGTCGAGTCCGGTGATCAGTACGCGTCGACCCATCAGATCAACCGAACCAGATGCTGCGGCGTTCGCGCAGCATGTCGTGGAGGGTGTCCTGCATCGATGCTCTGATGCGCTCGGCCTCATCCATCACCCTGCTGCGTGAGTAGCGATCGAGGCCAGGTTCCACATCGAAGGTGATCGGGTCGAGGACCCGCAGTTTGAACTTGGCCGGAAAGTACGTCACGTAGCCCAACGGGCCGAGCAGGAGCGAGTTGGCCGTGACCGGGAAGTACGGAAGGTTGAGCGCCTTGGCCACCTTGGTGAGGCGGAACACGATGGGCATCGACTCCTCGGCGCCGACCACAGCGATGGGGATGATCGGCACACCGGCTCGCATGGCTAGCTCCACGAATCCGCCTCGTCCGAACCTCCGCAGCCGGTAGCGGTCGGCGTACGTCTTCGAGGTGGCCTTGGTACCTTCCGGAAATACCAGCGCCAACTGCTGCTGGTCGTGGAGGATGCGATAGGCGTTGTCGGGATGGGCGGGGACGCCACCCGATCGTGACCACATGGTGCCGAGCACGGGGACGGTCCGGAAGAAGTAGTCAGCCAAGCCGTAGACGGGCCGTCCAAGCTCGGTCTCGATGCCATGCATGATGGCGGGAGCATCCGAAGGGACGGCTCCGGCATGGTTGGCGATGAGCAGCGCGCCACCATCGGTCGGGATCTTCTCCAGGCCCTCCCACTCCACACGGAACCAGTGCCGGTAGATCGGGTCGTAGAGGCGGCGGATGATCGAGCGCATGTGCTCGCTGCGGCCCCACTCGTCGACGTCGGATCGTCGAGGGTCCTCGAACCCTTCGACGTCTTCGTCCACCATCGGGCGCCGGGGGGCAGCCACGGGCAAGTAGGAAAGGCTAGCTCCAGTGGTCTCGGGTAGGTCTTCGACCGCAGCCGCCCAGTCGGTCGATGCGGTCGATGGAGTTGGGGAGACACGGTCGACGATGGCGTCGATGAGGTCGCGGTCGTCCGGCCCTCCAGATGACTGAGCGGCCGAACCGGTGGCTGAGGGCGCCGCTCCCCTCATATCGCTTGGATCATCACTCACCTGGTCGATGGTACTCGCAAGGTATCCGGCTTTGGCTGCTATCGGCCAGATGGCTTCGCACCGGCTGCATCGAGGAGCCCGGCCAGCGGTCCGAAGTGGGCCAGACCGTCGAGTGTCAGGGCCCGTCGCGCTACCTCTGCGGGTACCGTCTGGAGGCGTAGTGCCTCATGGGCCACGGAAACGTCGGCCGGGTCGACCATGGCCAGCAGAGCGGTCACGCCCGTTCCGTCCGGGATCACTGGAACCGGGGCGCCGTCGAGCACCTCGGCCAGGATCGCCGATACCTGCCCAGCCAGAACCGCAACAGAAGCACCACCATCAGCCGGACGAACGGTGAGGGTCGGCACCGGGGGGCCGGTCAGCATCCCTCGCCTCGAGCGGTAGACGTCTCGAAGCATGGTGACCGAGTCATGGAGGGGGTGGACGGTGCTGCCCTCGACATGCTTCCAGTGGACCGGGACTTCAGTAATGGTGAGGCCGAGTCGGCGGGCCCGGGCCAGGATCTCCACGTCGAAGGCGAAGCGGTCGATGCGAACCAGGTGGAAGAGGAGGCGGGCCACCGGCGTGCGCAGCGCCTTGAACCCGCACTGGGTGTCCTTCAGGCCGAGTCCGGTGCCCGAAGTCACCAACTCGTTGAACAGGCGTCCCATCAACGAGCGCACCACATAGGTGGTCTCGACCATCGAATCGGGCAGGGCGCGGCACCCGATAGCCAGGTCGTGGTCTTCGAGTCCATCGAGGAGAAGCGGAATGGCCATCGGATCGATGGCCATGTCGGCGTCCATGTAGGCCGTGTACAGCGAGCGTGCGCTGGCCACCCCAGTCCGGACTGCGGCCCCCTTGCCCTGGTTGAACGGCAGACGGATCACCCGGTGGTGAGGGATGCCAGCCAGCAGTTTGGTGGCCTCGGCCGCCGTCTGGTCGGTGCTGCCATCGTCGATGACCACCAGCTCGGTCTGCTCGAGGTCGATGGCACCTGCCGATACGGCCGCCTCGAACCGCTGCATGCCAGCTTCGAGGCGGTGCGCCTCATTGAAGGCCGGGACCACGATGGTGAGCTGGAGCATCGGCGGTCCGTTCGGCTCAGGGTCGGGAGGCACCGACCAACCCGAAGTACCAGAGGGGATTGAACGTCACCACCGTCCCGGTGTGTGCGGCTTGGATCATCGTCTGGGCGCCATAGGCGGTGGCCTTGCCATCGAGTGTGGCCCCGACGTACATGACCACGTGGTCGATGCCGGTGCCGTCCATGTTGAAGAAGAGCAGGTCGCCCGGCTGCAAAGCCGTGAGGCTGACGTGGGGGAAGTTCGCATATTGCAGGGCAGCCGAGTGGGGCAACGACACACCGGCGCTGGCCCAGGCCCGCATGGTCAGCCCCGAGCAGTCGATACCGGCTGAGCTGGTGCCTCCCCATGCATACGGAACCCCCAGGTAGCGCATGGCGCCATGCACGGCGGCTAGACCGGCCGCGTTGGTTCCCCCGGAGGCTGACACCGGGCCGGTGTTCACGGGCGAGGTGGTGGGCGAGGTGGTAGGTGCAGTGGTGGCGGTGGTGGCCGCCGAGGCGGCACTGCTCGTGGACCCGGCCCCGGCCGAGGCCGCCGCTTTGTTAGCGGCATCGTTGGCACTGGCAGCCGCAGCACTTCCTCCACTGACCGTGCTGGCCACCTGGGCGGCTTGGGACGCCTGGGCGGCTGCAGCCTGTCGATCTGACGGGGTGGTGGCTTGGGCGGCGGCGGCGGCAGCGGCGGCGGCCGTAGCGGCCGCCTGCTGGGCGATCTCCTGGGCCAAGGTTCCCTTCACCTGGTCCAGTGTGGCTTGCGATTGGAGCGCGGCGGCGTTGGCTTGTTGAGCGGCCTGGTTGGCGGCGGCCGCTTGGGTGGCTTGGCTCTGCTCTTCGGCCTGCAGTTTGGACTGGGTAGCAGCCAGGGAGCGTTGGCCGGACTGCACCTTTGCCACCTCTTGGGCTAGGTCGCCGATCCCGAGGTGCTGGTAGAGGGCGCGGGTCTGTGCACTACCTGATGGTGCAGCAAACATGCGGGCGATGGCCAACGAGGACGTCCCCTCGATGTAGGACTGCACGACGTCCTTGCGGAGCACGGCGCGCGCCGCATCGAGCTTGGCCCGCTGGGCATCGAGCGAGGCGTTGGTGGCAGCCAGAGCCGCCTTGGTGGCATCCAACTGACTGCTGGCCCGGTTGTAGGCTTCTGTGGCGGCACCAAGGGCGGCCTGCTGCTCGGCGATCTGCGCCCCGATGGCGATCACTTGCGCCTCACCGGCGGCGATCGTCCCTGGAGCCGGGACGGTAGTCGTAGTCGTAGTCGTAGTCGTGGTGGCAACCCCAACGGCCCCCGCTGGCTCACTTGCCGTCAGAGGGATCATGCCCGTGGCGGCGGCGCATCCCGTGGCGATGGCCAAAGCGATCACGGCAGTGGGCCGACGGCGCATGCGCACCGAGCGGTGCGGGGCTGGGCCTCGGCCAACGAGTCCTGCCCGCAGGGAGGAGCGCGTGCCTGGCGCTGCCCTCATCGTGCCCACCGGCGCACAGTACCGCCCTCGACCCCAACGAAACAAGGACGCGTGGCTACATAGGCGCAGTTCAGTGCGTATGTCCGCCTCGTGGGGCTTTGGGTGTCGTGGGTGTCTTGGAGAGGTGTCATGTGACGTCTGCCCTGGGTCGGTCTCCGCCTGGGTGCCTGCAGAGTCTATGGGTGGGTAAGTTGGTTGTGTCATCGACACAATTCCTGTCGAACTGGAGGTCGGAGTGGTGGACGGTGTAGTCGAGGTACGAGGCGGCCGAGTGCAGGGCACAGAGCGTGGTGGCGTCTGGGCGTTCTCCGGCATCCCCTACGGTGCGCCCACCGGTGGCGAGCGACGCTGGCGTCCACCTGCCCCACCCGAGCCATGGGTCGGGATCCGGGAGTGTGACCGGTTCGGCCCGGCGGCACCGCAGTCCCCGGGGACGATGGAGCAGGCGCTCGGGGGCACCCTCGAGGAGTACTCCGAGGACTGTCTCAACCTCAACCTGTGGACCCCGGGGCTCGACGGTGGACGCCGGCCGGTGATGGTGTGGGTCCACGGTGGCTCGTTCATGACCGGCTCGGGCTCGGGTGGCCTCTATCGGGGCGGTGTACTGGCCAGCGAGGGCGACGTCGTGGTGGTCACTATCAACTACCGCCTCGGATTCCTCGGGTTCCTGGCTCATCCGGCCCTCGACGATCCTGGTCAGACCTGGCTGGATGGGGCCGAGTGGTCGGGTGTGGGCAACTGGGGACTGGCCGACCAGGTGGCCGCCTTGGCCTGGGTGCGCGACCACATCGCCGACTTCGGTGGCGATCCTGACAATGTGACCCTGTTCGGCGAGTCAGCAGGAGGGATGAGTGTGGCCACGTTGCTGGCCGTCCCTGCGGCTGGTGGGCTGTTCCACCGAGCCATCGTGGAGAGCGGGCCCCCCTACACGTGTTCGCCAGACCTGGCCTCTGATCGGGCGGAGCGGTTGGCCGCCCACCTTGGCGTGGAGTGCACACGGGAGGCATTGACCAAACTGCCGGCCGACGTGCTCGTGGCCGCGGCCGGAGCGCTTTCCGATGTGGCCGGCGAGAGCGAATCGGGTCTCCTGGTCACTCCGGTAGTCGATGGGCGGTTCCTGCCTGTTCCTCCGATAGTTGCCGTAGCCAGCGGATCATCGGCCCAAGTGCCGCTCCTCATCGGTACCACGCGAGACGAGTCGGCCTTCTTCGTCCTCGGGAGCCCGAAGCTGATGTCGTTGGACATGGAGGGTCTGCGCCACTGGATGCGGCGGGTCGACCCCGACCCCGAGGCAACCGACAGCGTGATCGCCGCCGTACAGACGGCCCGGGCCGAGCGAGGCGAGTCGGTGGAGCCACGCGACCTGTGGTCGGCCATTGCCACCGAGGTCGTCTTTCGAGTGGGCACGGTCCGGTTGGCCGATGCCCACCGCGCTGCCGCTGGTACAGGGGTGGGCACGTTCTGCTACCTGTTCACCTGGGAGTCACCGGCCTTCGGCGGGGTGTTGGGTTCGTGTCACGCACTCGAGATCCCGTTCGTGTTCGGGACGGTGAAGAACCCGATGGTCCAGGGGTTCTCGGGTGGGGGAGACGAGGCCCTGGCGCTGTCGGTGTCGATGCGCCAGGCCTGGACGTCGTTTGCTCGTACCGGCGTGCCCGTCTGTGACATGGCGGGTGCCGGATCGCAGCCGTGGCAGCAGTGGGAGATCGACCGTCGTCCGACCACAGTGCTCGGTCCGTGGCCCGGGTCTGATGGACTCGTCCATCCGGTGGATGCTCCTCGAGTAGTCGAACTGGTGGCCGTCGATGCAGTGGTGGGAGAGTACCCCGGGCACCGCTCCAACTGAGGACTCCGTGGGACGCCCAGACGTCGATACGCGCCCCGAAGGACCGCTCGGCCGGCGGTATGGGCCTACAGTCGCATGCACCAGGGGACGTAGCCCAATTGGCAGAGGCAGGGCGCTTAAACCGCCCCCAGTGAGGGTTCGACCCCCTCCGTCCCCACTACCGGTCGTGGCGACCTACCATCACCAGGGTGCCGTCCGATTGCCCCACTGCAACCGTCGCACTTCTGGCGTCCAGTGGCGTCGCCCGTGGTTGCCAGTTTGTACCCCGCGATCCAGCCGACGTGAGATCGCCTCGATGAAGCGTGCTGATGTAGATCGGGTGTTCGTCACCAGGCTCGCCATCTACCTGCTCGGGACCGTCTTCACCGGAATGGGGATCGCTGGGCTCCTGCAGGCCCGGCTGGGAACGGACCCGCTGGATGCCATCAACGCCGGGGTAGCGGCCAAGACCGGCCTGTCGGTGGGGGCGTGCTCGTGGATCAACGCTGGACTGGTGCTGGTGCTGGCCTGGATCTTGGGGCGGCGACCCAAGGTGGGCACGGTGCTGGTCGCCTTCTTCATCGGGCTCGTCATCAATGTCGGCCTGGTAGTACTGCCGTCACCGCAGGGCATTTTGGGGAGGGGTGTGCTGGCCGCGTTGGCGCTGGCCATCCTCTACCTAGGGGTGACCGGGTACGTCTTGTCGGACCTAGGGGCGGGATGCCTCGAGGAGCTCATGCTGGCCATGGTGGCGAAGGGGGCAAGGATCCACCGTGCTCGATGGGGGATCGAGGCGGTGCTCTTGGTGATCGCCCTCGTCCTGCGAGGACCGATCAACGTCGTCACGGTGATCTTCGTGGCCCTGACGGGTCCGGTGCTGGCCTGGACCATCCCGCACATTGCTGCTTGGCTCCGCGTGCCCCTGCCGCATCACGACCCCAACATTCCCTTGGGAGACATACGGTGATGGTGTCGTGATGGATTCGGATCCGAGGGCGATCCTGTGACGGGGAGGACGACGTGACCAGGAGAATGCCGGCGGAATGGGAAGCCCATGAGGCCTCCTGGATGGCGTGGCCCACTGAGGGTCCGAGCACCTTCGACCTCGATGCGGACGGGGTGGAGGCGATGCGCCGAGCCTGGGCTGCCGTGGCCGGTGCGGTTGTCAGATTCGAGCCGCTGCGCATGGTGGTCGATCCAGGCGACATCGATGGCGCTCGCCGTCTGCTCGACCCAGCCATCGACCTGGTGTCAGCCCCGCTCGACGACTCCTGGATCCGCGACATGGGTCCGACCTTCGTGCTCGACGATGGTGCAGTGGCCGCCGTGAGTTGGCGCTTCAATGGATGGGGGGCCCAGGGTTGGTCCACCTGGGACCAGGACGCCCTCATCGCCGATACCGTGGCCCAGGTAGCCAACACGGCGGTGATCAGCTCATCGATGGTGAACGAGGGCGGTGGGATCCACGTCGACGGCCGGGGCACCATTCTGTTGACCGAGACCGTGCAGCGCGGTGAAGGACGCAACCCCGATTGGTCCCGCGCTCAGGTCGAGGCCGAGATGGCCCGCACGCTTGGCACGAGCACCGCCTACTGGCTGCCCCGTGGACTCACGCGGGACTACGACGATTTCGGCACTCAGGGCCACGTCGACATCGTGGCCTGCTTTGCCGGCCCCGACACCCTTCTCTTCCACGACCAACGGGATCCGTCCCATCCTGACTTCGAGGTGAGTGGCGAGGTGGCCGAGATACTGCGCGGCATCCCCGGGGTCGAACTGGTGGCCGTGCCCGCTCCGACTGTGCTCCGCGACGGCCGGGGCTGGGTCGACTACAGCTACATCAACCACTACGTGGTCAACGGCGGGGTGATCTTGGGGTCGTTCGACGATCCGTCCGACGAGGTGGCGGCCGACATCCTCCGACACTGCTATCCGGACCGGGAGATCGTCCTGGTCGACGCCCGGCCGATCTTCGACCGCGGGGGTGGCATCCACTGCATCACTCAGCAGCAGCCAGCCTCGGTCATCACGGACGGCTGAGCGTGGACCTCACCCCGACCGAGACAGACCGGCTGCTGCTGCACCTGGCGGCAATGCTGGCTCGCTCTCGTCGCGACCGGGGTCTGCGGCTCAACGTGCCCGAGACCATCGCCGTGGTGGCCGATGCCGTGGCCGAGGCGGCCCGCGACGGACTCCGGGTCACTGAGGCGCTCGAGGTCGGACGCCGGGTGGTCGGACCCGATGACGTTCTGCCCGGTGTGGCCGACATCGTGACCCAGGTCCAGGTGGAGGCTGTCTTTTCCGACGGGTCCCGCCTGGTCACCGTGCCCGATCCGGTAGGTGGTGGCCACCTGGGAGACCAGGCGCCCGGCGCGGTCATCGTGGCTGCCTCAGACCCCGACACTGCTGGCGACGCGGGAGTGGCGGATACGGACGTGGTACTCGTCGAGGTCACCAACGAGGCCTCGGTAGCGATCTCGGTCACCTCTCACTTCCACTTCTTCGAGTCCAACCCCCGGCTCCGGTTCGACCGACGGGCCTCGTTCGGGCGACGCCTGGCGGTACCAGCGGGGGCCGTTGTGCGCTTCGACCCCGGTGCGACCAAGACGGTGGAGCTCGTCCCGTTCGGGGGTCATCGCGTCATCATCGGATTCGCAGGCCTGGTCGACGGCCCCTTGGATGCACCAGGGGCGTTGGAGCAGGCACTCGAGCGAGCCTGGGCGTGCGGGTTCGCTGACACCGGAGCCCCTGACCGTCACGGCTCCGACAGCGCCTCGGGCGCGGCGGCTCGATCGATCGAGTCGATCCACGCACGGTCGATGCGTGGGTCGGGTGTGACGTCGGGTGTGACGTCGGGTGTCTCGTCAGATGGCGACGCGAACCCGAGCGGCACAGGCGTCACCGACAGGGACGGCCGATGACTCGCCGCTACGTAGGCAGCGAGGACCGGGCCGTCAACGGTGCTCGCCTGGGTGACCGGGTCCGGTTGGGCGATACCGGGCTCGAAGTCGAGGTCGAGGCCGACGACCGTGCCATAGGCGATGAGCTGCTGTTCGGCTTCGGTCGGACCGGTCGGGACGGTATGGGACTGCGTTCTGTGCGCACCTCGGAGTCGTGCGACGTCGTCATCTCCAACGTGCTGGTGCTCGACCCGCTGCTTGGGGTGCGGGCCACCTCGATCGGCATCCGCAACGGCCGGATCGCAGGGGTGGGCCGAGCGGGAAACCCGGACATCACCGACGGCATCGACGTGGTGGTGGGTAGCGGTACCCAGGTCATTCCCGGTGAGGGGCTCATCGCCACCGCCGGAGGTATCGACACCCATGTCCACGGGATGACTCCCCGGGTGTTCGAGGCGGCCCTGGCCAGCGGCATCACCACCATCCTGACCCAAGAGCTCGGCCCCATGTGGGGCGTCGGGGTGGGATCACCCACCGTGCTCCGCCAGGGATATGCCTCCTTGGACGCCTGGCCGGTCAACGTGGGCGTGCTGGGTCGAGGTTCGTCGGCCCACCGGGACCCCCTGTTAGAGCAGCTCGAAGCCGGAGTGTGCGGCTTCAAGGTGCACGAGGACACCGGGGCCCACCTGCGCACGCTGGACACCGCATTGGATGCGGCTGAGGAGTTCGACGTGCAGGTCTGCCTGCACACCGACGGACTCAACGAGGGACTGACCGTCGATGACACGCTGGCCGTGACCGATGGCCGGGTGGTGCACGCCTTCCACGTGGAGGGGTGCGGAGGAGGCCACGCCCCTGACGTACTGCGCCTGGCCGGAGTCGACCATGTGATCGGCTCCTCCACCAACCCCACCCTGCCCTACGGCATCAATGCCTTGGACGAGCACGTGGCCATGATCGTCAGCGTCCACGGACTCAACCCAGACATCCCCGGGGACCTGGCCCTGGTGCACGACCGGGTCCGCGCCGAAACCATGGGCGCCGAAAACCTCCTCCACGATCTAGGGGTAATCCCCATCACCAGTTCGGACGCGCTCGGGATGGGCCGCGCCGGAGAGAACTGGCGGCGCACCTTTGCCGTGGCTTCGGTCACCAAGGGCGCACCCGGGGCCGAGTTGGTCGATCCGACCGGCCACGACAATGACCGGGTGCTGCGCTTCCTGGCCAAGATCACCATCAACCCAGCACTGGCCCACGGCCTCAGTCACGAGATCGGAAGCCTGTCGCCGGGTCGTCTGGCTGATGTCGTGCTGTGGCCTCCGGCATCGTTCGGCGCCAAACCTGCCCTCGTCATCAAGGGCGGCCTGCCCGCCTGGGGACGCATCGGCGATCCCAACGCCACCACCGAATCGGCCCAGCCCATGCGCTATGGCCCGCAGTTCGGCGGCATGGGGGCCGCCCCGGCCGAGTTGTCGGTGCTCTTCACCAATATGGCGGCCACCGAAGCCGAGTCCGATCCATGGCCCACTCACAGGCGCCGGGTGGCCGTCCAGGGCTGCCGCGACATCCGTCTTTCGGCCATGGTGCGCAATGGGCGCCTGGGCAGTGTCGAAGTAGACCCGGTGTCGGCCCAGGTGACCTTGGACGGGGAGCGGATGCACTTCGAGGCAACCGATGATGTGCCGCTGCAGCGGCTCTACTTCCTCTAGGTCTCTGGTGGCTTCTTAGATGGACCCATCGTGACGGTGACCGTGTGGGGCATCGAGGTGTGGATCCTCTTGGTGCTGGGGGCTATCACGCTGGTGGCCGGGTTCGTCCAGGCCACGGCCGGATTTGGATTCGCCCTGCTGGCTGTGCCGCTGATGGCACTGGTGATCCCGCCCCAAGCAGCCGTGGTGATTGTCTTCTTGCACGGCACCGTGTCGAGCCTGCTGATCGCAGCCCGCCACCACGACCACATTGACCGACCCGAGACGTGGCGCCTGAGTGCAGGAGCGGTGGTGGCCATGCCGCTAGGTGCGCTCATCTTGATTACGGCATCGGCCGGCGTGCTCCGCATCGCACTTGGGGTGGCCACTTGTACGGCCGCGCTGTGGATGCTCCACCCCGCCACCAAGCGGCGGGCTGATCTGGTGGTCCGCCCGTCGGCCACCTATGCCGTCGGGGCGCTCAGCGGCGTGCTCAACACGGCGTTGGCCACCAACGGGCCCCCGCTGGTCGTCTACCTGCGGGCGCGAGGGATGGCGACCGATGCTTTCCGATCGACGCTGTCGGCCGTCTTCACCATCTCGAACGTGGTGGGGCTGGTGATCCTGGTGGTATCAGGAGCGGTGCACCGGCCAGCGGTGGCCGCCTTCGTCCTCACCCTGCCGCTCGGATTGATGGGCTGGGCGGTGGGGAACACCGTCTCGGGGAAGCTCCACAACAACCACTTCATCCATCTGGTGGACATCGTGCTGTTGATCAGCGGAGTGCTGGCCATCCTGCGGGCCTTCATCGGCTGAGCGCGCAGCGCCGTCCCGGTCGAACTGGTCGCTCAGGTCGCTCGTGTCGCTCGGGTCTCGAGCGCCAACGCCGAGGCGAAGGCGGCGATCACCTCGTCCTTCGACCACG